>JBAWAI010000168.1:0-5378 GCA_049589215.1 Terriglobales bacterium | reverse complement strand
GCGACTCCATGTGGCGCACGCGTTTTCACGGCGACCCGAACATCATCGGCCAGTCCGTCACGCTCGACGAAACGCCCTCTACCGTCGTCGGCGTGTTGCCGGCAAACATTCAATTTCCTTTTGTCGGCCCAGTCGACATCTGGACGCCGCGCTACTTCGAGTACTCGCTGATGACCCCGCAGCGGCTGCGCATGGGCGTTGGGTATCTCGCGATGATCGCGCGCCTGCGGCCCGAATCAACTTTGCAGGGCACCGATGCCGAACTCTCTGTGATCAACCAGCGCTATCGTGAGCAGAATCCTCACGCGCCTGACGCCAACCCCGGCTCGTTCATGACCACGCAATCTTTGCGCGATCTTGTAGTCGGCAATGTGCGCGGCAAAGTGTTGGTGCTTTCCGCAGCCGTAGCGGCGGTTTTGCTGATCGCATGCGCCAATGTGGCGAGCCTTTTGCTCTCGCGCGCGCTGGCCCGCAAAAAAGAAATCGCAGTGCGCACTGCACTCGGCGCGACCCGCAGCACTCTGGTTTGGCAACTCCTCACCGAAAGCATGTTGCTGGCGCTTCTCGCCGGCATTCTTGGAATTGGGCTGAGTTGGGCTGCCACACGCCTGCTTGTCACATGGGGAGCGGCCCAGCTTCCGCCCGGCATTCCGATTGGGATCGATCTGCGCGTGCTGCTGTTTACCGCTGCAATTTCGCTCTTCGCTGGCATCATCTTCGGCACCGTGCCGGCGCTGCAACTGGCGCGGTCGAATCCCAATACCGCCTTGCGCGATGAAGGCCGAGGCGTTTCCGCCGGCCACACCCGTGCTCAGATGAAGAACCTGCTCGTCGTCACCCAGATCGCGCTCTCTCTGCTGCTTCTCATCGGCGCGGGACTCTTGCTGCGCAGCTTTTTACGACTGCTCCGCGTCGATCCCGGCTTTGACTCGCAAAACGTGCTCACTATGAACGTCTCGCTGCCCACGGTCAAGTATGCGAAGCCGGGGCAGCAAACCGAATTCTTTGACGAGATACTGCGCCGTGTTTCCGTCCTGCCCGGTGTGCGCAGCGCCGCGATTTCTGCGACTTTGCCGCTCACCGCAAAGCGCATCACGCCCGTTCTGCCAGAAGGCCAGCCCGACGTGCCACTCTCCGAGCGCCCGTTTCTCGACATCGAAGCCATCAGTCCGATGTGGTTCCGCACCATGCGTGTCCCGTTGCGTGATGGCCGCGAGTTCACCGCCACTGACGACGCGCAGGCGCCCAAGGTCGTCATCGCTAACGAGACCTTTGTCCGGCGCTTCTGGCCCAACCAGAATCCGATTGGCAAGCACGTGATTGTAGGCCGCTGGCCCGACCCTGCCGAGATAGTCGGCGTCGCCGCCGACGTCAAGAATTATGGGTTGGATCAACCCGCTCAGCCGCAACTCTATCTCGCATTTCCGCAGATCCCGTGGACTAATATGAACCTGCTCGTGCGGACGGGCGTGCCTCCCCAGAGCCTAATCTCGGCGGTTCGCGCGCAGATTGCCGCCGTCGACCCAGACCAACCCGTCACCAACGTTCAAACTGTCGACGAACTCATGGACGGATCACGCTCGCAGCCGCGGTTCACCATGCTTCTGCTGGCAATCTTTTCCGCGGCCGCAGTGGCTCTTGCCACCATTGGAATCTACGGTGTGCTCTCTTATTCGGTGGCGCAACGTAGGCAAGAGTTCGGCATTCGGCTGGCTCTCGGCGCCAAGCACGCCGACATTCTGCGCATGGTCGTCCGCCAGGGACTCTCGCTGGCTGCGGTCGGGATTGCAGTCGGACTGCTCGCGTCGGTAGTGCTGACAAGGCTGATGTCCAGCATGCTTTATGAAGTGGGCACACGCGATCTTGCGACCTTTGTCCTTACGCCCGCGCTTTTTCTTTGCGTCGCTCTGTTCGCAAGTTACGTGCCGGCGCGCCGCGCCACCAAAGTGAGCCCGGTTGAGGCTCTGAAACAGGACTGAAAAAGCACGACTGAATCGGAGCGCTTCACCATCCTATGTATGACGAGTCGATGGCGATTGGAGATTTTTAATGGCTTATAGGATGACTTCGATCGCGGTGACTACGCCAGCGCACTGCGAGGTTAGTCGCTCGGCAGCGCGACCCGCATCTCGCGCGAGTGCTTGTCAAAATTAATAGAGAGAATTCTCTCGCCGCCCGACAGAAATTCGCCGTCGACGCTCTTGGTCTCGTCATACTGCTCCGTCGCCGACCGCACCTCGATGCGCAACGCGTGCTTGCCGGCGGAGACTGGGATCGTCACCGATTCCTTGGCTCCTCCGAGCAGTAACAGGTGCTTCTTGCGCCCGTCGTGCAGCGGGTGCTCATAGGCCAGGTGATCGTCAACCCAGATCTTCAAGGTCGCATCCGAAAACCGGCTCTCGACGCGGATCTCGACATTCGAATCGGCAACCGCACTAGTGGCTGCCGTAGCATTCGCCGGATGCTCAGCATCTGTGGATGGGACGGCATGTCCGCCGGAATTCGCCATTGTCCCGGCGCTTGCAACTGTCTTCAGGCTCGCTTGTGCCGTGCTTTTTGCAGACACTGCCGAGTGAGCTTTCGCTTTTGCCAAGCCCGCGTCTGACGACTTTCGAGATCGGCTCGAGAGTCCAGCGCCAACGGATGTGCCAGCCGCGCTTCCAATCGGAGCACCGGTCGCGCTTCCAATCGGGGCACCGGTCGCGCTTCCAGAGGTCGCCGCCCGGCTTAAATTTGTGGACGAAGGCTGGCCAGTTGCAATACCAGTCTCAGCCGGCGCAGTCGTTTCGCCCGGCGCGCCGCTGGTGGCTTTCTGATTCTCTGCGCCGCTGCCGCGATTCACATTTTCCGCGATGCCCGCCGGTACGGGAGGCCGCTTACGAATTTCCCGCCAGGCAAACAAACTCATCACAATTACGGCCGCGAAAAGCGGGACACCAATGGCGGTCTGCGCCTGCCAGGATGAGAATATGGAGTCGAAGCCAGCATTTTTCCTCGGCGCCGCTCGTAATGGCTTTGCATTCTCTATCGGCGTCGGCTCCCGCTCTTGTTCAACAGCACCTTTTCCATCCAGCCACGTCCGCTTTCCCGTCGGCGTCGAAAACCAGATCGTCTCCTTGCTCAGTGGTGCTCGCTGCCGCAATCTTCGCAGATCCTCGGCGAATTCTTTTCCCGTCTGATAGCGCTTTGCTGGATCCTTGGCGAGTGCGCGCGCGATCATGGCATCCATCTCCTGCGGCAACTCGGGAGCCAGGGACGTTGCCTGCAACGGATCGCGATTCGCCACCTTGAAACACACGGTGGTCGCGCTGTTTCCCTGGAAAGGCCGGTATCCCGTCAGCGCAGTGTAGAGAATTGCGCCCAGGGAAAACAGATCGGAACGCCCGTCCACCTGCTCGCCCTCCAGTTGTTCTGGAGACATATACGCCGGCGTGCCCAGCACGCGGCCCGGCAACGTCATATGCGTTAGATCAAGTTGCGCTATGCCGAAATCGCCGATCTTGGCCTGTCCGTCTTTGGTGACGAGGATATTCGCCGGCTTGATGTCGCGATGGACTACGCCTTGCGCATGCGCATAATCGAGCGCCTCGGCAAGCTCTTCAGCAATTCGCAGCGCATCGTCCGGCGGAAGCTTCTTGCCTTTCCTGGCGAGTAACTCGCGCAAGGTGAGGCCTTCGATGTACTCCATTACGATGAACGGGTCTTGCGTCTCTGGGTCTTCTCCGACATCGAACACCGCGACAATTCCGGGATGGAGCAAGCGTCCCGCAGCTTTCGCTTCGATAAAAAATCGACGGAGAAATTCCTGTCGCTCCTGAACTACGCTTTGATGAAGAAGAATTGTTTTGATGGCGACAAACCGGTCGATCTTGGGATCGCGGGCTTTGTAGACGGAGCCCATCGCTCCGCGGCCGACTTCGGCCACGATCTCGTATCTCCCTAAGAGCTTGCGGCCAAGGCTTCCCATGAGCGGTAAAGACCCTTTTGAACAGGGGTTTTCCCGACTTCAGGGTACGACGGGGGCGTGGGCTCTTACGGTCATATTCGAAACGGAGCTGTTACTACCGTAATGCTGGATTGCTATCAGGATCGGCGTCTCTCAAGCCGCTCGCATCTCGGCTTAGTGCGGTTGGACCGTCAACGACGCGGGATCGGGCAGCACCGCGCTTTTTTCGCCGACCCTAGCGGCGTTAGCGGGGCCGTTGTTGGTGAACTGGTAATCCGAGTAGTTGATATTCAATATCGCCCTGCCGCCCATGCGGACGTTAGTAACTGAGTAGTTATGCACCGGAACCCAAAAGCCATCGATCTTCGACCATTCGAATTGCACCTGGACTTGGCTCACCCAGAAAGAAGGGTTGGAAGCCGGCGTGCCCTCCATGCGCGTTACCGCGAAATCATGCGCATCCACCCAGATCTTGCCCGCGTACACATACTTGCTTTTGCTTCTGGGGTTCACGTCGAGCACGTAGAAATCGCCGGCGGGCGTGTGCTGCATGCTATCTAAACTGAATACATAATTTGCCGGGCTGATCTCAAGCGCGTGCCGGTTCCGCTCTTCCTGTGCTTCGCGTTCGCTCTCCAAGAGCTTAAGCAGAACCTGCTTGACTAAAAGCTTCGAGCCGCTCTCCGAGATGACTCGGAAGTCCTTTTGGTTGGGCGCGCGATACGTAGCCTCGACTTGCAACTCGGCGTGCCCGCCGAAAAGGCCGTAGTAGTCCAGTTTGTAGGTTCGGCTGCCGCGATAGCCTTGCAACGCTTTGGCGCGCTGCGCATTGGCCGCCATGAGATTATGCACAATCACATCGACCGACAATGTCGCGGGAGCGGAATCGCTCGTTTCGGCGCTCGCAAAGGCAATTCCCAGACACAGCATCGTCACGGCCGCAATCGCCGGCGTGCTACTCTCGACACCTCGCAAAAACTTTTGCATTCCGTTCAGCGGTCCGAGCATCCTTCAGATATGCAACCATTTTAGATGCCGGTCTGTTGCATTGAGTATTCCGGTGTAACTCAGGCTGAGCAAGTATTTTCACGCGGCGTTCATTACGTCAGTCAAGCAGAGCATTAATAAAGATTTATAAGTTGTTCGAGGACCCAAGCGTGCAATCCGAATCCCGTCCCGCGGCCTGGAAAATCCTGCTCGCGTTCGCCATCATTTACTTCGTCTGGGGATCGACCTTTCTCGCCATCCGAGTCGGCGTCCGCGAGGTTCCGCCCTTCCTGCTCGCGGCTATGCGCTTTCTCGCGGCCGGGCTTGTTCTTTATCTCTGGATGCTCGTGCGCGGCGAGCGCTCTCCGAGCCGCCGCGAATGGATGTCTGCCTGCATACTTGCCGTGCTCATCTTCGTTTTCGACTACGGCCTCTTGTTCTGGGC
>JBAWAI010000167.1:0-2043 GCA_049589215.1 Terriglobales bacterium | reverse complement strand
CGGGGCCATGGGGTGAGTGAGTCGAGCGAATTGCTGACTTAGGACTTTTTGCGGCGGAACATTCCGGCGATTCCGAGCAGCCCTGTGCCGAGCAGGCCAAGGGTTCCGGGTTCCGGGGTCGTCAGAGTGGTCGTGCCAAGGGTGATGTGGCCGATACCCTGGTTCAACTGTCCGGGGTGAGTCGTGATGGTCTGGGTCGTCTGCCCAGTCACGTTCACGCCGTTGTAGAGCTGGCCGCTCAGATCGCCTGAGAGCGTGTACACGAGTTTCTGGCCGACGCTGCTGACCAAGGTCCAGTCGATATTGCCCGTGAAGCCGCCCGTGAAGATCGCGCCCTTCGGTTCGCCATAGTTGCCTTTGCCGACAACATCAAACGTCGATCCAGCCGACGAGAATACGCCGCCCGCGGCAACCGATCCGCTGAGCAACGCGCCGGTGGAATAACTGACCGTGCCAAGAGAATGCCCCGGAGGCGCTTGGATTCCGTTGAAACTGGTTAACTCCGAGCCCTTCGAGCTGATGCCCGCAGAGGACATGGAGATCGTACCAAACTGGTTGGTTAGGGTGATACCGTCCGCAAAAGCAGCCATCGGCAACGCCAATGCCAAAAATGCAAGAACTAACACTCGCCTCATTTGAATTCCTCCCAAATTTCCTGGTTCTTAGTTTCTTGTCTTATACCCTTACTAAAGACGTACGACTAAAGAGTATACGTCGCCACGCCTTACTGAGCACTTGCCGTTCCAAACAAACCATGCAGTCATTGATCATATTTATCAACAACATGCATGACTCCCTTGGAGAAACTTCCGGGCCCTAGTTGCAATCGCCTGCACACCTAGAACATTTGGCTTCTCAAATCGATCCGACGCGAATACCCCGGATAACTTCCTGCGGACAAACGTATTCTCAGGTTCGAGGTATTAGAGGAAGACTCATCAATCGCCCTGGGTGACGGCTTCCGTAACCGGACCGGCTGGTTACCGATTATCGCGGTGTAGGTCATGTTACCAAAGTTTGCCCGTTTGGCAAGTGGTTCTTTTGTGCCAGATACCCACCCAATGGTGGCATTCCGGGCAGGGACCGGTTGCGATAGGGTAGTTGTGAGCAGTTCTGGGGGAGGGCTGTTCGGGCGTCCCGTGATTTTATAATCCGGGGCGCTTCTTATTTGCAGGAAAGGTCCTGCCTGGCTCCTTTATCGTCGACTATTAATCAAATGCTTTCACTCTTCCCGGAGGCAGCGCTGCGATAGGCCCCATCCAGAATCATCTGGTTCCGAAGACCTTCTTCACCGGGCACCTGAAATTCTCTGTGCCGTTCCACTGCCGTCGCAAATGCGTCCACCTGTTTGGCATACGCGAGATGATTCGAAACGGTCTCCTCCTCCAGCAATTTGCCTCCGCGCCAATACTCAATCCGAACAGGCTTGTCGACGGTTAGCGCGTCGTCGGAGCGCAAAACTCCCGCCTCGCCCACAATTTCGATCGGAGTTCGATACTGCGCCCGCGTAGAAACCAGTACGCTGGCCAACGTGCCGCGTCCGAACTCGAGAGCCAGCACTGCAGAGGCCTCTACGTCGCCCGAGTTCTCATCCATACGCGTTATCGCATTAACGCGGACGACTTCATCTTGAAGTACGTAGCGCAGCGCGTCGATGCAATGCACGCCGACATCCGCGATCGGTCCCCCTCCCGCAATGCTCCGGTCTGAGATCCATGTCCTCGCATGTCCGAGGCCGGGGAAAGAAAATTCTGCCCGTGCAAACACCGGCCGACCGATATCTCCGCGCGCCACACGTGCCCGAAGTAGGGCCGTGCTCTCCTCAAACCGGAAGATCTGCGCCACTCCTAGCAGAACGCCAGCTTGCCTCGCGGCGTCGACCATCTCACGACATTCTTCGGCATTCATCCCCATCGGCTTTTCGCAGAGCACCGGCTTGCCCGCGGAAACCGCGGTAAGTACATCGGAAAGATGATTCGCGTTGGGCGTCGTAACAAAAACCGCCTCCACCTCCGGGCATCGGCACAGGTCTTCGGTCGAACC
>JBAWAI010000166.1:0-15725 GCA_049589215.1 Terriglobales bacterium | reverse complement strand
AGAAAAAGGCTGCCGACGCCGACGCGCGCCTGCGTGAAGTTCTGATGGCCCTCCCGAATCTCCCGAGCGACAGCGTGCCCGTGGGGAAGAGCGAAGCTGACAACGTCGAAGCCCGCCGCTGGGGCGCGCCGCCGAAGTTTGATTTCGCTCCCAAGCCGCATTGGGAACTCGGAGAGCAGCTCGGCGTTCTTGACCTCGAGCGCGCCGCGAAGCTCGCTGGAGCCCGCTTTGCCGTCTACTGGGCGCTGGGCGCGCGTCTGGAACGCGCTCTCGGCAACTTCATGCTGGACCTTCACACCCGCGAGCACGGCTATACCGAGGTTCTTCCGCCCTTCATGGTCAATACTGAATCGATGTATGGCACAGGCCAGCTGCCGAAGTTTGCGCAGGATTTGTTTCGCGTTCCACATGGTGAAAAAGATCTCTGGCTCATTCCCACCGCCGAAGTCCCGGTCACTAATCTTTATCGCGACGAAACCATCGATTCTGCCACGCTTCCGATCAGCCTCACCGCCTACACGCCGTGCTTCCGCAGCGAGGCGGGATCTTACGGCAAAGATGTTCGGGGCATTATCCGCCAACACCAGTTTCAGAAAGTCGAGCTGGTCAAATTGTCGCGCCCGGAAAATTCTTATGACGAACTCGAAAAGCTGACCAACAACGCGGAAACCGTTCTCCAGAAACTGGGCCTGCATTATCGCGTCATGACTCTTTGCACGGCCGACATCGGCTTCTCCGCGGCCAAGACGTATGACATCGAAGTCTGGCTGCCGGGACAGAATTTGTTTCGCGAAATTTCTTCCTGCTCAAATTTCGAAAGTTTCCAGGCTCGCCGCGCAAATATCCGCTACCGTCCGGAAGGCAAGAACAAGACCGAACTCGTGCACACGCTCAACGGCAGCGGCCTGGCTGTCGGGCGCACCTGGGTCGCCATCGTCGAAAACTACCAGCAGGCCGATGGCAGCGTTTTGATTCCTGAGGCGCTACAACCTTACATGGGAACAGACCGCATCACGGCACGAAGTCTGTGAGGCGAGTAATCATGATGTAGTCCGGCATCGGAATGACGCTCGCGATTCACGCTTTAGCGACGGACGGCTGTCATTCGCGAATCTATTCTGTGGAGCGGCAATCGAGGGCAGCCGATCGGCGCACTCCATTCCCGAGAAATCGAGAAGAGTATTGCCGTCGCGAAGATGAGAAAAACCAGAGTTCGATTCTTCATGCTACTTGTTCAATTGTAGAACCATCAGTTCGATTACGATTACAAATTCCGCAAGGTTTTCCGCGCCGACAAATGCGCCCCTGTCAGCAGCAGCATCCCGGAGAGGAAGGCCCAGAACATCAGGCCCACCGAAATCGCGAATGGTCCATAGACTTCGCTGAAATTCAAAAATGGCAGCGCAAAAATGTAAACGTATTTCAGCGCCTCGGATAGCAATCCCATGATCACCGCAGCGGGCAACACCGACTTTGGCCGAACCTTTCCATTCGGCAGGAGCCAATAGATCAGAAAGAAAATCGCGATGCCGGAGATGATCGAAAACATTTTCATCGTCAGGAATCCGGCCCACTGTACGTACCAGTTGGCATACCCATGCAGTACCGACTTCAGCACATGGACGTTCCCGGCGGTTAATCCGATCGATACGAGCGTCAGCGATCCGCAGGCAAAGGCCAGCCCGAGCGAGATGAGCTGATTCATGAGATACGAACGGTTGCTGCGAAATCCCCAGACGCGGTTGAGTGCGACTTCGAGCGGCATGAAGATTCCAGTCGAGCTAACCAGCAGCATCACCAGTGAAAAGATCTGTGCCCGATGATGCTCGGCAACCAGCGCATTGAGATTCCGAATGACAAACTCCTGCCCCGTTGGCAGCGAGTCGCGCAACAAATTTTCCACCACGTCATACATCACCTGCGAATGAAACACTCGCCGGATCAGCGTCATGAGCAGCAGGAGAAAGGGAAACATCGACAAAATTGCGTTGGCCGCAACCGAAAACGCGAAGGTGTGGACGTCGGTTCTGAGCAGGTATCGCGCGGTCGATCGCAGCACGTTTTCGGCGGCTCCGGTGCGCAATTCGCTCGCGCCCTGCTGGTCGGAAAGCCGGATGGGAGTGATGGAAGTCAAGGTTTTCTCAAATATTATCAAATACTTACGGTTTCCTCGCGCTGCCGATTGTCCATGCCTTTCCGTGCGTACAAACTTGTTCCGCGTCCGGCAGTCATATGCCTCAGACTCGACTCGGCTGAAACTCGAAATCGATCAGGCGAAATGAAATTTCCTTCTTGCCAATTATCATCTTCCTGCTATTATCTGGTGCTTCGTCGCGTGCAATACGCTGGCGAATAAGCAATACGGTTGACGTTTCTGTGTGGGGTTGTCGACATCGCGCCTTCGTCTTTGTGGCTCCAATGTGTTTCGTCGCGGGTTCTCGCCCGGCGAAGCGCGGGGAGCCATTTCTGTTGACGCAATCCGTTCGGCCCTTTCCGGTGATGCCAACAAATTCTAGCGCCCTTTGATTGGCGTCTCGCTGTCGTTTTTCGAGCGACGCGGGACAAACACCGAGAGGCGCAAGAATAATTCTTACGATCGAGGCGAAAGGAGCTTTTGTGAGAGAGAAGGGGACAGTGAAGTGGTTCAACGGGGCGAAGGGTTACGGGTTCATCCAGCGCTCCACGGGCGAAGATGTGTTCGTGCACTTCTCCGCCATTCAGGAGAACGGCTACCGCACGCTGAACGAGGGCGAGACGGTCGAATTCGATCTGCTCAAAGGCCCCAAAGGATTTCAGGCGGGGAACGTGATACGCGCAGCGTAAAAGATTCCTCCCTACGAGTTTTGAAACCCTCTCGTTGATTGAGAGGGTTTTTTGCTTTCTGCTGCCAACCGCCAGAAAAGCCATTTGTTCAGTTTGGTCGCGGCGCTGATTTTGTCCATGATGGAGTGATAGCATCGCCTGCGTGAAATTTCTCTTCAAGCTGGCTGCGGGATTAGGTTTGTTGCTCATAGTATTCCTTGTCGCGCTCAGAACTGTTCCCATCCACGTTTATGACGGCTTCGAATCGTCGCGGCTGAGTTGGACTCAGTGGTCGAAGTACCGCTTTGCTTCCGGCGCGGTCGCGCCTGAGCAGTCTGTGGTTCGGGCGGGTCGCGGCGCGCTGGCGATTACCGTTCATTCCGGCGACCGTTACGAAGCTGCCAGCGAAAGTGGTGTTGCCAGCGAGCGCGCCGAGTTGATGGAATCGTGGTGGCTGTTTTCGCGTTCCAGGCGAACTTATGTCTATTCGTTCAGCTTGTATCTGCCCAAAGACATTCCTCAAAGCTCCGAGCGGCTCGTCATCGCGCAGTGGAAGCAGGTGTGCGAATCGTTTTCGAGTTGCCGTCCTGATCGACCGATTCTGGCGGTTCGCTGCGAAAATGCGCGCCTCAAGATCACGCGACACGATGAGTTGGGCAGCCACGTTATTTATCAGGGAGACGAAGATATCCGCGGCCGTTGGCTCGACTTCAGGTTCGTCATCAGATTTGAAAACAGCGAACGGGGAAGTGTGGATGCGACGCTCGATGGGAGCGACATCGTTCACTATCGCGGCCACACCCTCTTTCAGCCGACTCGCGGTTATCCGCCGCGCGCTCTGATTTATTTCAAGACCGGCTTGTATCGTGATGCGCTGCATGAACCTCCATGGACGATGTTCGTCGATGAGTATCGTAAGGACCAGTGCGTAGATAATGTCTGCCGGTGAGGCAGCGGTACACTTTTAATCATGGCGACAAAAATTCAGGTTCCAATGCTTGAAGGCAGCCACGTGCGACTCGAGGCGCTCGCTCGCGAGCATGTTGACGGGCTGGTGGCGGCGTCGGCTGCGGATCCTTCGCGCTCTCTTTACCAGTGGAGCCCGGTCCCGCTGGGCAAGAGCGCGGCCGAAAAATATGTCGACACGGCGGTGGCCTGGCAGGAGGCTGGGACGGCGGTGCCGTTTGCGATTGTGCGTGTTGGAGATGGAACGGTCATTGGATCGACGCGCTTCTGGCTTATTGAGCATTGGGCGTGGCCACCAGGGCACGCTCGCTACGGTCGCGGAGCACCCGATGCGTGCGAGATCGGATACACGTGGTTCAGCGCGAGCGCTATTCGAACGCCGGCCAACACCGAGAGCAAGCTGCTGATGCTGACCTATGCCTTCGAGAACTGGAAAGTGCTGCGCGTTTGTTTGCACACCGATGTGCGCAATGCGCGCTCGCGGGCCGCGATCGAACGGATCGGAGGGCAGTTCGAAGGCATTCTCCGGGCGCACCGGATGGCGGCTGATTTTATTCCGCGCGACTCCGCGCGCTATTCGATTATTGCGTCCGAGTGGCCGACCGTGAAGGAGCGGCTGATCGAAATGAGGGATCGAAAGCGCGGATAACCCTTCACTCCCCCCCAGGACTCGGTCTATTAAAATCAATACTTTGGCGCGAAATCCTTCGCAAAGTATTCTGGAATAATGACTTAAACGTAAAGTATTGAGCTATTGGTAGTTAGCTCCTGGAGTTGTGCAACTTCTGGTTTCGGCCACTATTCCTAACAGCGCCGATCTCCTCTGGACCAGTCGAAGTCAGGGCCGGTCAAGGTCTGAACCAGTCGAAGTCAGGGCCGGTTCGAAGTCTCTCCTCGCGGTGCAACTGTGACCAGTTGAGTGCTGCGTCTAGGCTTAAGTCAAGCTCTTTCCTGAGGATGGGACCCGGCACACGACTGAAGCTGTCCCTTTTCGAGACAAATCCTGAGGCAATGAGAGGGGATGAGGACGAGGCCTTGGCAGATGGCGACTACTTGGAAATGCGCGAAAAGTACAAAATATTTGACATTGAGTATTAAATGTTTTACTTTGTGTCGTGAAAGATAGACAAAGGCAAGGAGGCCTTCTATGTCATTTCGCGAAAAAACTGCTTGGATCTCGGCTCTCTCGATGGCTGGCATTTACGGTGTTTACTTCTGGTCCGTCATAAAGGCCGGGCCGCAGGCCGGCGGCTTTCACTTCGGCAAACTACTGGGGACGATCATCGCGCTGGTTGTTGTCCAGATCGTGTTGACCATCGCTGTGGCCATCTTCACGCCCCGCGAAGCGAAAGCGCCTCGCGACGAGCGCGACAAACTCATCGAGCTTAGGGCGATGCGATTCGCTTACGCGGGGCTCGCGACGGGGATCGCGTTCGCCTGCTTTTTCGGCGCGTTCAACCCGCCGATTGTGTTTAACACGAATGCCCTGCTGTTCATCCTGGTGACGGCCGAGATCATGCGTTCCGGCTGCCAGATCGTGCAATACCGGCGGGGAGCGTGATATGGGAACGATCCGCAATGAGATCAGACGGCTGCGTTTTGAGCATGGCGAGATGACGCAACAACAGCTGGCTGAAAAAATTCACGTCACGCGGCAGACCGTGAATGCGATCGAGCAGAGTAAGTACTCGCCGTCGCTGGAAGCGGCGTTCCGAATCGCCGCCGTGTTCGGACAGCCACTCGAAAACGTATTCCATTATTCAAACGAAGAATAAGCGGGCGCTTTTAAGTGCCGCCGAGATCGCGGTTATCGTTAGAGCGGATGAAGGCATCTCATCAATCGAAGGTACGCGCAAGGCAGTGTTCCTTCAGGGCCAACCGGCGGTAAAGGACAATTCCACTCTCAGGAGAAATCAATGATGCGGATGATCGGGACGCGCATTCTGAGGACGCTCAATCGGGGAATGATGGACGCGACGGGCATTGTGTTGCTTGTGTTGCTGTGTACAACGTGGCATGCGCAGGGACAGGCGGTGAACGCTGCAACGGCCTATCCGAAGATGGCGCCGGTTGAGGAATACATGATGGCGGATCGAGATGGTGAGATCGCACTGGCGAGGACGGCGGCTCCGGAGTCGATCTCGCAGGATGCGGACGTTATGGTTCTTGGCCGGCATGGTTACGAAACCGCGGTCAAAGGCAAGAACGGATTTGTATGCATGGTCGAGCGCTCGTGGACCGTGGACTTGGGGATCCGAACTTTTGGAATCCTAAGCTGCGCGCGCCTATCTGCTTCAACCCGCCAGCCGCACGATCGAACCTTCCGCTAACGATCAAGAAGACCGAACTGGTTTTGGCTGATCCATCTGCCGCTCATATGTTCGACGCGATCAAGGCGGGGCTCGATAAAAAGGAATTGCCGCTGCCCGAGCCTGGTGCGATGAGCTACATGCTGTCCAAGCAAGGGTACCTGGGCGATGGCGTCGGGCACTGGCATCCTCACATCATGCTTTTCGTGACGCCGACGGACGGTCAGGCCTGGGGCGCCAATCTGCCGGGCTCGCCCGTTCTGACGACCGGGGACCCAGAGGATCGATTGACGGTTGTGCTCATACCGGTGCGCAAGTGGTCGGACGGTACGGCGGATCAGCCTTGATGCGCGCTGAGGATTCGATGTCAGCCGCGCGCGGTATCAAACTGTTTTTATGTCGAAGCTTCTCCACAAATACCAGCAGGCGATTGAGCGATAGGGCGCCCATGGTTTCGCGATTTTATGCATGACATCGGGCTTGGGCCATTTACGCTTCTTGTAGAGCTTTTTCATGGCGGCCTGCACAGCGTAATCTCCAGTGGGGAGAATGTCGGGACGGCGCAGCGTGAACATCAGAAACATGTGAGCTGTCCAGACGCCCACGCCCTTGACCTGCGTGAGGTGAGCGATCACGTCTTCTTCGGTCATGTCGGCGATGCGGTCGAATTCGAGTAACCCGGCGTGTGTTTTTTCGGAGAGGTCGCGCAGGTAGGACGTTTTCTGGCGCGACAGGCCGACCTCGCGCATCTGCGCGTCGGTCATCTTTAGAATTCCCTGCGGCGTCAGCGGATCGCCGGCTAGTGCGGTAAACCGGTTGAAGATCGTCAATGCCGCTGTTCCGTTTAATTGCTGGTAGAGAATGGACCTAGCCAGGCTGTGGAAGGTCGGCTCGCGGAATTCTATTCTGCAGGGGCCGACGCGCTCGATGATGGCAGCGAGGATTGGGTCGGACTTCTTCAGGTGCAGCGTGGCTTTGTGGTGAGGGTTTGCCTTTGGTGCGGATTTTGGTTTGGATCTCTTGCCCGGTTTCTTGGCCGTTGGCATCTGGTATTTCTCCTCGCCGGATGGCCAGAGAGTTTAGCACAGCAGGCGAATACAAAGCGAATATGTGGCGTTACTTGTTGGTCAGGCTCGCGTCATAGGCGGCGCGGGCGATTCGCGCGATCACTTTTTTGCGCGTGGCTTCGTCGGCCCGCGAATCGGTGATGAAGACGGCAATCGCCAAGCGGCGCCCGCCGGGCAGAGTGATCAGGCCAATGTCATTGGTGGCATGGGCAAGGCCGTTATCGACATCCGACGTGCCAGACTTATGCGCGACGCGCGTACCTGGTGGAAGATCGGCCTGCAAGCGATCCGTTTGCACGGAGCCTTCCATCCAGCCGAGGAGCAGCTCGGTGCTCGCCGGCGTGAGAGCGGAATGATCGTTGATTTGGCGGAGGAGCTGGACGGCTCCCGCGGGAGCAAACCAGTTGCGGTACTGCGCGGTGACATCATGGTGCAGAATGCGCTCTCCATCCTGAAGCTGAAATCCTTCAATCCCGAGTGAAGTTATGTAGCCGGCAACGGACGCTGGACCGTGGCTGATGCGAAGCAGAATGTCGGCGGCCACATTGTCGCTCAACGAAACCGTCAATCGGAGAAGCTCGCGCAGAGGCAGGTCGACGCCGGCCTCCGGGTATTTGTCCTGCAACGGGCTATAGGCGTGCGGAATGCGGTCTTCGGGAAGGAAGCGCACGGGCTGATCGAGGTGGAGCAAGCCGAGGTCAACCTGGTGCAGTATGGCGATCGCCAGCGGCAATTTGAAGACGGACTGCATGGGAGGGTGAGCATGGGGATCGAGGTCGCAATTCAGAGATGACTTCGGCAGCGAGCAGGAGACGGAGACTTTGCCGCGTGCGTCGCCGGCGATTGCGCGAATTTGCTTTTGCAGGGCGGTCTCGGGCGGAGAATTTTCGGCTTTGAAAAGAGAGGGAGCTTTAATTGCGTCGTTTGATGATGGAGTCTCGGCGAGCAAATGTGTATAGAGCGCAAATAGTAGAAGGCACACATGGGCAACAGCGCGGACAGCTCTGCGCAGCCATGATTTTCTGAAACGCTCGTTCATGAGGGGAAATGAAAATGCACGTCCTGGTGCGATGCTACCGGAGTGCCATCGAGAGTGGCGGGCTGGTAGTGGCGCCGGCGCAGCGAGGCTACTATCTTTTCGTCGACGTCGGGTCCAATCGATTGGACCACCTTCGTTTCGACCACGTTGCCCTCGGAGTCGATGGTGACTTCGATGACTATGTCGCCGGTGAGATCGCGGGGAAGGTTGGCGCGATCGACCTGCGGCTCGGGATATTGCGGGAGCGCGACGTGGACCTCATGGCCGAGGATGGGGCCGTCGACGACGCGGCCGAGCGCGGATCCGGCCTTGGTGTTTTCAGTGCCTTCGTCAGCTTTGGCGTCGAGGTCGTGATGCTCTTGCTTGGCCTGCGGCTTTTTCGCCTGGGCGGGCGGCCGGATGCTCGGCTTCTTGGCGGCGGATCGAGGGAGCGACAGCTTGGCGTCTGCCGCGGGATCGCCTGAAGGTAGATAGACGATCCTGTAGGAATGATCGGCGTTGCCCCAGGCTAGCCATGTGGGGGTCAGATCAATGGGCTTTGGATGGTGAAAGACGATAACAGCGAGCAGGGCGACGTGGGCGGACACGGACAGGCTGACAGTCCGGTAGCGCCGCAACCAGGAACTCGCAGGCTGAAGACCGGTAAACACGCACCTTTTAGCTTACTACTAGTATTTGACGCGCCAGATGCGAAAAAGTGGGGTTGAGTGAACGAAGGGGTACAGGGGCGTCTCTCCGGCGGGACTGGGATTATCGAGCGTGCTGGCGGGTGGCACGGTTGAGCCGTGCCATGCTCAAGACTAATAGGGAACTATGCGCCGGCCTGCTTTTCAGCGAGATCTCCGATTACGGGCAGCTTGAACATTTGGCCTTGAAAGGCCTTGAGGATCAGAATCAGCCAAATTACAAATCCAACTAGGTCAACGATTGGCCAAAGTAGCGCGGTCAACCAACCGAAAACCGGGAAGCCGACGATGATGCGGAGGCCGAACCACAAGATCATCCAGGCGACACAGAAGAAGATCGATTGAAAAGCGTGAAAGCGAACAAAGCGCTTGCGGTTATACGGCTCGACCACGAGAAAGACGATGGCCGGAATAATCGTTACGTAGGCGAGCGCTCCCGCCATGTTGTCGGTAAGTCCGACGCCGGTTGTTGTGGTCGCCACGGCCACGTTGGCTGGGCCACCGGCACACTTTGTACACGCTGCTCCGTCGGCTACCTGCGCCCCACAGTTAGGACAAAACGCCACAATTCCTCCTTGACCAGCAGGTAGGCACGGTAGCAGAACGCCGAGCCCCGCGCAATCCCCTCAAACTGCGCGGGGCCAGCGTGCCGTACAAAGTCGAAGTGTCCGGCTGCCCGAAAAGCAGCCTCCCCTCATTGCATGGCCACTCGAAAAGCAGCCGGACACATCGCAACGCCTCGCACTGCCATGCATGACAAGTGCCAGGCGAACTTGAGAGAGACGGGGCAAGCCCCGTCCCAACGAAGCCTTGATGACTCGTCAGAGCGCATAACGTAAGGGCGCTCCGGGGGCTTCCCATGCCTGCAGGACATTTTCGACCACCAAACGGACTTCGGCGGGGTCGGTAAATCCGCAGGCTGTAATCGCGGTTAGAACGAGGCCACTTAGTTCCGCCTCGGTCAGATTTGCGAAATGCAATGTCTCGTCAATCTCACGCAGAATCAGGAGAAGGTTGGCTACGCGAAGTTCGCGAACGCCTGCCCTCCTGTCAGCGAAGGTTCTGCCCAGATGCGGATCGAACCACACTGGGCGGGTCCCGTCGGTAAAATCCGGCTCATCAGTTTGCATAACTACATCCATAACTTCGAACATAACTGATCGTCCTCGGCGGCCGGCCCGCACCGCCCGCATTTGTTATTCGCCTGATAAATGCCGTCCGCTAAAAGCCGGTGCGGGTAAACCTAGCCGGCTGAGAATGAGTGCGGTCCGGAGCAATTTGTTGTGTCGTGGGTGATTGCCCGAGGGCCCAGCCTATGGCTGGCAAGTCTCGTCTCGATGGGGGATTCGATTTGACGAAGCTTGAAGTGATGAAGCATCGCAAACGGGGCCACTGCTGAAGGGCTTCGTTTACAAGCTTGAATGGCTCTCAGGCGGAGCCCAAGGCAGGCGAGGATCAGATTAGCAAGGTACAGAGCAAATCTTGAATGGAACTGGGCTGGTGACGCGTCGAGGGCGGAAGCAGGCCCAAATCTTCAACCGGGAGTTGCGCGATGTGGCGCGCCTGGATCACACTCTGCGGCACTCTTTTGACGACCTGAACCGGACGCACGAAACGAATGCCCTGAACCACGGGAGGAGCTTGATTTACGGGCGTATCAGATTCGTTGTAACTGGTCTCAGGAAGATCGGTGGGGGGGACAGCAGCCGCGCCGACGATACCCGTCAGCAAAAGCAAAACGAATGTCCAAAGGCTGCGTCGCACTAAATCCCCCTGTTGGATGTTAAAAATAGCCGAGTAACCGGGCGTTGTCAACGTAAAGATGCGTTGCAATTGTAAAGATGAAGACGGGTTACGGCTTCCAGAGCCTGATCTTGTTGAATGAGCGACGGCGGAACGGGAATTTGCACTTCAAAGCGTTGCCCGCGTGAAGACTTGGCCGCACGCTCGCTTAACAACTATTATCTTTGGGACGGGTAAGAAGCTCTGCCCGGTGCACTTATTCATGGAAAGGTCTCGATGATCACAATTGTTTCCGGGCTGCCTCGCTCCGGCACCTCGCTGATGATGCAGATGCTGGCTGCGGGCGGGATGCCCGCTCTCTCCGATGGCGAGCGCAAGGCCGACACCGACAATCCCAAAGGCTACCTGGAGTGGGAGCGGGTCAAACAGCTTCCCAAGAACCCAGGCCTAATCGCCGAAGCCGAGGGCAAGGTGGTGAAGGTCATCTCGCAACTGATTTTGTCGCTGCCGGACGGCCACGAGTACAAGATTGTTTTCATGCAGCGTCCGATGCCGGAGGTGCTTAAGTCGCAGGACGAAATGCTGAAGCGCCGGGGAACCTACGAGCCCGGCGGCGACGATTCAGCGGTGGGAGAACTGTTTCAACGGCACCTGATCGACGTCAACAAGTGGCTGGCAGCGAAGCCGAAGACAAGTGTTCATCGCGTTCACTATCACCGCGTGCTGCGCGAACCGCAGGCGGTGGCGGAGGAGGTGACGGCGTTCCTCGGCGCGCCGCTTGATATTAAGGCGATGGTGGGGCAGGTGGATGGGAGTTTGTATCGGAATCGCATGAAGTGAGAAGAGCTCTCACGTCCAGGCTCCAAGCTCTCAACTCTCAGGAAAGGTTGGTGCGGATAGAGACGAGTTCATTGACGCGACTACTGCGCGGCCCGCAGGATTGCGCGTCCGACGCTTTGCGGGAGCTTGACTGCGACGAAGTACTCCTCGGGATAAAGATAATCTTCGCCAGATTCGTCAATGATGCGGACAAGGTGGAGTTTGGAGGCCTTTGGGTCTGGGATCAACTCGTAAAGTTTGCGAAGCTCGAGAGATGCGGGATGGCTTTCGTTGCGAACGCAAATCATGAAGGAGTTGGACGACGTTTTCATCTTAGTCGAAGAGCCGTTTGATTTTGGACTCTTTGCTGCCGATCCGATGCGCCTCATACCAGTTCTGCTTTTGAGATCGTACCATCGAAGAGTTTTACGGTTGCCAATCCCTTTTTCTTTCGCCATCGTCCCTAGCCGTAAGCCTTCCTCAAACGCCTCCGTTCGCGAATTGAGCCGCCGGATGCGACGGTCGCGATGTCGCCGATCCTTCCAACGATTTCGAAGAACATCGAGGTCGCTACCCTTCTAGGCGCGGACTGACGGGTGTGCTACGTGACGCTTACTTCGGTATACGTGCCGTAAACCTGCCGAAGCGCCTCGCAGATTTCGCCGACCGTTGCGTAGGCGCGAACTGCGTCGACGATGTAGGGCATGGTGTTCGCGTCGGAAATGTTTCCGTTTGTCCCGGCGGTCGGGGCTTTCGCGGCGGCGCGTTTCAAGGCTTCGAGCCGGCGAGCGACCTCGTCGTTGGATCGGCGGGAGCGCAGGGCTTTTAGCTTTGCGGTTTGCGCCCGGCCGACGGATTCGTCGATGTAGAGGATGTGCGGAGATCCCTCTTCGATGACAAAGTCGTTCACTCCCACCGTAATTTTTTCGTTGGCCTCGACTGCGCGCTGATATTGGTAACTCGCATCGGCGATCTCTTTTTGCGGATATCCGCGCTCGATTGCCTTGACCATACCGCCCATCTGGTCGAGCTTTTCGAAATAGTCGAACGCGTCCTGCTCCATGTCGAGCGTCTGCTTTTCGACGAAGTACGAACCGCCGAGCGGATCGACTGTTTGTGCGACACCGGATTCATAGGCAATGATCTGCTGTGTGCGGAGGGCGATGCGCGCGGCCTCTTCGGTCGGGAGAGCGAGCGCCTCATCGTAGGCATCGGTATGCAGCGATTGCGTGCCTCCGAGGACAGCGGCCAGCGCCTGCAGGGCCACGCGGGCGATGTTGTTCATCGGTTGCTGCGCGGGCAGGGAAACGCCTGCGGTTTGTGTGTGGAAGCGCATCAGGCGAGTGCGATCGCTTTTCGCGCCGAACCGGTCTTTCATCAGGCGGTACCAGATTTTTCTTGCCGCGCGATACTTGGCGATCTCCTCGAAAAAATCATTGTGGGCATTGAAGAAGAAGCTTAGCCGCGGGCCGAATTCGTCGACGTCGAGGCCGCGCCGGCGCGCCCATTCGACATATTCGACGCCGTCATAAATGGTGAATGCCAATTCCTGGAGCGCGGTCGAACCGGCTTCGCGAATGTGGTATCCGCTGATCGAAATCGTGTTGAAGCGCGGCGTGAATTTCGAGCCGAACTCGAAGGTGTCTACGACCAGGCGCATGCTGGGCGCGGGCGGATAGATGTATTCCTTTTGCGCGATGTATTCCTTGAGAATGTCGTTCTGGAGCGTGCCGGAAATTTTCTTCCAGTCCGCGCCATGTTTTTCGGCGACGACCAGATACATCGCCCAGAGCACGCTGGCCGGAGAATTGATGGTCATCGATGTGGTGATTTTTTCGAGGTCGATGCCGTCAAACAAAATCTCCATGTCTTCGAGGGAGTCGATGGCCACTCCGCATTTGCCGACTTCGCCCTCGCTGGCCGGATGATCGGAGTCATAGCCCATCAGCGTAGGCAGATCAAAGGCAACGGAGAGCCCGCCGCCGCCGTGCTCGAGCAGATATTTGTAACGCTGGTTGGTTTCTTCGGGCGAGGCGAAGCCCGAGAACATGCGCATGGTCCAGAGTTTGCCGCGGTAGCCAGTCGCGTGAATGCCGCGCGTGTAGGGTGGTTGGCCGGGATAGCCGAGATATTGCTCGTAGTTCCAGTCGGCGGGCAGATCGGCCTGGGTGTAGAGGCGGCGGATGGGAACGTCGGAAATCGTGCTGAAGCGAGCGCGGCCGTGCTCGTCGACATTGGTGCCGGTGGGCGCGCCGATCGCCTTCTCGGGCGACTTCTCGATGGTTGGCGCGAGAGTTTTCTCGGCCCAGTCTTTCTCGGACTGCGCCGGGTGGCGATTCTCAAACACGTCGGAGATCGGGCTCTCAGCGACGATCGGCTTGCCCGCATCAGTTTTGGATTTCTTATCGGCCATTCGGCTCCCTGGCTGCTTTGTGCCCGTTTGTCTTGATGATAGAGGAGAGGCAGTCATGGGACAAGATTGTCGGGCCGACCGAGCGGTTGGGGCTGTCGCCAGCGCCTGCTATTCTTACTGGCGGTCCAGAGGAGGACACTCTGAAAGCTTTTCGGCGCATGCTCGCGCGCACGCCGTTTTACGGCGCCTACAAGGCGGTTGGCCACTATCCCGATTATTGGTACTGGGTGCTGCGCGGGCGTCCGGAGCGCTCTCCGCACCTGCTCAAGCAAAAAGTGGTTCGCGAATATGGCGAACGATTCGGGTTGAAGACGCTGGTCGAAACCGGCACTTACTATGGCGAGATGGTCGCCGCCATGAAGCTCCGGTTCGAGCGGATTTATTCGATTGAGTTCGTGCCGGAGCTGGCGGAGCGGGCGCAGCGCAAGTTTGCCGGCGAGCCGCACATCAAAATATTTTGCGGAGACAGCCGGGTCGTCATGCCGCAGATTCTCGCGCTGCTGACCGCGCCGGCGCTGTTCTGGCTGGATGCCGGGTACTACGGCTGGATAGGCAAACAGGGCGACCAGCAACGGCTTTCTGCGGAGCTCGAGATGATTCTGAGCCATCCTTTTCCGCACATTATTCTGCTCGATGACGCGCGGGGACTGACTGGGCGAGATGGGGTGCCGTCTGTCGCTGATGTGAAATCTTATGTGGAAGGGACATTTCCCGGGCGGCAAGTGCGGGTGGAGTACGACATCATGCGGGTGACGTAATTCAGTTGCCAGCGGCCAGTTCTCAGTTCTCGGATACCGAACTTTCTTGCCGGGATAGTTCCCAAGCTTTTGCGTATTTCCACGATACGTAGACCGCGTGGTAGAGATGCAGGAGCAGGCCTTCGCGGCCGTCGAGAAATCCCAAGCGAAAAAAATAGTTGTAGATGAAGGTTGCGGCCGGTCGGATCATGATGTTGAAGGGGCTGAAGCGAACGGGACCTTTGGCAGCTACCATCTCTGCGCCGAGGGAGGAATAGCGGTTCATGTGGTCGATGTAGTCAGCTAGGGTGGGGTAGGAGTGGTGGATCAATGCCCCGTCGAGAAGCCGCGCAGTCTTCCCGGAGAGTTGGGCATCCTCGTGAACTGCTCGATTTTCAAATGCTCCCGCTCTTTTTCTAAATAGCCGCAACTTAGGATCGGGCCAATGACCCCCGTGGCGGATCCACTTTCCCAGGAATTTATTCCGGCGTCGCATCCAGTAGCCACTGATCTCGTCAGGAGACATTCGGGGCGGATGGATATCGGCCAACAGTTCCTTGGGCTGATGCGGTTGTGGCGAGATCACGAATGAAATCAGCTCCGCCAAATCTCGCTCCACTTCTTCATCCGCATCCAGACTCAATATCCAATCGCCCTGGGCCTTGTCGATCGCTGAATTTTTTTGCGCGGCGTAACCCTTCCAGTCCTCGACAAAAACTTTTGCGCCGTGCGACTTCGCGATCTCTACCGTCCGATCATTCGATCCCGAGTCGACGACGATGATTTCACCTCGGCCGTCGGCCACCAGCGGTTGGACGCTGGCCAGAGTGCGCCCAATATTCGCTTCTTCGTTGTGGGTGATGATGACTACCGAAAGGATCACGGGGAAAGGATACTCATCGCGGGGCGTGGCTTGCTAGTCGCGAGGCGGATTACTGGATGTGCGGTTCGTCTTGGGGTAACTGCGTGGCTCCCGCTTGTTTCGCACGCAGGGCGCCCGTGCCTCCATCGGCTCACTCAGAATTTCAGAACGAGTTTGGCGACTACCATGACCGCGACGAGCGCGAGTCCGATGCTCCAGCCGAGAACCAGGGCTTTCTGTGTTTTCTTCTGTTCGTGCATACGGCCTCCCGATGGCTCTATG
>JBAWAI010000165.1:0-11995 GCA_049589215.1 Terriglobales bacterium | reverse complement strand
ATTACGCCGGGCTCGATGATTGCGACTTTGATGCCGAGTGGCTTGGCCTCGATGGCGAGGGTTTCGCTGACGGCGGCGAGCGCGAATTTGGTGGCGGCGTAGAAGCCGTGGCCGCCGAGGGTGACGTGGCCCATCAATGAGGTCACGTTGACGATGGCGCCGCTGCGGCGGGCGCGCATCGAGGGAAGAACAGCCTGCATCATGCGGACCGCGCCCCAGAAATTTGTTTCGAACATGGCGCGGGCGCGCTCGATGGGAACCAGTTCGATGGCGCCGGCGACGCCGATTCCGGCGTTGTTGACGAGCACGTCGATGGCACCGGCGTCGCGGAGAACCTGATCGACGCATTGGCGAACGCTGGCATCTTGATCGACGTCTAGTTTTACGGGGACGATGTTGGGATGCTGCTGGACGACTTCGGGCTTGCGGGCTGCGGCGTAGACGCGGTATCCGTTGCGGGCGAAGTGGAGCGCGGTTTCGAGGCCGATTCCGGTGCTGCTTCCGGTGACGAGGGCGTTTGGCATCGGACGAACATAGCATAGGGCATTGTCGTTGACGGGTTAGTTGGGGCTCTTTAAGATGAAGCGTCTCGAATGGCGTGCGTGGGCTCGTGAGCACGAGACCAGATTGATCGGCAAAACTTTGATCGGCGAAACCATATCTCATTATCGAATTGTTGAGAGGCTGGGCGGCGGCGGCATGGGCGTTGTCTACAAGGCCGAGGACACCGAACTCGGGCGCTTTGTGGCGCTCAAATTTTTGCCCGAGGAATTGTCGCGTGATCCGCAGGCGCTGGAGCGTTTCCGGCGGGAGGCGCGTGCGGCGTCGGCGCTGAATCATCCGAACATCTGCACGATTTATGAGATTGGCCGGCATGGCGACCAGTCATTTATTGCCATGGAATTTCTGGACGGCGTGACGCTCAAGCACATGATCTCGGGCAAGCCGCTGGAAAGTGAAACGGTGCTGGCGCTGGGCATTGAGATTGCGGATGGGCTGGACGCGGCGCATGCGCAGGGAATTGTGCATCGCGACATCAAGCCGGCGAATATTTTTGTGACGCGGCGCGGGCTGGCCAAGGTGCTGGACTTTGGTCTGGCGAAAGCTGCGCCGGGCGCAGGCTCTGCGAGCAGAGTGTCGTCGGCTGACACGATGACGGCAGTGGAGGCACAGCATCTTACGAGTCCGGGTTCGACGCTGGGAACGGTTTCCTATATGTCGCCGGAGCAGGTGAGGGCGAAAGAGCTGGATACGCGGACGGATTTATTCTCATTCGGGGTGGTGCTTTATGAGATGGCGACGGGTGCTTTGCCATTTGCGGGCGAGAGCACGGGGGTGATTTTCGACGGGATTATGAATCGCGCGCCGGCTTCGGCGGTGCGGCTGAATCCGGCGCTGCCGGCCGAGTTTGAGCGGGTGATCGAAAAGGCGTTGGAGAAGGATCGCGGGCTGCGGTACCAGTCGGCGGCGGAGTTGCGGGCGGATTTGAAGAGGATCCAGCGCAGCACGGAGTCGGGGCGGGCGGCTTCGGTGTCTGGCGAGACTCCGACGAGACCGGATTCGAAGGCGGGATCGAAGCGCACGGCGTCTTTTGTGATTGCGGGGCTGCTCGGGTTGGCGCTGCTAGTGGGCGGATTCGAATGGTATGTGAAACAACATTCCGCGGCGCAATCTGCGGCGGTGGCTGCGAAGCCGTCGGTTGCGGTGCTGCCGTTGCAAAACCTGAGCGCGGAGCCGGACAGCGCTTATTTCAGCGACGGAATGACAGATGAGATCACGACGAAGCTTTCGAAAATTGGAGGCATCGATGTGGCGTCGCATTCGTCGGTGACGGCGCTGAAGACGCAGGACAAGAATGCGGCGGAGATCGGCAAGGCGCTGGGCGTGAGGTATCTGCTGGAAGGGAACGTGCGCAAGGCGGGCGACCAGGTGCGGATCAACGTGCAACTGATTGACGCGACGAGCGGATTTCAGGTGTGGGCCGACGACTTTACCGGCGAGATGAAAGATGTTTTCAGCTTGCAGGAGCAGACCGCGATGAAGATTGCGCAGTCGCTGAACCTGAAGCTGACGCCGCAGGAGCAGCAGGCGATAGAGCATCGCTACACGGGGAATCCGCAGGCGTATGACGCATTTTTGCGGGGGCGTGCGCTCATACAATTTCCCGATGAACCGGACAAGTTGGAGGCGGCGCGGCGCTCGTATGAGGAGGCGCTGAAGTACGACCCGAATTATCCGCTGGCGCTCGCGGGGCTGGCGTGGGTGGAGGCGCAGATTTATCGCAATCTCGAATCCAAGCCCGAGCACCTGGAGCGCGCGGAAGAATATGTGCGGCGCGCGATGGCGGTCGATCCGCAATTGGCCGAGGTGCATATTGCCATGGGATCGGTGCTGATGGATAAGTACGATTATGCGACGGCGGCAGAGGAGTTCCGAAAAGCCACGGAGCTGAACCCGAACGATGCGCATGGCTGGGACATGTTTTCGTGGGCGCTCTGTTACCGGCAGCCTCCGGACCCGATCACGGCGGAAAAAGCTTCGCGGCAGGCGCTGCGTCTGGAGCCTTCGTTCATCCCGGCGTACTACCATCTGGGGCGATCGCTGTTGTTGCAGAAGCGAAACGCGGAGGCGCTGGCGACGTTTCGTCAGGAGGAGGAGTTGAGTCCGAACGGGACGATGGCGGACCTCGGGATGGGTCAGGCTTATATGGCTCTTGGCGAGTACGATCAGGCGATCGGTGAGTTGACGAAGAGCGCGACGCCAGCGGCGATCAACTATGTGTTCCTGAGCGAGGCATACAGCGGGCGCGGCGACAAAGAGAAAGCGCTGGCGGCGCTGCAAAAGGCGCTGGAGATGGGATATCGCGATTTTGGCACGCTGGATACGAATGCATATTTCGACAAGCTGCGCGGGGATGCGCGGTTTGGGGCGCTGGTGGGGAAGTACAGGAAGTGAAAGCGGCGGTGATTTTGGGGCGTGCTAAAATCGGGTCGTGAAGGGTCAGCGCAAATTCACAGTCGTCATCGAGCGGGACGAAGATGATTATTACGTTGCCACCGTACCCGCCCTCCGAGGTTGCCATACGCAGGCGAAGAACCTTGACACGCTGATGAAGCGCGTGCGGGAGGTGATTCAGCTTTGCCTGGAAGATAATCAAGCGAGCCCATCGCTTGAACTGGTTGGCATTCAGCAAATATCGATATGAGCCGCGTTACCTAGAACGGTTTTCTGGGTGTGATTACTTCATCTTTGATGAAGAATTGGGCTGAGCATTGGGATGAGCCGCAGATGGTGGGCAGCAGGCCGGCCATTTGCTTGCGCGTGATGAGGCCGAGCGTGCCGCAGGATGGGCAGGAGAGCACGGCCCAGTAGGGATCTTCTTTTTCGCCGACTTCGCCGGCGTTCTCGAGCACGAAGACGGTGCCCGGTTCCATTTGCTCGGGAATCCATTCGTTGATGATGCTGAGTTCACCGATCATCATGTCTTCCGGCCTCCGTTTAAGCTCTGCGGGCGCGGCTTATGGGCCGGGCTCGCTCTGACGCTGAATTTTTTTTAAAAGACGCGGCTCTGGCTGCTTGTGATTTTTGCGCGCGATCTTTTTGCGCGGGCATTCTGCTTGACAGAGTGCGGCCGCGAACTATTGCCGAGCGAACGATGGCGGCGCGGACGCGGCGGACTTCGTCGCTGAGACAGATGTCAAACATGGGCTGGTCGGAATTCTTTATGAGGTCGACGACCTGGCGGGCCGAGGTGCGCAGATAGAGATGCGTGCCGTCGGTGAGCAGGTGGTACTCGGAGGCGGCGCGAACGGTGGCGGCGAGGCTGGTGCCGAATTCACGATCGAGAAATGCAATTACCTTGCGCATGCGCTGGAGGGAGAATCCGCGGCGGCGCAACTGGGAGATGACGGCGGCGGTTACGAGCTGATCCCAGGAATAGATGCGGCGATGGCCCTGGCGGCTGGGCGTCACGAGGCCGCGCTCGTCCCACCATTGGAGCTGGCGGCCGGTGATGCCGGTGAGCGCGATGACCTCGGTGGTGGTGAATTGCCGCTTCATTTTCAGCGCGTTCTGTTTCAAACAAAAAGGTTTAGAAATGTTTGAAACATTCTAGGCTGAGAGTGCGGGAAATCGGTCAGCGATTCTTGGTTGGAGATGTTGACTAGACGGATGCGCTGGTGGAAATCCCATCTGCGAGATCGGGTCATCGGGTGATCGGGTCATCGGGCGATCTGAAGCCGCGCTCGTGCTGCGCTGCTGCCTGCGCTTTGATTTGCGGGATTCGGGCCGGTTACGGTTTTACGTTTTGCTTCGGCGGCAGTAACATAAGGCGAAAGTCTAATCTGTTTTTGGGGAACACAATCTGATGAATCAGCGACTGGTTATTCGCGGCGTTTTGCTTGCGCTGCTCGTTTTCTCTTTTGCCACGTTCACCTCCGCCCAGCAGAAGGAGCGGAACCACGAGATGGATTCCGCGCAGAAGGCTTCTCCCGTGACGGACGAGCCGGCGGCCAAAGCCGACGCTGCCGAGAAAGAGAAGAACGAGGGCGATCCGCAGTTTCGCGGGATGAAATACCGCAATATCGGGCCGTTCCGCGGCGGGCGGTCGCTGACCGCGGTGGGGGTTGCGGGCGATCCGACGACCTATTATTTTGGCGCGACGGGCGGCGGCGTGTGGAAGTCGACGGATGGCGCGAACACATGGACGTCGGTTTTTGATCATGACGGAGCGCCGGCGATCGGCAGCGTGGCGGTGGCGGCGTCGGATCCGAATGTGTTGTATGTGGGGACGGGCGAGGCGTGCCTGCGTGGAAATATTTCGCAGGGCGACGGCGTATGGAAGTCGCTCGATGGAGGGAAAGACTGGAAGAACGTGGGGTTGAAGGATTCGCGGGCGATTGGGAAAGTGATTATCAATCCGCGGAATCCGGACATCGTGTTTGTGGCGGCGCTGGGTCATCCTTACGGAGCGAATATTGAGCGCGGAGTTTTCCGGACTACGGACGGCGGGAAAACGTGGGAGAAGGTTCTGTATAAGGACGAGAACACGGGCGCGGTGGATGTGGCGTTCGATCCGCGTAATCCGAATGTATTGTTTGCCGCGATGTGGCAGGTGCGGCGCGCGCCGTGGATCCTGGAAAGCGGCGGGCCGGGCAGCGGGCTTTACCGGTCCGACGACGGCGGCACGACGTGGAAGCGTCTTGAGGAACACGGGCTGCCGAAAGGTCCGTATGGACGCGTGGGCGTGGCGGTGGCGGCGAATTCGGAGCGCGTGTACGCGATTATTGAAGCGAAGGAAGAGGGCGGGCTGTATCGCTCGGACGATGGCGGCGAGAGCTGGGAGCTGGTGAACGGAAGCCACAGCCTTACGCAGCGGCCGTGGTATTACATGCACGTTTTTGCCGATCCGCAGGATGCGGACACGGTGTATGTGGCGGATGTGGAGTTTTTCAAGTCGACGGACGGCGGCCGGAACTTTAACAAGATGAAAGTTCCGCACGGCGACAACCATGGGATGTGGATCGACGCGAGAAATACGAAGCGCATGATTGTGGCGAATGATGGCGGCGTGACGGTGAGCATCGATGGGGGAAAGTCGTGGACTCGCCAGGATAACCAGCCGACCGGGCAGTTCTATCACGTGGTGACTGATACGCGCACGCCGTATTACGTGTACGGGTCGCAGCAGGATAGTTCGAGCGTGGCGATTGCCAGCCGCAGCGACGATGGCGCGATTGGGCGCGACAACTGGTATGAAGTGGGCGGCGGGGAAGCGGGATACATTGCGCCTTCACCGAACGACCCGAACATTGTTTATGCGGGCGACTACCAGGGGAATTTGACGCGCTTCGACCGGCGTACGAACCAGGTGCAGAACATCGCGGTGTCGCCGGAACTGGGTGATGGCGCGGGTGCGGCCCGGCTCGAACATCGTTTTCAATGGACAGCGCCGCTGGTGGTTTCGCCGCTCGATGCGAATACGATTTATTACGGCGGCGAACGGGTTTTCAAAACGACGGATGGGGGAGTGCACTGGGAGGCGATCAGTCCGGACCTGACGCGGAACGATAGATCGAAGCAGCAGCCATCGGGCGGTCCGGTGACGATTGACGACACGGGAACGGAATATTACGACACGGTGTTTTCGATTGCGCCGTCAGCGGTGGCGAAGGGGTTGATCTGGGCGGGGACGGACGATGGACTGGTGCAGATCACGCGCGACGAAGGGAAGAATTGGGCGAACGTGACGCCGAAGGATTTGCCGGCGTGGAGCCGCGTGAGTCTGATCGAGGCTTCGCCGTTCGAGGCCGGGAAGGCATATGTGGCGATCGACCGGCATCAGAATGATGATGTCGGTGTCTACATTTATAAGACGACTGATTATGGAGCGACGTGGCGCCGGCTTGGGAGCGGGATTCCGGATGGCGCGTTTGTGCGCGCGGTGCGCGAGGATCCGAAAAGAAAAGGTTTGTTGTATGCGGGTACGGAGCGTGGGATCTTTGTATCGTTTGACGATGGCGACCACTGGCGGAGCCTGCAACTGAATTTGCCGAACGCTCCGGTGCACGACCTGGCCGTGAAGAATGACGACCTGGTGGTGGCGACGCACGGGCGGTCGTTCTGGATTCTGGATGACGTGACGCCGCTGCGGCAGTATGCGGATGCGATCGCGAGTGAGGATATGCATCTTTATTCGCCGGCGGTTGCTTACCGGCTGCACACGGCGGGGGCGGATGAAGCGCCTCCGGCGCGGCTGGTGTTCAACGGGAAAAATCCTCCGAATGGCGCGGTCATTTATTACTACGTGAAGAAGGCGCCGAAAGATGAAGTGAAGATTGAAATTCTGGATGCGTCGGGCAGCGTGATTCGAAGCTACTCGAGCAAGCGGAACGAGCCGCGTGATGAGCCGCCCGATCCGGATGACAAGAAGCCGGAAAAGCAAATCAAGGTGGAAGACGGGCTGAACCGGTTCGAGTGGGACCTGCACTATGACGATGCCCATCGCGTGCCGGGCTATTACTTGTGGGAGTATGGCGACGGGGCACGGGGACCGATGGCGGTTCCGGAGAAATACCAGGTGCGGCTGACGGTGAACGGCAAGAGCGAGACCGCGCCGTTTGAAGTGAAGATCGATCCGCGAGTGACGGTGTCGCAGGCCGATCTTGAAAAACAGTTCAAGCTGGAGATGGACCTGCGCGAAGAACTGACGCGCGTCTATGACGCGGTGAACGAAATTCAGGATGTGCGCGAGCAACTGGATGGGCTGAAGCGGCGAGTGGGACCGGATTCGTCGAAGGCGTTGCTGGACGGGGTGAGCGCGCTGGATGTACGGCTGGTGGCGGTGCGTGATCCGCTGATCGATTTGAAGATCACCGCGAGCGAGGATTCATTGGCCTTTGCGCCGGGGATCGATGGCAAGCTGGCATTTCTCTCGATGGCGGTTTCAGGGGCGGCCGATGCGGCGCCGACGGCGGCGGAGTATCAGCAATTCGACAAGCTGAAAAAGCAGGCCGATGAACTGCTGGCGCACTGGGATGAAGTGCGGAACGTGGACATTGGGAATTTTCAGAAGCTGGCCACGGAGCAGAGAGTGCCGTCAATCTTTGTGCCGGATGCGAGAAGTGCGCGAGTGGCGGGCGTGGAAGAGAGCGGGGATGAGAAGTAGGGGATGTTGAATTTCGTTGCGCCGACGGACTCATTTGCGGGCGGCGAAATGCAGATTCCCCGCGTTGCCCGGAGTGACGACTGGAGAGTGGATGGCGCGAGTTCGCTAGATGAACATTTCGTCTTGCGGCACGCCCATGCCGTTTTTGCCGCTGCGACGTTTGTTGCCGCCGAGGAAGACTTCTACTCCCGTGTAGATGGCGTTCATGACGCCGCTTACCTGACGCAGCGGTGAGACCACCGTTTTGTGGACCATTTCGCTGGTCTCTTCGACTTTATCCATGGTGCGATTGAGGAGTTCGTCGGCGCGGATTACCTGAAGGCGCGTGCGGTCGAGCGCGTCGGTGAGGGTGGCGTCGATGCGAGTGAGTTGATTGCGGATGAGCTCACTCGATTCGGCGGCATTGGTCGCGATGATATCGACTTTGGGGCGCACTTCGGCGATGAAGCTTTGAACGGACTCGAGAGTGGGCATCGCCTTTTCTTTAAATTCGGCGGTGAGGGCATCCATTTTTGCCGTGCTCTTGCGGACGGAGAGATAGAGACCCACCAGAATTCCCGCCTGGATCACGACCGCAAAAGTCGTTACGGCGATAAAGATTCTTAATAGTGTGTCATCCATGGGCTGCTCCTCGAGGTCGTCGCATTACATATTCTTTGGCGGCTCGGCGGTTGCGGCCGGCGTCGTGGTTTCGTTATATGCCTGACGCCCGGCTTCGTAGGCGTTGCGGAACTGCTCTTTCTGCTGGCTGATGACGTCGCGGCCGCGATCCATCCAGTCATTGGCCTGCTCTTTTGCGCGGCGAGCCTGTTGACGGGCGCGCTCAGCGCCGTCCTGCGCCTTCTCGCGAATGGTTTCGCGCATCTCATCGCCCGCCTTCGGAGCATAAAGGACACCGACTACCGCGCCCACGCCGAGACCCGCAAGAAACCACAGAAAACTGCTGCCATCACGATCCGCCATAAGTGCCTCCTAGGCCTACAAAATTCTACACGGATGTTAGCATCCGGATATGTGAAAGACAATTCACCCACGCGAGTGCAGGATAGATGGCGCGATGGGCGGGCGGGTTGCAAGCGCTGGTGGAAAAGAATCGCTTGTAGAAGGTGCGGCAAAAGCGCAGAATGAGGCGTTTTCAGGAGGCATTTTGTCCGATCGCAAATACCGGCAGCGCGGCTACCAGGACTCGGGAGGTGAGCCGCGAAAGAATGAGAAGACAGAAAAGCCGGCGGCGGCTCGCCGGGATAATACGTTTGGGCCGCGGCCGCTGAATATGCCGGGGACGCGGACGGTTTCACGATGCGCGGAATGCGGGGCACTGCTGGAGAATTTGAGCACGGCTCCGGCGCAGTGCGCGAAATGCGGAGCCGATCTGCACTCCTGCAAGCAGTGCGAACACTTCGATCCTTCGTGCCGCTTTGAGTGCAGCCAGCCGATTGCAGCGAGAGTTTCTCCGAAAGACAAACGCAATGACTGCACGTTTTATTCGATTCGCGTGCGGCTGGAGAAAGAGACTTCGAGCAAGCAGGCGCAGCGTCCGAACGATGCGCGGCAGGCTTTTGAGAATTTGTTTAAGAAGTGAGGCTTAGTCGTCAGCCATCAGCCATCAGCCGTCAGGTAAACCGGTCATCTTTTGTTGGCGTTCGCTGAATATCTGGTGATCCCATCGCTTGGCTCCTCCCCAGGTTTGGTTGAGTCGACCTCGCGGACAGGAGTGTCCGCGCTACACGGGCTACGGTTTTTGGGTGGGGCGCAGCAGAATTTCGCTCATGAATGACTGCGGCGCTTGCGTTACGATAGCGCCGACCGCGTGGGCTACGTCGGCTGGTTGCAGCATCTTTTCGGATTTCTTACCTTCATGGCCGCTGAAGTCGGTGTGGACCGATCCGGGGCAGATGACCGAGACGCGAATGTTGTGGGCGCGCAACTCTTCGGCGAGCGCGTAGCTTAATCCGTTCAAACCCCATTTCGAGGCGGAGTAGGCGGCTCCGTTGGGCAGCGGGTTCTTGCCGGCGAGCGACGACATGTTGATGATGTGGCCGCTGCGGGCGCGGATCATGAGTGGAGCGAGGCTGCGAATTGCGTAATAGACGCCGCGTAGATTCGTGTTGAAGATCTGGTCCCACGCTTCGGGCGGGAGTTCGTGAAGCGGGCCGGACGGCCCCATGATGCCGGCGTTATTGACGAGGATGTCGAGGCGGCCGAAGGTGCGGTCGACGGTTTTGGCCATTGACTCGACGGAGCGGAGATCGGTGATATCGCACTCGATTATTGAAGTCGAGGCCGTTGAACTGGAGGCGGTTGGACTGGCGACGGTTGATGTTTGGTGGGCGCTCTTTTGAATGGCTGCGGCTGTCTTTTCCAGGTTCTCGCGGGTGCGTCCGCAGAGAATTGTGCTGGCTCCGAGGGCGGCTAGCATGGTGGCGATGGCCGCGCCGATGCCGCGTCCAGCGCCGGTTACGAGGGCGACCTGGTTGGTTAAGGGAGGGAGTTCGGTCTGACTCAAGAGTGGCTCCTGCGCGTCTTTTCGGGATGCGAGTTGATACAGGATTTATACGGCGGTTATACGGGGAATGGAAGGCGTTGTGCTTCGTTTTAATGATTTATTGTAGGCGGTTCTCGAATGTTTGGCGTGGTCAAGCGCCCGGAACCCTTGACGCGTGCGATATTTTCCGCATCCAAGGTGCGAGGGAGAGCATCGGAACGCAACTTGCTTGCCTAAGCGGGGGTACATCCTTATAATCCGCTCACCGGAATAATTCTTATGCCGCTCTGTAAACGTGCATGCGGCCGGGGATTTACGGGGAGCACCCCATGGCGCGCAGTGGTCATGGCGAACCCGGCTTAGCTCGCAGGCCGGGCAGCAATTGAATCCAAGCTTCCTAAAAATGAAGGAGCAACAGGGATGAAGAAAATCGTTCTTGCGATGTCGCTGGTAGCCGCAGTTACCGCCGTCGCGCAAACCACCCCAGCACCGGCCGCTGCCGCACCCGCAGCTCAGGCTGCACCAGCGAAAAGCGCGGCACCTGCCCAGAAAAAAGAGATTAAAGATCCGGCTGAATACAACGCCTATGTCGGAGCCATCCAGCAGCAGGATGCGGCCGCCAAGATCAGCGGGCTGGAGGCGTTCCTAACGCAGTATCCGAATAGCGTGATGAAAGAGGATGCGCTCGAGTTGCTGATGAGCGCGTACGGACAGACGGGCAACGCGGCCAAGTCACAGGAAACGGCGCTGAAGGTGTTGCAGGCGAATCCCTGTAACCTGCGCGGACTGGCGCTGCTGTCATTTACCAAGCGCGGCACAGCAGAGCAAGGAGGCGCAGGCGCTGCGCAAAGTTTGACCGAGGGCGGGCAATTCGGCGAAAAGGGCTTGCAGTGCGTGCAGACAGTAACCAAGCCGGATGGCACAACGGACGCCGATTTTCAGAAGCTGAAGTCGGAGACATCGGGAATTTTCAATGGCGTGGCCGGGATGGCCGCTTTGCAGGCGAAGAATTACGATAAGGCGCAGCAGTATTTGAGCGCGGCGGTGGCTGCCGACGCTCCCGATGCGAGCAGCCTGCGCGATGTTTATCCGCTGGCGTTGGCGTATCTGTCGCCGCCGGTTTGTCCGCCAGTGGCACCCGCGGCCGCGGATGGCAGCGCAGCGGCGGCACCAGCTCCGGCACCACCGGCAGGATGCTCGACGCCGGATAAGGCGACGGCTGGACTCTTTTATATTGCGCGTGCGGCTGATCTTGCGCAGGGCGCGGGGAAGGCACAAATCGCGAAGTTCGGCGAGAGCCGGTACACGAAATTTCACGGAAGCGCAGACGGGTGGACGGACGTGCTGGCGAAGGCGGCAACGACCACGACGCCGGCTGGCATCACGATTACGCAGTACGTTCCTCCAACACTGGCGCAGCAGTGTGACGACCTTGAGAAGCAGAAGAAGGTCGAGGACATGAGCTTTGCCGAGTGGCAGTTGTGCCTGTCAGAGGGCACGGCGGCTGCTGTAGACAAGGTTTGGACCACGCTGAAAGGCAAGCCGCTGCAGATGCAGGCGCATATCATCACGATCGACAATACCGGCAAGGCGACCAAGCTGATGCTTGCCGGCAGCGAAGACGATATCGAGGCGAAGAAGGCGGACATCGACTTGACGATGGGGGCGATGCTTCCGAAGAAGGATATGCCGAAAGAAGATACGGACTTTCAGTTCCAGGGAACGCCGACGGCGTTTACTCCGAAGCCGTTTGTGATGACGATGGACGAGGGAGCCTTGCTGGTGAAGGCGACACCGAAGAAGACGGCGCCGGGGCACAGGAAGCCGGCGGCGCAGTAGGGGAC
>JBAWAI010000164.1:0-9722 GCA_049589215.1 Terriglobales bacterium | reverse complement strand
GCCGAACACCGCCGGATGCTACACAGCCGATGAGACCATCCGAACCGCGCGTCTGGCACGTGAAGCCGGGCTATCTGACTGGATCAAGCTCGAAGTGATCGGCGATCAAGCCACGCTCTTTCCCGATGTGCAGGCTACGCTCGAAGCCACGCGCACGCTCGCCAAAGAAGGCTTCACCGTTCTCGCGTACACATCCGACGACATCGTGTATGCAAAGCGCCTGGTCGATGCAGGAGCGGCGGCGGTAATGCCACTAGGCGCGCCGATCGGCAGCGGCCTTGGCATTCAGAACGCCGCCAATCTCCGAATCCTGCGCGAGCTGATCACCGGCGTTTCGCTGATCGTTGACGCTGGAGTTGGCACAGCATCAGACGCAACGATTGCCATGGAATTAGGATACGACGGCGTCTTAATGAACACGGGCATAGCCGCGGCACAAGAGCCCGTGCTGATGGCCGAGGCCATGAAGCACGCGGTCATAGCAGGCAGGCAGTCGTATTTGGCGGGCCGAATGCCACGCAAACTATACGCAACCGCGAGTTCGCCGCTCGAAGGCGTTGTGAGATAAGGGCCCAAAAACAAAACCGGGCGATCCCATGAGAATCGCCCGGCTACGAAGATTTGTTGATCTGTCTTACAGCATCTTCACGCTGTCGACGTGAATCTTGTCTCCATCAATGTGTCCGGTGACGGCCACGTGATGTCCATAGTGATCCTTTAGCGCGTCGGGATTGTCGACCTCGAGCACTTTCTTGTCGCTGTCGGTCACGACCACGGGCGCTGCGCCCGCAGCAATGCACTTCTTTGTGCATGCTTCGGCGCCAGCATTGGCGCCCTTAACGCCGCACTTGGAGTCACTTACCCATCCATTCACGGTTTGCGCATCGCCGGCAAATCCCACTGAAGCGACCAGCAGGACTAGCGCGAGAGCGACCAACAACAGAACGAACTTACGCATAAAATCCTCCTCAAAATTGCCCACACTTACCGCGCTTCTGAACTCTATCACAGCCACAAGCTCTCAGCTCTTAGTTCGAAGGTCCAAGGAAAACCCGTTACAACAGGCAAAGAGTGTCTTGTGTGTTGGAAAAAACTAGAGCACGCGAGTCGACGAATTGGCGCTGTGCCTGGAAGCCTGAAGCTGAGAACTGGAGCTGAGAGGTATCAACTCCCCTAATTGCCGTTCTTTGCCCTACCAACGGGCGGTTTCTGCGGCGCTGTAGGCGAGACAAATACGATCTCTCCCTTGCGCGTGTAGTGCAGTTGCTCGCGAGCTTCCTTCTCGATCGCCGAAGGATCCGACTTGAGCTGCTTGATTCGCTCCGCGTATTGCGTATTCTCTTTCTGCAAGCGGTCCACTTCGGCCTGAAGCGCCTGCATCTCGGCGCGTTTCTGCCGATAGACGACGATCCCGTTTGCTCCCAGCATTGCGTGGAGAACAGTTCCGCCAATCAAGACGACAGCCAGCACAATGCCCAGCTTGCGCCATTCGCGCGCGAGCCATGTCCACGCAGGACGGGTTTGCTCGACCCAGCGCGCCGCAAATGCCTCGGTTCGTGGAGCCTGCTCCATGACCGCGCGGAACCCATCTTCCGGGCGAGGCAGTATGCGCGCGCGTGCCTCAGGACCGAGGCGAAGATTCGCCGCTCGACGATCGGTTAGTCGAAGATTCGCTAATCGAAGATCCATGTTTTCGCTGCCGCGCTCAACCTCGCGAGACCTTCCGTGCTCGCGCCTGGCTGCTGGTTCCGTGCCGGAAAGGCGGTAACAAACCCACGATCCACCGGCGAGAACCAGCTTTTTACCGTCCTCACGACTTTGGCAACTTTGGTGCCATAGAATTCGTGCGGATCACCACGTAACTTCTCAGTAAACTTCTGTTTCACTTCCGCCGTCAAGCGGAAGTTCTTGCGCGGCGAATAAGAGGAACCAACTTTGCCAAATACATCCTGTAGTTGTTTACCGATCGATGCACCACACCTTGCGACGCCTGCTTTCGCTGCGCGCGCAGTTCAGGGTAAAGTTCCATACAGCGGCGAGGCGATATTGGAAGGATCGCCCGATTTTGTATGACCGACAAAAGAGTTGTTCTCACGACCTGCGGATCGCTTGACGAAGCGCGCAGGATCGCGCATGCGCTGGTGGAACGCAAACTCGCAGCTTGCATCAACATTGTTCCCAAGATCGAATCCGTCTATCGCTGGAAGGGCGAGATTGAGACTGCGACCGAGTTTCTGTTGCTGATCAAAACTACAGAGAAAGCTTTTTCTTCGTTGCGCGAGGCGCTCAGCGAGTTGCATACCTACGAAGTTCCGGAGTGCATTGAGATTGCGATCACCGATGGAAGCGCGGCGTACCTCAAGTGGTTCGAGGAATCGATGATTTAATTCTGCGCGTCAAATTGCGGCGAGAGCCTGATCGAGATCTTCGAGAATGTCGTCGGCGTCTTCGATGCCAACTGAGATTCGCACCATGCCATCGGTGATGCCGATCTTTGCACGTCCCTCTTCGCCGATGGCTGCGTGCGTCATGGTGGCGGGATGCGAAATTAGGGTTTCGACTCCGCCGAGCGACTCGGCCAGCGAACAGATGCGCACTTTCCGAAGCATTTTATTGGCATTCGCGAGCGAGCCGGTTTCGAATGAAATCATCGCACCGAAGCCCGTCATCTGGCGTTTCGCCAATTCGTGCTGCGGATGGTCGGGCAATCCTGGATAAAACACTTTCTGAACTTTTTTGTGCTTCGCGAGATAGTCAGCGATTTTGCGGCCGTTGGAATCGTGTTGCACCATACGCACGGCAAGCGTTTTGACGCCGCGCAAAATCAGGAAGCATTCGAACGGAGACATGATGGCGCCGGCACATTTCTGAAGGAAGGCAAGTTTTTCAGCTTGCTCTTGCTTCGTGCAAACCACGACTCCGCCCAATCCGTCGCTGTGGCCGTTGAGGAATTTTGTCGTTGAGTGGACCACCATGTCCGCGCCGAACTCGATCGGACGCTGGAAATAGGGCGACATGAACGTGTTGTCGGCGACGACGTCGGCTCCGTGACGGTGGCAGAGGTCGCTGATGGCGCGGAGATCGCACAACTCCATTAATGGATTCGTCGGCGTTTCGAGAAACACGAGGCGCGTATTTTTTTGCAGGGCGCGCTCGACGGCGCTGAGGTCTGAAGTGTCGACATAGGTAAATGTCAATCCAAAATTGACCAGCACCTGGTTGAAGAGGCGGGGCGTTCCGCCGTAAAGGTTGTGGCCGGCGACAATGTGGTCTCCCGACTTGAGCATGGTGGCGACAGCGTTAATAGCAGCCATGCCACTGGCGAAAACCTTGGAGGCTATGCCCCCCTCGAGCGCGGCAAGATTGGTTTCGAGACGATCACGGGTCGGGTTCGAGACGCGTGAGTATTCGTAACCCTTGTGTTTGCCAATCTCCTCCTGGACATAGGTGGAGGAGGCGTAGATCGGGACGTTAACGGCTCCGGTCGCGGGCTCGGGCTCTTGTCCGGCGTGGATGGCGCGGGTGGCGAAGCCTTGACGATTGGCTGATAACTGGGCAGTGCTGGGTCGCTCGCTCAAACAAGCTCCGATCGGCGCGGGCTGGGAAAATGTCGGTAGCAGGTCGGTCTCGCCTGCCCCCTATCCTTACCCCGGCCTGTAGAATCAAGACTTTAGAGAAAAATTCCCGCCAAAGTATTCACGAATCACGACTTACAGGCAAAGTATTCATAAATAAGGAGTTAGAACAACGCTTACTCCCGCTCAGAGAGGCCCAAGTCGCAGGAACTACCTTTAATCTTAGCAGGGGTTGTCAAGAAGGCGTGTACTTGATGGACGCAGCCGAGCGACGGTGCTAGATGCCGCCCTCGAAGATTTTCTTCGATAAATAGCGTTCGGCGGAGTCGGGAATCATGGTCGCAACTCGCTTGCCTGGTCCGAGGCGCTTGGCGATTTCTACCGCTGCATAGACATTCGCTCCCGAGCTTGATCCGCCCAGCACTCCTTCGCGCCCGGCCAGTTCTTTTACCATGCCGAAGGCCTGCTCGTCGGTAACTTTAAAGACCTCATCGCAGACCGAGCGGTCAAAATTTCCGGGGATGAAACTGTTGCCGATGCCTTCGACTTTGTGAGGGCCGGCGGGGCCTCCACCGAGAATTGAGCCCTGGGTTTCAACGGCGACACAATAGACACTTTTGATTCGATCTTTCAGATAGCGCGCCACACCGCTAAAAGTTCCGGCAGTGCCGCAGCCGATGGTGATGGCGTCGACGCGGCCTTCCATCTGCTCGTAGATTTCGCGGGCGGTCGTCTCGTAGTGATAGTCGGTGTTGGCGGGATTATCGAATTGCGCGGCGAGGAATGCGGAGGGGTCGGAGGCGGCGAGCGTTTTGGCACGGCTGATGGCGCCGGGCATGCCCTCGGCGTCCGGAGTGCGTGTGACCTCGGCGCCGAAGGCCCGCATGATCAGGACCTTCTCCTCGGAAAATTTTTCGGGCACGAAGAGCCGGACTTTATAGCCTCGATTCACGCCGATGAGGGCGAGGCCGATTCCGGTATTGCCGGCGGTTGCTTCGATAATGGTGCCGCCCGGCTTGAGCCGCCCTTCCGCCTCGGCGCGCGCGATAAGTCCGATGGCGGCACGATCTTTTACGCTTCCGCCGGGATTGAGATATTCGAGCTTGGCGAAGATGTCGGCGGAGCCTGCCGGCGCCAGCTTTTTGAGCTGGAGCATCGGGGTTTCGCCGACGAGTTTGGTGATGTCGTCGCTGACGCGCAGTCGCGGGGTAGCTGTCATTAAAGGCACCATATCAGAGTAAGGAAGGGGTGGGGGAAGCGTCAATGCGGGGATGTGGGCAAGGTGCAATTTGGTAACTTTGGTATTGCCTCAGCGGCTTGAGCCGAGAACGAGGATTGGTATTTTGCCGCGCTGGAGCGCTGCGCCACGCAAATCAGTCTATTGGCCGTTGGGGCCGGCTGGATCCTGGCCCGCGTAATAGCCGCTCTTGGTGCGGACGGTCAGTTTGTCGTGCTTGGAGGAATGCGCGTCGACTTTGACCTCGCGGTACCCGCCCTGGGTGCGCGGCGTGGTCGGTTTGTAGCCAATGGTGTACTGGCTGCGAATGTCATGCGCTACGCTGCGGCTGATGGCATCGACGTCATCGAGCGTCTTGGGCAGAAAGGCGATGCCGCCGGTTTTTTCGCACATGATCTGCAAGGCGCGCTTGGCGTGGCGCGCGTGGTCTTCGCCTTCGAGGATGCCGATGGCGTAGACGGTGGGACCATTCTCGATTTGCAGGCGGCGTATGGCCTGCTCGAGCGTCTCGGTGCTCTCGTTGTCGTCGCCGTCGGTAACGACGAAGATGACTTTCTTTTCGAGCTTAGCATCCTGCTTCAGATGATTGGCTGAGGCGACGACTGCGTCGTAGAGCGCAGTGCCACCGCGCGTCTCGATCTTTTCCAAACCCTCTTTGAGTTTGTTGATGTTAGAGGTGAAATCCTGGTCGAGGTAATACTCGTCGTTGAAATTGACAACGCAGACTTCATCGTTCGGATTCGAAGCGCGGACGAGATTGAGAGCTGCGGCGTTTACTTTCTCGCGCTTTTCGCGCATCGATCCCGAGTTATCGACCACGATGCACATGGCAACGGGGATATCTTCGTGGCGGAATGAGGTAATTGCTTGCGGGCGGCCGTCTTCGAAGACATTGAAGTTCGTCTTGTCGAGGTTGGTGACGATGTGCTGCTTGTTGTCGATGACGGTGGCGTGCAGGACGACCTCTTCCACCTCTTTTTTGAAAACGAAGACGCCGGCGTCGCCGGCATCAGGATTTTGCTCGCCGCTGGGGGAGATAGGCTGATTGGCTGAACCGGACGGCGGCGTCTGTCCCGAGGCCGCGTCGGGTTGGGCTGGCGAAGCTGAGGGCGGCTGGGATGCTGGTGGCTGCGACTGATCGGGCTGCGGACTTTGGGCCGAGGTCTGGGCTGTAGCCGACGTCGAGCTTTGTGCCGAAGCCGGCGCTGGAGTTGGTGCCGGGCTTTGCTGAGGAGCTTGCGATGGCGGCTGATCTGATGGGGGGGCCTGGGTTGAAGCGGGTACTCCCGTTTGAGAGAAGGCAAAAAGGGATGTCAGGAGGACGAGCAGCGGAGCAAGGCTATTCCGTCGGAGCATAGTAACCAGTTTTCGCATAGACCCGTAGCGGCGGTAATCCTTTTGGCGGATTCAACTTTACTTTGATCTTACGCCACTTGCCATCATGGCCCGGGTTCTTTGGACGGTATCCGAGTACATATTGGTTGCGTAGCTCGATACCGATTTTTGTGGAAACATCGGCTAAGTCGTTGGGATTATCGATGGTGAAGGCGCGTCCACCGGTCAATTCCGTCACTTCGCTGAGCAGGGTGGGGCCAAGGCGCTCTTCTTCGGTGGGGAAAAAATGGTCATAGATGCCGATGGCATAGATGAGCGTATCGGACTCTTTGACCATGGAGCGGATCTCGCCCTCGGTGTAGCGGCTGTGGTTGTCGCCGCCATCGGAGATGATGAGGAGTGCCTTTTTCGGGTATTTCGCCTGGCGCATTTTGCTCACGCCGAGGTAGATCGCGTCGAGCAGTGCGGTGCGGCCCTTGGGGATGGTGTAGACCAGTTTGCCCTGGATATCGTCGACGGAACTGGTGAAGTCGGAGATTTCTTCCGGCTTGTCGGCGAAGGTGATCATGAAGAACTCATCCTGCGGGTTGGCGGTTTTGAAGAACTCAATGACCGCGTCGCGGGCGCGCTCGATCTTGCTGCTCATGCTGCCGCTCATGTCGAAGATCACGCCGATCGAGACAGGAGCATCTTCGCTCGAGAAAGTGCGGATTTCCTGCTGTTCCCTGCCCTCAAACAGGCTGAAATTTTCGCGGTCTAGCCCGGTGACGAGGCGGTTCATGGGATCAGTGATAGTGACCGGAACAAGGACCAGGTTGACGTCGACTTTTACCGGCTTGGTGTGAGTGCGAAGTGAGGGATCACCTGCCGCAGCCGGGTCGGTTGGAGGGGGCGGCTGAATACGCGGCTGGATGTGGACGTCTTCGGTGGAATTCTGCGCTTGGGCTGAGAAATTGAATGCGAAGCAGACAGCGACGATCAGCAGACCCCTGAAAAACACCCGAGCCGAGAACACATCGCCGCACCGCATAGGTCCTGCTAACTGGTAGAAGCCGCGCCCAGAGCCTCATTCACCTTCATAAGCGCGATTCCGAGAACCTTACTAAGTCGGATACTAGCACAGTCCTGAAAAAGAGTTGCCACCTTTTTTGCAAATGTTGGATTCGGTTGGGCGCGACCTTAGTTGTTCCGCCGGCTGTGCATTTTATTGCGTGTTTTCATCACGCGTTCGGCGCTCCTCGGCGCGCGAGCGCGTAGGTTCGGCCCAGCCCACCGCACCTTTGGCGGCTAATCCGCGCCTGCTACAATTTGCGTTCGCTTCCTTGGTTCCATTGCATGGCCACTATCTCGCCATTTCGAGCCTGGCGCTACGCTGCCGAGCGGGCGCCGATTCGGCAGGTTGTGACTCAGCCCTACGACAAAATCACTCCCGCCATGCAGGAGAGCTATTACCAGGCCAGCCCCTACAATTTAGTCCGAATTATCCTGGGCAAGCGGTTGGATGGCGATGCCGCGTCCGAGAACGTCTATACGCGGGCAGCGGCGGCGTTCCGGGACTGGCGGGGACAGGGAGTTCTGCAGCAAGATGCGCTGCCTTCGCTCTACCGCTATACGCAGAGTTTCAAGGTTCCGGGGCAGCAGGCGTTCGCAGAGCGGCAGGGCTTTATCGGGCTGGGGCGAATTGAGGAGTACTCGGCAGGAGTGGTTTTCCGCCACGAGCAGACGCTTGCGAAGCCGAAGGCTGACCGGCTCGATCTTTTGCGGGCTACGCGGGCGCACTTCGGGCAAATCTTTATGCTGTATGGAGGCTCGGGCGAGGTGGATAGGGTGCTTGCTTCAGCCGCCGCCGGCGCGGCTGACATTGAGGTGACGGACGAATATGACGTCATTCACCGCGTCTGGAAGATTTCTGATCCGGCGGTCATCGGCGCGGTGCGGGAGCAGATGCGCGACCAGAGACTCATTATTGCCGACGGCCACCATCGCTATGAGACGGCGTTGGCGTATCGAAATGAGGTCAGCGCGCGAGACGAGCGACCGGCCGGCGATGCGGCGCGCGACTGGGTGATGATGACTTTCGTCGACATGGATGCCCCGGGGCTAGTGATTCTGCCGACGCACCGCGTGGTGTTTGGCCTGCCGGATTCGCGGATCGCGGAGTTCGCTGCGAACATCCGGAAGTTCTTCAACGTGGAAGAGGTTGACGCTGCCATCGATGGGGCCCGGGCGAGCGCCATTCTTAAGAATGCTGGCCAGGCGAGCAATGCGCTGCTCGCGATCACGGGTGATCGAGCATTTTTGCTGCACACGCCGAAGGCGATCGGCACGGGCTTCTTCGGCAATCTTTCGTTGCGGCAGCAGACGCTCGACGTCGTGCAATTGCATAAGTGCGTGCTCGAAAGCAGCCTGCAAATTTCCGAAGACGCGATTCGCAACCAGCAGAATGTCGCCTACTTTCGCGAGGCAGGCGAAGCGCTGGCGCAGGTACGAGGCGGGCACGCGCAGATGGCCTTTCTGATGAACCCGGTGCGCATTGAGCAGATGCGCGACGTGGCTTTTGCGGGCGAGGTGATGCCGCAGAAGTCAACCGATTTCTATCCGAAGCTGCTGAGCGGGCTCGCGGTTTACGCGTTGGACTGAAGAACAGATTCCGGTTGCCAGTTCCGAGTTGCCAGTAAGATCAGATTGTGCCGCTTGCGAAGAGATGGGAACCGCGAACTACTAATTTGCGTGCCCTCCACATCATGAACAAGAAGGTTGGCTGGCGGGGAGCCGTTGCGCTGCTTTCGGCGGTGGGTGTCTCTGCGACAGCAATCTTTTTTGTGGCGATGACGTTTTCCGCGGCTCGCCTGTCGGCGGCGCCTGCTCCCGAAGAAAAGCAGCTCTCCGTATATGCACCGGCGGCCACGTATACGCTTCCGGTACTCGAGCGTTCGGGACACGAATATATTGGCTTGCTCGAATTGCTGGAGCCGCTCGGGCGGGTGAGCAGCCAGGCGGTGGGCGCGCGATGGAAGATTCGCTACAACGCGCTGGATGGCGACTTCACGGAGGGCAAGACACGCGCAAAAGTGCACGGGCGCGATTTCGATTTGACGGCGCCATTCCTGATGGAAAACTCGCGCGGACTTATTCCGCTTGCGTCGCTCGGCGGGATGCTGTCGCGCTTTCTCGGTGGTCCGGTAAGTTTTCATGAAGGCGGGCGGCGCTTGTTTGTTGGCGACATTGGCATCCAGCCAAGTTTTAAGTCGGAGCCGGGGCCGCCGCCGCGGCTGGTGCTAAATTTCAGCGCGCCGGTCAACCCGATGATTTCGACCGAACCCGGACGCGTGCGCATGGTCTTTAAGCGCGATCCAGTCCTGTCTCCCGGAAGCCAATCGATTTCTTTTTCCGATCCCATCATCACGCAGGCTACTTTTTCCGAGAGCAACGGCGTAGCCGAACTCGACGTGGCCGCGAACAGCCCGCTGCTGGCGACTTTCAGTAATAGCGGCAAGACCATCACGCTGGCCGCCGCGCCGACGGCGGCAAAGGCTGGCCCAGCGCAGGTTCCGGGCGTCCCCGGGGCTCCGGGA
>JBAWAI010000163.1:0-2920 GCA_049589215.1 Terriglobales bacterium | reverse complement strand
GCCAAACCTCGCGCCGACGTGATCATCATGTCCCCGACGGCCATACAACTGGTCAGCGATCTTTTGAGCTATACCATCTCGCCGCTCTTGGGCAGGTTGAATTGGCCGTTACTCCTCCGCAAAATGTTCGGACCTAAGCCGGTGCCAAAGAAGTTCGACGGTTTTCCCGAGGAAATGGCTATGCGACCGTCTCAGGTACGCGCTAGCGCTGCTGAATCCGCTCTCATGGTTCCGTCTGCACGCAAGCTGCAGAAACAGTATCGGTCGTTACAGATCCCTGTGGCCATCGTTGTAGGTGCGGAAGATCGGGTTATTGAAACCGAGCAATCTGTCCAATTGCATCAGGACATGCCGCACAGCACATTAAGATGCATTCCAAATACAGGACACATGGTTCATCAGACGGCGACCGAGGAAATCATGACCGCAATCGACACCGTGGCCGGCAAAAAGACGATACCTATTGAGGTACCGAGCGCCGCTTAACACAAACCTACTTCAGCTCGCCGGATGGGGACATTATGACCTGAAGGATCTCCGAAAGGTCACGTGGCTGTATGACAAGGTGGCGAAACCGGTTTGGAGGCCGCTGAGAACGATCGAACGAACACCCTTCTGATATTTTCCGCTGCCTGAAAGATCACCGGTGCGAAAATCAAGAGCTGTTTCATCTTCTGGTGCATCGACGACCGCTAATGGCCCATTACTCTTCGCTTATTGCGGCACAAGGCGTCGGTCCTTGGGTGAGAAACGGAAGTCGGTAAAGCGCGCTCAAACCGACATGACTGACCCCATCACGGACACGAGCGTCTTTATGCCGCCCGCGTTACCGTTGGCGGGAAAGTGGCGTGTGTAATTGACACGATCGTGCCATCAGACCCGGCCAAAGTTTCAACTTTGGCGTTGAGGTTCTGCGCGAGCGCTTTGATTATGCCGGTGCCCAGCCCGGTCTTTGTTTGGGCAAAGACGCCATCCGGCTTGCCAATTCCATTATCAGCAACTGATAGTTTCCAATTCGTTCCATCAACGTCGTACGCCACGTTGATCCGACCTTTCATATTTTGGTCGGGGAATGCGTGCTTGAGAGCGTTCATGACAAGTTCTGTCGCGATCAAGCCAACACTCTCGGCCTGGCGGGCATCTAAACTGCCGGCTACGCCCTCCACTTTCAACGTGATCGGTCGAGCATCCCTAATCATTGACGCCGCGAGGGCAACACCCAGTCTTTCGAGATAAGGAAGCATTTCAATCGGCCCCACTATCCCCGATGCATTGAGTTGTTGTTGAATCGTCGCCATCGAAATGACCCGATCATGAGTGTCCCGCAAAAGGGTGCGTGTCTCCTCAGAACTAACCGCGTTTGCTTTCATCAAAATGATGCCGGCAATAATTTGCAGGCTATTGGCAATCCGGTGCTGGATTTCTTCCAGCAATATATCCTTCTGTCGCAACAGATTGTCCTTTTCGTTTTCCAAAGTGCGCCGCACGGTGACATCTTCAATTCCTAGCAGGATGGTCGTTTCGGCGCCTTCCTTGTAGAATACTTGGCGGGCATTCAAGCGCATGATGCGGGTGCCAAGCTGCGGAAATTCGTGCTCGACTTCATAATCCTCCATCACGCCATGTTCTGGGATAATTTTCTCCAGCAGCAGGCGAAGTTTCGGAATATCCCATTGACCGTCGCCTAACGCGTAAAGCAGCTTCCCCTGAGTCTCCTCAGGGCTAACCTCGAATGCCGTATAGAAGGAGCGGCTCGCGGCTATAACGCGCAAACCTTTGTCGAGTACGACGATCGGTTCCCGGACTGTATCGACGATACTTTGAGCGAGTGCGCAGGCATCTGCGACATTCGTAAACTGTTCTCTGAAATTGGTCTTTTGCATAAATCCAGCCAAATAGCCTCACCAAGAACCTGCTCGGATGGGTCCACCGACATTGTCGTTGGTGTGGCGTGCGAGTTCAAGAATATGGATCAGCCGGAGCCGGAGTCTGAGCAAAAGTGCTCACTCAGAGGCGGAGTGGTGCTGCCAATCCAATGGGGTCACTGATCACTTTTGATCAGACAGCCACTGCCGAAACCCGGAATGTGCATGGCAGAGGTGCCGAGCATGGCTCTGCAAGTACCCGTAGCCTTAGACCCTCGGAGACCACCATCCGAACGTTTTCAGCGCGTCTGGCCACCGGCAATTCTAATCATGTTATTGATGATTACCGCGGCTTGGATGGTCCTTCTGGGATACGGGCTGGTCGAACTAATTGAAGTCGCGCTTTAAGACGCGGCCTCACTTGGTGGCCTCTTCAAGTTTTTCGCGCGACGATGCGGTCGTATCAAAAACACCAAAGTCCGTCCCGGTGCGGCCCGTCCAAGACTTATGGTCTCAACACCACGACGCAGTTCGAATCCCGGCAATCTTCCGGTGAAGGCGCCGGCGGAGTTCGCGTATGGCGGTAATTGTGCAAAGTCGTGGTGAGCCGGTGAAACCCACTCTTGCGGAGGAGCCGACCGCACATCCGTTGTACGATGAGTCCGAGCAAGGAATGCCCCGCGGTGCCGACGTTCGCGGCGTCTTCCAAGGTGGACTGTTCATGCTGGCGCTCCTCGCCGCGCTCTATGCTGCGCGCGAGATCGTGCTGCCGATCATCCTTGCCATCATCCTCAATCTTCTGCTGCAGCCAGCCTTGCGGTTGCTAGAACGCCTTCACGTGCCACGAATGCTCGGCGCCCTTCTTCTGATCGCGCTATTGTTTGGCACTATCGTCGCATTCGTGACCGGAATGTCTGGGCCGGCGAGCTCCTGGGCGGCAAAGCTGCCGGAGGGCGTGCCGCGCCTGCAGGAACATCTGAACTTTCTACGCGCCCCGATCGAAGCAGTTCGGCAATTTTGGCAACAGGCACAGGGCTATGTGAGCGGCGATTCGC
>JBAWAI010000162.1:0-8041 GCA_049589215.1 Terriglobales bacterium | reverse complement strand
GCTTCTTATGGTGGATTTCGGGCAGCCTCGGAATTGGGATGGCTTATCACCGGTTGCTGACGCATCGCGGATACAGGACTCCGAAATGGGTGGAATATTTTCTGACCTGGTGCGCCACGCTGGCGCTCGAGGGCGGGCCAATTTTCTGGGTGGCGACGCACCGTATTCATCATCAATTCTCCGACGAAGAAGGCGATCCTCATTCGCCGATCGATGGCAAATGGTGGGCGCACATGGGATGGATTCTCATGGGCAAGTCGATGCACCACGACACGACAACGCTCGGACGATATGTGCCCGATCTGACCAAAGATAAAGTTCACGTCTGGCTGACGAAGTATCACTGGACGAGCAATGTGATCGTCGGCGTGATTCTATTTGCGATTGGCGGGCTGCCCTGGCTGTTATGGGGAACATTTGCTCGCGTGGTCGTCGGGCTGCACGCTACCTGGATGGTGAACTCGGTGACGCACGTGTGGGGATCGCGGCGCTTCGCAACCAAAGATATGTCCACCAATAATTTGCTGGTGGCTCTGGTCACTTTCGGAGAGGGCTGGCACAACAATCACCATGCGCATCCGGTGTCCGCGCGCCACGGATTGAAGTGGTACGAAATCGATATCAACTGGTACGGCATCTGGGCGCTGAAGAAACTGGGGCTGGCGCGGCACGTCTACAAAATCAGGCTTGATCACTTGCCGCCGAAACCGGCGCTGGTACGCGACCTCAACGCGGCAGAGATGGTGGCGTCGGCTGCGGCCGGGAACGACTAGAACAGCAGTCAATTTCAGCTGTCAGTTTTCAGCAAAGGCTCTCAAACCCGGCCCCGGTCGCTTGGTTTGAGAGCTTTTTCGTCGAATGCCATCAAGCGGTAACGCCCTTCACCCCTGCTCAATAACCCCGCAAATACCCCAGTTGACAAGCGTTCTGGCCGTGTTATCTTCTCCCCTGGCAGTTGTTACCTCCCCCGCTTAGCTAAGCCTGACCTGACTCTACCCGGTGAGGCTGAACCATATGAGTGTCAAACCCCTTGTTGTTTTATTGCTCGCGGCCTCCACCCTGAGTGCGGCCCTGACCAGGACGGCGACTACCCTAACGGCTGCCCCGAATCCCTCTTCCTACGGGGAGGCGGTGACCTTCACCGCTTTGGTCAAACCCGCGCCTCCGAATGGCGAGACGGTCTCGTTTACGCAGGGACCAAACACATTGGGAACGGGGATCCTAAGTGGCGGCACGGCCACCTGTATGACCTCGGCATTTACTCCCGGGACATACACGATCAAGGCCACCTACGCGGGTGATGGAATTTATGGAAGCAGCACATCGAACGCTGTGAAACAAGTGGTGGAGAAACTCGCAACCACGACCACCCTGGTGTCATCGCAAAACCCGGTAAATTTTGGGGTTTCCCTTACCTTCACCGCGACCGTCACCGCTCAGCCCACCGGTACGCCCACCGGCACGGTGTCGTTTTACAACGGGTCGACCAAACTCGGAAACATCGGTCTCTCAAATGGCGTTGCAAACTACACAACCACCAAGTTGCCTGCCGGCACGGATTCGATTACAGCCGTCTATGATGGCGGCACATTGTTTGCGACCAGCACGTCAAATATTGTGACCGAGACGGTGACTGGCGGCTGCGGCACGGGAACCTTCAACGATTTGTCGATGACTTGGAATAACGTCACCCGTTACTACGAAGTTTATTTGCCCGCGAATCTGCCAGCGAGCCTCCCGCCAGCCATGGTCTTGATGCTGCATGGAACTCGCACCACTGTTGCGACCGGAGCTGATCCGGAACCCATCATTTCGCTCAATTGGGGCTGGCAGGCGATCGCGGACCAATACTGTTTCATCCTGGTCAAGCCGGCATCAACCTATGATCCGTCAACCCACCAGTGGAACTGGAACGCGTATTGCATGGATGGAACCGAGGTCTGCGCTCCGTATGGATCGAATGGAGGAGCATTTCCTTATGCGGAGGGATGCGGCTCGTCCGACGGAGAATGCCCTGACGATATCGGCTTTCTAGGACAACTCATCCAGAATCTGACCGTTCAATATGGTGTAAATCCCAGCATGGTTTATGTTGCCGGCTTCTCATCCGGCGCGGAGATGACAGAGCGGGTTGGAGTGGAGCTGTCCGGTCTCGTTACGGCGATTGTTCCGGGATCGGGACAACTAGTCGCTGAGCAGGGAATTGTTCCGCCATCATTGCCCGTTCCGACGCTGCCAATCCCGTTCGTGCCCACCTCGGTCCAGGAATGGCAGGGCACGGAAGATGACGTTCTGCCGCCCTGCGGCTATGGCACCACCAAGTACAACGCCATCACTTTCACGTTGGACACGGTGGATGACACTTTCAACTATTGGGTGCAGGCAAACGGCTGTACCACTCTACAAACGACCGCGCCGCTTTGTCTGAATGGAGCACCCAACTACTTGAATGACGCGCCCACTCCGGGGATGCCGGGCCTTACCGGCAACGTAGCCACCGGCTGCACGAACAACGTCGTAGTCCAATTTGTCTGGGAACCCAGTGTCGGGCACTCATGGCAGCAGCAATACGATATCAATCGCTGGAATTTTTTCATCGACGCTCTGCAAGCGACAGGGAACGCAAAGCGTCAAAGCAGCAGCGAGCCTGACAAAGGCGTTGGGCGACGATAGTCGATCGGGACGCACCTTGCCATCCCACCTGGAGCTCCAGTCCACGTTCTAACCTGACACGGTCTCCTCGTCTCGCTACAATCCTTCTGTGCGAATCTCGAGCCGGCGCAAAGCGATTGCTACCTTCATCAGCCTGGGAGTGATTCTGGCTGCGGTCGCCTTTGCCGTCGGCAGCGGCTGGATCATCCTCAACTGGCGGGAAGGGATCAAGGTTTTTCTCGGCATCATCTTTTTCGGAGCCATTGTTACGGGCTTCGTGCTCAACACGATTTTTCTGGTGCGCGAGATCCGGCGCAACGAGCAGCATGACAGCTTCATTAACGCAGTTACGCACGAGCTGAAAACACCTATCGCCTCGATTAGGCTCTACCTGGAAACGTTGCAGCGGCGCGAGGTGGATGAGGCGCGGAGGCGTGAGTTTTATCAGCTGATGCTGGTCGATACCGAGCGGCTGATGGGCACGGTAGAGCAGGTTCTGAAGGCGGGTGTGCTGGCGCAGAAGAAGGCGAAGGCGCAGGCGCAACGGCTGCCCGTCGACTTCAGCGCGGTTGTGCGGGAATGCGTTGAGTTGGCCCGATCGCGACATCATCTGCCGCCGGAAGACCTCGCTTATCGGGAGGCAAAGCTTGCTGCTGCGACTGGATTATTTCACGGCAATAGTGGAGCAGACCCACGCGATGACGGGCCGATCCAGGTTTTGGGCGACCCTGAGGAATTGCATACAGCCGTGACTAACCTGCTCGACAACGCCGTGAAATACTCTCCGGACGGAATTCATATTGCGGTTGAGTTGGATGCGCCGGATGAAGAACATGTCGTACTGCGGGTGCGGGATCGCGGCGTCGGCATCGCTCAAGATGAGCTGAAGCGGATTTTCAAGCGCTTTTACCGCGTGCGGCAACGCGGCCGGGCGCGCGTCAAGGGCACGGGACTCGGACTGTTCATCGTGCGTTCGATTGCTCGCAATCATGGCGGGCGCGTTTTTGCCGAGAGCGAAGGCGCGGGCAAGGGAACGACGGTGACGCTTGAGTTGCCGCGTGAGCTGCCCGCTGAATCTGGGACGAGAACTGCATGAGCCGTGTGCTGATCGTCGAAGATGAGGCGCACATCGCGCAGGGCTTGCGGTTCAATCTCCAGGCCGAAGGTCACCAGGCGGAGATCGCCGGCGACGGAGAAGAAGCGCTGGTGCGGCTGACTACTTCGGCGGAACATTTTGATGCGGTGGTTCTCGATGTCATGCTGCCGGGCAAGAGCGGGTTCGAAGTGGCATCGCTGCTGCGCGAGAAAAAGAATTATGTGCCGATTCTGATGCTCACGGCGCGAGGCCGGCCGGAAGATGTTTTGCAGGGATTCGCCGCCGGCGCGGACGATTATCTGCCCAAGCCGTTTGAGCTGGCGATTCTAATCGCGCGGCTGGATGGACTGCTGCGGCGAAGCGCGTGGATGAAGCAGAGTGCCAAGCAAAGTTCCGAGCAGAGTTCCGGCCAGAGTACCGAGCAAAATGCCGCCCGGGCCGTCGGGAATGTCGAACAACCTCCGCCATCCGAATCGGAGCTCCCCAAAGATATTTTTACATTTGCCGGCAAGTCGATCGACTTTGCTGAGCTCGAGCTGCGCTCGCTCGGCAACACGATTCATCTCACGGTGATGGAGGCGGAACTTTTGCGATATCTTGTGCGGAGCGAGGGGCGCATCGTCTCGCGCAAGGCGCTGCTGGAAGATGTCTGGGGACTGCATGAGGACACGGATACTCGCGCGATCGACAATTTTATTGTGCGGTTGCGGCGGTACATAGAAGAAGATCCAGCGCGGCCCCGTCATCTGCTGACGGTGCGTGGGGTGGGATATCGGTTTGTGGCGGAGCCGGAGTGAGTTCGGACGGCGATTTTCAGTGCTGGCGGGCTGAGGAACTGGCAGCCAGTTCCCTGAACAGGCCAAGTAGTGACGCCGCCGTCTGCTGGTCGGACAAATTGGCCAGGGCTACGGTGGCAGTGAAGTGCGGCGAGCGCTGATTAAATCGCACACTCACGAAGTCCTTATCCCGCCAGGTCGCCAATGCATTGACGACTGGAGTCAGCTCCACGGGCCAGTCTTCTTTGGTGGTAAGAATCACCGGGCCGGGGCGTGTGACCGTCCACTTGCGGGTGGCGTTTTTGGCGCCTGTCTGGCCGGACCAGCGATGCCGGATGATATCGAGATGGAAGCCGGGCGGGAACCCCATGTCGGCTTCGAATGTGAGCGTCTCCTGCTGCTCGCGCCAGCGGCTTAGAGCCCATTGCACAGGCAGCGGTCGAGGCAGCAACTTGATTGTCAGCCGGACTTCATCGAACCAGCGCGAGGAGAGATGCAAAGTGGCTTTAAGGCGAGAGCTACAGGATTGCCATTGAAGATTTTCGAGGCGGCCTTTGCCGAGGCAAGCGGCCTGCACCCACTCCAGGACGCCGGCGGCTCGCCGGCGGTTATAGCGGACAAACCAGCTATACCAGACGAGGACCAGAATTCCCGCCAAGCCGACGTCGATTAGGATCCAACGCCCCACGTGCTGCCTCTCTGGGAGAGATCGTACGTCTCTGAGATGCGGATGCGCAAGGGGAGGAAAGGAAAAAAATGGAGGGGCCGGTGGATCGGCTGCAAAGCTTTTCTCCCGGTAGAATGGCGGGGTGCCCATCCGCGTTCGAAAATTCCAAAAGACAGATTTTGACAAGCTTTGGGGAATCGATCAGGCTTGCTTTGACGCCCAAATGGCGTACTCAAGGCCGGAACTGGCGTTTTACATGCAACGGCCAGGTGCGTTTACCCTGGTGGTGGAAGGTGAAGTCGATTCCAAGGCGAGTTCGGTGCTCGGGTTCATCGTGGCTGAAACTCAGCGGCGCACCGGGCACATTATCACCATCGATGTGGTTGCCGAGGCACGGCGGTTGGGCGTGGGATCGGAGCTGTTGGCAGCGGCGGAAAAGCAGCTGCTGAAGGCCGGAGCGGAGAACATCGTTTTAGAAACGGCCGTGAACAATGACCCGGCCATCCGCTTTTACAAGGGAAAGGGATATTTCGTCCGAGAGACCGTTCGCGGATATTATTCCGGTCAGCTCGATGCCTTGCGAATGGTCAAGGAATTAGCGCAGCCCACGGAGGCAGAAGGAAACCGATGAAGATTGCGATTCAGGGGGAGCTGGGATCGTTCAGTCACGAAGCGGCTCGGACGATGGTGCCTTCGGCGAAGGTTGTTCCGTGTTCGCGGTCCGTGGAGGTATTCGATCGCGTCAAGCGCGGGTCAGTCGACGGCGCGGTCATTCCAATTGAAAATTCGCTCGCCGGGTCCGTGGCGGAGCACTTCGATTTGCTGCTGAGCCGCGACGTCCACATCGTGCGCGAGTTCCGGCTTAGGATCGTCCACAATCTGATTGCGTTGCCGGGCACTACTTTAAAAAATGTGCGCCGAGTTTTTTCACACCCGGTCGCGCTGGATCAGTGTCGCGATTTATTTGCGCGCCATCCGAAGCTCGAGCCAGTGCCGTTCTACGACACGGCCGGTAGCGTGAAGCACATGGCCGCCGAAGGATTGACCGATGCCGCGGGCATCGCCAGCCGGCATGCGGCTCAGGTTTATGGCGGCCGAATCCTGAAGGCTGGCATCGAAGATGACAAACAAAACTTCACACGATTTTTCCTAATTCATCGAGGACTGGTTCGCCAAGGAAAAACGAAAGCTTTGGCTGCCGCGAACAAGACCTCGCTCGCCTTCAGCACGAAGAATATTCCCGGGGCGCTGTTCAAATCGCTGAGTGTGTTTGCGCTGCGCGACATCAGCTTGAGCAAGATCGAGTCGCGGCCGATGCGCGGGCGGCCATGGGAGTACGTCTTTTTTGTAGATCTGCTGCGGGGGGACGACGAGGACTCGCGGAATGCCCTGCGGCATCTCGCCGAGGTCGCCGATTTGGTGAAGGTGCTGGGAATTTATCGGGAAGCGTGAGGGATTGCCGATTCACTTGGGACATCGGAACGGGGATGAAAAATCGTGGTCTATGCGCCCGGGAGAAAGGCTCGCCGCTATGATCAAGAATATCGGATTGACCCTATTGCTGCTTGGGTTGACGATTCAAGCGAGTTCCCAATCGAATGTTGTGCCGGGGACGACGTGGAAGCAGCTTGCGACGCCCGAACAGGCAGGCTGGTCGTCAAAGAACCTTGCGAAAATACATGAATATGTCGAGGAGATAGGATCGACCTCTGCGATGATTGTGCAGCATGGTGTAGTGGTAGCTGCCTGGGGAGATATTGCGCACCGATCGAATTTGCACTCCTGCCGCAAGAGTATGTTGAATTCGCTCATCGGAATTGCCGTGGCGGGTGGCAAAATCAACCTCGACGACACACTTGAGAAGCTGGGCATCGACGACAATAAGCCAGCGCTTACGGCGGTAGAGAAGCAGGCCACCGTGCGTGATCTGCTCGAGGCTCGCTCGGGTGTTTATCATTCGACGGTTTACGAGACAAAGGGAATGGCGGAGCGGAAGCCACCGCGCGGGTCGCACGCTCCGGGGACGTTTTGGTACTGCAACAATTGGGATTTCAATGCACTCGGCTACATCTATGAGAAAGCTGCGGGCTCAACGATCTTTGACGCCTTTTATCGGGAGAATCGCGCGGCCCATCGGAATGCAGGATTTCAAAGCACAGGACGGACGTTATATCAGGAACGGGGAAACGCGCTTTCCGGCCTATGTTTTTGATATGAGCGCCCGCGACTTTGCGCGCTTTGCTCTGCTCTATCTTCGCGGTGGCAGGTGGAATGGCGTGCAGGTTGTTCCGGAGGATTGGGTGAAGGCGAGCACAAGGCCGTATTCCGATTGTGAGTCGGGCGGTTATGGCTATTTATGGTGGACGGGCGACTCAGCGAGCGGCTCGCCGCAGCGCACATCATTCCCGAAGGGGAGCTATTGGGCATCTCGGGCAATATGGGGTCGTAGTGTCGTCTCTTGACCTGATCATCGTGAATCGAGTGGACGATAGCCTGACCCGCCGGAGCGTCGATAAGAAACAGATTTCCCGGCTGGTAGAAATGGTGGTGGGGGTCGCGCCCTAGTTCGGGGAATTACTTCTCGGGTGCAGTTTTACATGAGGCCGACCTATCGGCTCCGCTCAAGACCCTGCCAGATGCGATTCGCGCCAGAAAAGGTCCTCTACTCCCGTAATTGAAGATGTCCGGCGCAGGGGCCGACATCCTAGTAGAAGTCCTGCAAGCTAGTAGAAGTCCTGCAAGCAGCTAGAGTCTTCCTCCAGCCTGGGAGTTGATTACCGGAGGTGCGCGGGGTGCCTTCTTGTGTCTTGCAAAACGCCAGAAAAGGTCTAAAATTCAACAGCCTAGGAT
>JBAWAI010000161.1:0-17052 GCA_049589215.1 Terriglobales bacterium | reverse complement strand
CGCCGTCGCCACCGCCGCGCGCCCGAAACCCACACTAGTCTTCGGAGAGATTTTTTCTTTCGCCTTCGACACCTTCCGCTCCAACAAAGTCCGCTTCCTCCTCACCGCTCTTGGCATGATGATCGGCACCGCCTCGCTGATCCTTGTGGCGACCATCAGCCTCACGGGCAAGCAATATGTTCTCACCCTCATTCAAGGGTATGGCACCAACATGGTTGAGGCCGAATATGAAGCCGGTGGCCAGGGCGCCGAAACCGCGCCTGACGATCTCACAATCGATGACCTCCATGCCATTCAGCTTCAGGTGCCGGGCATCGCCGCTGCCTCACCGGTGGTCCCCATTTATGAGCGCATCGGCACCGGCAGCGGCCGCGAGCGGGACATTCAGGTACTGGGCGTCGATCCCGGCTATCTTCAAGTTCGTAACCTCATCGTTCTCGCGGGACGCTTTTTTGATCCCGAAGATTCCCAGGCCCACAACAAAGTGGCCGTGGTCATGCAAAAGCTCGCCGAAGACCTCTACGGCTCCTGCACTAATGCGCTGGGAAAAACTGTCAAGCTCAGCGGCTTGCCTTTCAGCATCATTGGCTGCTTCCGCGAGCGCGTCGATACCTTCGGACAGTCAGAGGTCACCGACCGCACGATGTTGATTCCTTATTCGGTGATTCGCTACTTCCAGGCGAAACCCTCCGTCCGCCAGCTTTACTTTTCCGCCAGCGACGCCTCTGAGGTGGTCCCCGTCACCAAGCAGATCGAGCGCGTCATCCAATCGCGCCATCGCCCAAACTCTCTTTATCGTGTTGAGAATCTTACCCAGCTCTTAGCGGTTGCCGACAAAACCGCCAACGCGCTCACCGCCATCCTGCTCGCTGTCTCATTTGTGGTGCTTCTGGTCAGCGGCATCGGCATCATGAACATCATGCTGGCCACGGTAAGCGCCCGCATCCGCGAAATCGGAATCCGCAAAGCCATCGGCGCCACGAATCGAGAAATCCGCTTTCAATTCCTCTCCGAAGCGGTCCTCATTTCTCTGATTGGGGGAGTGATCGGCATCGTAGTAGGTTTGGCTATCCCGTTTTCAATCCGTTTCCTGACCGAGTACCGGATTCCAATCAGCGGCCTCAGCGCGATCATCGCGATCGTAGTCTCGTCGCTAGTCGGCATAATCTTCGGAACAATCCCGGCCACTCGAGCCGCGCAGTTGGATCCCGTGGAAAGCCTGCGCTACGAATGAGTGGGAAGCCCCGCGTAGAGCACGGTGGATAGCGCGGGAAGAACGGTTCAGCGTGGAAAACGACGACCGGGGCGGAGTCAAGTCGGTTTGTCATCGTCGGATTATGATGCCAGGCACTTACTTAACAGTCTTAACTGCCGAGACCACCAGCCGAATATCGTTGAAGGTGACGTAAGCCGGCACCGCATCCTTAATCTCGCGCAAGCTCTCGAACCCATGCGCCCGGCAAGCCTCTTCAATCAGCGGCCTTGCTCCGGGTGAAATCCATCGCTCGTCCAGTTTCACCCGGCCCAGTTCAATCAATCCAGCCACGGTCCCAATGACAGTCGAAATTTGCCGCGCCCGAATCCGCGCAATCTCCTCCAGCGTCCGCCCTTCGTTCAACAAGCGGAGCGTCTCCTCTTCCGGAGCGTTCGCGCGCGATCGCGTTCCCGCAGCGGCCCGCGTCCCGTCCGCAAAATTTCGCAGTGCCTGCAATATCTCCGCTCCATAGACCTCCGCCTTGTGCTCGCCAATCCCGCGCACGTGCAGTAACTCGGCGATGGTGGACGGCCGCTTCCGGCAAAGTTCCTCCATCGTCGAGTCATGCATCACCACAAATGCGGGCACCTTCTTCTCGCGAGCAATCTCCCGCCGCCACTCCCGCAAATAATCCGCCAGCTCTGCGTCATCGGGGCGAGCAACTCCAACCTCCCCGGCCGCGGAGTGCAAGAAATCCGGCACCTCCTGCAAATCCCGCCGTCTCGCATTCCTGCGCTTTACAGTCTTGTCATCCCGAGCGTAGCGATCGATCTCCACCGGTGCATCCGCCAGCCAGTCCGGCCGCACGCCGCAGTTGTCACACCCGCCGCAGGTCGCCCACTTCGGAGTCTCGCCAAAATGCAGACAAATCGTCCGCTGGCGGCACCCGCGCGAATCCGCGAACCGCGAAACAATCCGCTTGCGCTCCCATGACCGCTCCCGCTCCGCGTCGTCCTCAATCTTGCCGATGAAATATTCCAGCAGCACGTGATCCCGCTTCTGCCAAAGCAAAACACAGTCCGCCGGCCTGCCATCGCGCCCCGCCCGTCCCGCCTCCTGGTAATACTGTTCGATCGACTTCGGGAGCGAGAGATGAATCACCGCCCGCACCGATGGTTTATTAATCCCCAGCCCGAACGCGATCGTCCCCACCAGCACGCGCACCTCATCTGACATCCACCGTTCCTGGTTCTCCCGGCGCGTCGCCGCTTCCAGCTTCGCGTGATAAGGAATCGCCGCAATGCCGATCTCCTCCAGATACTCAATCGTTTCCTCAACGCGCTTGATCGTCGGCGCATAAACAATCACGTTTCCCGGCGGCGATCCGGACGGCGAAGGAGCAGCCATGTAGTGCCGCAAAGCCCGCCCCAGCAGCGCCATCTGCGTCTGCGGTTCGCACTCCTGCGCCACATAATTCAAATTCTGCCGATGAAAGCTGGCGATATAAAGATGAGGCTCGCGCATCGACAACTGCTTCAAGATGTCATGCCGCACCTGCCGCGTCGCGCTCGCCGTAAACGCCGCGATCGGAACCCCTGCAAACCGCGTCCGCAGCCGGCTCAACTGCCGGTAATCGGGACGAAACTCATGACCCCACTCCGAAATACAATGTGCCTCATCCACCACAAAAAATCCCACCGGAACATTGGCAAGCCAATCAAAAGTGTTTTCCGCGGCCAAACGCTCCGGCGACAAATACACCAGCCGATACTCCCCCGCGCAAGCGCGCGCCATCACCCGCCGCCGCTCCGCCGGATCCAAAAAACTATTCAGCGCTGCGGCTGAAATCCCCATCTGCGCCAGTTGCGCCGCCTGATCCTGCATCAGCGCAATCAAGGGCGACACCACCACCACCGTCTTCCCCGAAATTACCGCCGGAAGCTGATAGCAAAGCGACTTCCCGCCCCCGGTCGGCATGACCGCGCAAGTATCATGTCCCCCAAGCAGGCTCCGAATCACATTCTCCTGCTTGGGACGAAACGAGTCATACCCCCAATACCGCCGCAAAGGCGCCAGCAGATCCGCGCCAGCCAGACCGGCATCGTCGATCAATTGGGAAGTATCAGCTGCGCGAAGAGGTTTGGCAGGCACATGAGAAGTATATGGAAGAACCGTCGGCGTCCGGTTGGTTTACTCGTATCGCAACGCGACCATTCGGTCGTCTCCCGTGGATGCAGGTGACAACTGACGCCGTGCGATTCACGAGATGCAGCTCCAGCGCGACCGCGAGCAAAGAAAATGACGGGCGAAGAGTTGATGAGTATTATGGAATCCGCATGGACAAGCCTCCGCGCAGTTTTTGGCAAATCTGGAATATGAGTTTTGGTTTCCTCGGCATCCAGTTTGGCTGGGGATTGCAGATGGCGAACATGAGCGCCATCTATGAATACCTGGGGGCGCGGGCCGACCAGATTCCCATTCTTTGGCTGGCCGCACCTCTCACCGGATTGATCGTACAGCCCATCATCGGACATGCCAGCGACCGCACCTGGGGCCGGCTCGGACGGCGTCGTCCTTATTTTTTATCAGGCGCGCTTCTCAGTTCGGCCGCTTTGATACTGATGCCGCGCAGTTCGGCGCTGTGGATGGCCGCGGGGCTGCTCTGGGTGCTGGATGCGTCCATCAACATCAGCATGGAGCCGTTCCGCGCTTTCGTCGCCGACCTGCTGCCGGAATTTCAGCGCACGCGCGGTTTCGCCATGCAAAGTCTTTTCATCGGACTCGGGGCGGTCGTTGCTTCGGCTTTGCCGTATTTGCTCACCAATGTTTTTCACGTGGCGAATCGGGGCGCTGCAAGCATTCCGTTTACAGTGCGGCTTTCTTTCTATATTGGAGCGGCGGCATTTCTGGGCGCGGTGCTTTGGACGATCTTCACCACCAAGGAATATCCACCAGACAATCTTGCCGAGTTTCAGAAACAAAAGGCCGAGCATCATGGCCTGATGACGAGCGCGAGAGAAATTCTGGTCTCAATCCGTGAAATGCCGCGTACGATGCGGCAACTGGCCTGGGTGCAGATCTGCACCTGGATGGGATTGTTCTGCATGTGGCTCTATTTTCCGGTGGCCGTCGCGCGCAACGTATTCGGCGCGCCTGATACGAATTCACCTCTCTACTCGGCGGGCGTCGAGTGGGCTGGAATCTGTTTTGGCGCGTATTCGCTGGTGTGCTTCGGATTCTCTTTTCTTCTGCCCTCGCTTGCCCAGCGCTTCGGGCGCAAGAACACGCACAGCCTCTGCCTGATTGCTGGCGGCCTGGGACTGCTCTCGGTTGCGATGGTGCACGACAAGTACCTGCTTTTAATTTCCATGGCCGGGGTTGGGATTGCCTGGGCCAGCACGCTGTCGATGCCTTATTCGATTCTTGCCGGCTCTCTGCCGCATGGCAAAACCGGCGTCTACATGGGGATTTTCAACTTCTTTATTGTGATTCCCGAGATCACCGCATCGCTGGTGTTCGGGTGGGTGATGGCGCACCTGCTGAACAATAACCGGCTTTCGGCGGTGGTAGCCGGCGGAATCTTTTTTCTATTGGCGGCCGGGCTCACGCAGCGCGTGGAAGACCTTTACGATGCGCGCCAGCCGAGTGGTTCATTGCCCGGTAATGCGGTGCCGGCAAAGTTGTGAGTTGTCGGTCGAGACCGCTTAGCGCGGCCGCACCGCGATCAGTTCGGTTTCGAGCGGCACACCGCGCGCGATCTTGACTCGCACGAGCGCCTCGAAGGGCTTTACCTCTGACTTGGATTCCGGCATCTCCTGCATAATCTTCTGCACCGAATCCGGCCGGCAGACAAATTCGACGGCGCCCTGGGTGCCAAAAGTCGTGGTGCCCGCCAGAATCATGACGAACCGCCCCGGACTGACTCCCGAGACCAAGCCCACCACTGCGTAATCTTCGGTCAGGGAGGCGTTTGACGGGCTAGCGAGATACACGGTCGCCTCCCCCGGCTTCGGATGGCGGCTCACAATCGAAAGATCCCCCTTGCGGACACCCGACGTCACGCGCTGAAAAACAAATTCCTGAGTGCCGGGAATATCGAGCAGCGAGAGGTTCTCCGAAGGCGAGCCCACAAAGATCAGATTCGCATTGTTGGCGTCGTCGAGTGTGAACAGGCTGCCGCGCTTCACGCGAAGTTTGTGTCCCAGGCTACCAAAGGCCTCGTCGAGCGAGTGCACGGCCAGCACCTCGCCCACTCCCGTGTAGTGATCATAGACGGCGGTTTTGGAATCCCGGCTGGAACTGTAGTAGCGCATGCCGGTTTCCGGCCGACCGGTGAAGGCGGCGTTACTGAAGATGACCCACGGCTCCTCGGATGCGGATGTGAAAGGTCGCCAGAATTCGGCCAGGGGCCCGGTGACCGGCCGCGCGACGCCCGTGCCGGGCGCGGCATCAGCCTGCTTGCGCGTCCACAGCAAACTGACCAGCATGACTACGGCAACGATCAGGCCCGCGAGCAGGGTGACCACGGCAATCCGCCAGCGGACAGGTACGGCTTGCGGCTGACTGGCCGAAGCCGGCGGCGCTTTCATGGGAACAATCTGCGGCTGCGGCTCCGCTGGTCTGGGCTCAAACACGAGGTGATAGCTGCCCTTCGGAATCCGCACGACAATGGGATCGTTAGCGCCCTCGGTGGCGTAATACTCGGCCAGCTTCAGACGAAGCCTGCCGGCCTGTACGCGGATGGTTGAATCGGACTGCGGGTCGAAGTCGGCATGGCGGCCATAGACCTCGGTGGCAATCTGATATTCCTTAAGCGGAGCGTCGGGATGATCGAGGGACTGCTTCGCCAAATATTGCAGGAGTTTGCAAAGGGATTCCGATCCGCGGAGACTATGACTTTTAATAATGTGATCTATTTGTTGGTAGAAGCGATCGGGACCGGCGGCGAGGGTGCGTGTCACAGCCATTTAACAGTGACGTAACAATAAACGTATCGTGTTGCAGCTTCTGCATTTTACTCCTGTAACCGTTTAAAACCTAATGAAACTCCCTTGCGCACCTGCTTTGTACTAAAACTTGCAGACTCAAATCTGGCGTCGAGGATTTCGTGTGTCCCGATGCTTTGCTTTCCCACTCTAGTTTGCGCACTCAGTTCGTTACAGAAACGACATTGAACCGCCGGAATTGTGCCAATAAACGCAGGAATGCTTCCGATCCGAATGGAGAGAGCCGCCGTGCATAAAGCCGCTTCCCGTCACGCCCGCCTTGGAGGAAATATGAGGATCAGGTTCTTTACAGTACTGCTCGTCGTGCTCTGCCTCACCGCTGCGGCATCAGCCCAGAGCGATACCGCTCGCGTCACGGGCACGATCACGGATCCCTCGGGTGCCGTGCTGTCGGGGGCGACCGTCAGTGTGACCAATGCCGGAACCGACCAGACAATAACGACGAAGACCAGCGCCTCCGGCGAGTATGGCTTCAACGCGCTGCCGGTCGGCAAATACCATCTCGAGGTAAAGCAGGAAGGATTTAAGTCCTCAACTGCCGACTTTGCCCTGGAAGTTGACCAGGTTCTCGAGTTGAGCCTGAAGCTTGAGACGGGTTCGGCCAGCACGGTGGTTGACGTTACAGGCGACGTGCCGCTGGTGGATACGTCAACGTCGAGCGTCGGCGAAGTCATTCAAGGGCAGCAAGTAGTGGATCTGCCGCTCAACGGGCGCAACTTTACGGTACTTGCCCTGTTGACGCCGGGCGTGAGCCGCGGCCAGTACTCGAATAACGCCAGTGCGCCGAACAACAACGCGGAAACCTGGCGCAACGCCGAATCCGGCGGCGCGGCCCTGGCCGTCGACGGACTTCGCCCCCAGAGCAATAACTTCATGATTGACGGAATCGACAATAACGATTCCATGGTTAACACGCTGGTAATTTTTCCGGCGATCGAAGACATCAGCGAGTTCAAGACAACGACCAGTACCCCGCCCGCCGAGTTTGGACGCTCGGGTGGCGGCGTGGTGCAGGTTGCGACCAAGTCGGGCACCAACGACATTCATGGCGCAGTTTACTGGTTTAACCGGTCCAGGGAGGGCGCTGCCAACACCTTTGGCAATCCCGTCGAACCCGAGTTGAGCCGCAATCAGTTTGGCGCGTCGCTGGGTGGACCGATCTGGAAGAACAAGATATTCGCCTTCCTCGATTACCAGGGTTGGCGGCAGGATGTACCAGCGGGATTGGTTCAAACTCGCGTACCGACGGCCCTGATGCGAACCGGTAATTTCACCGAACTGCTATCTCCGAGTGGCACGGCCACCGCGACCAGCCTGCCGTTCAACAACCACAGCTTGACGCCAGCTTGCACCGCCGCGATGTCGGGCCTCGACAGCGGAGCCTTCAACGCAGGCATGGGCTACGTCTTCGATCCACAAACATGTTTGCCTTTTGGCTGGGATACTTCAGCGCATGCGCCCGGCCCCAACATCAACATGATTCCGACCGCCAACCAGGTGATGGCCGGCTTGAATTACCTGAATGCGTTCCCGAATCCCAATATTGCCAACCCTAACATCCCCGGCAACGGCTTCGACTTCCAGGCGCCGCAGCAGAACCTTACAACCCAGGACGACTATGATGCGCGCGTGGACTTCGTGCTCACGTCCAAGGACAGCATCTTTGCCCGCTATAGTCTGGGACAGGATCTCCTCCAGAACACGCCGTTCCTGGTGGACGCCACTCACTTCCTGCCCTCCGGTAACGGCACCAACCCGCAGCATCCGCGTCAGGTCGCCGTGGGCTATACCCGCACGATCAGTAATACCGTGATCAATGAATTCCACTACGGCTATTCGCGGCCGTATTACGGTTACTTGCAGCCGGATAGCAGCGTTCCGCTGGCCCAGAGCCTCGGAATTGTCAACGCCAACACCTCTCCATTACTCGGCGGCATGCCGATCATCGGTGGTTGGTATGGAAATATGAGCTACGTCGGCGACGGTGGCCCTTACCTTATTGTCGAGCCAACCCAGCAGTTCACCGATTCGGTGACCTGGAGCAAAGGGAAACATAACTTCAAGTTTGGCGCCAGCATCATTCACCGCGACGTGAATTGGACGCAGGGTAATAGCGCCAAGGGTTATTTCTGGATCGATGACGGCGACTACGGCGGCATGCCCACCGCGACCTCAGCCCACGGAACCTTCACGGGCTACGAGGACTCTGAGGTGCTGGCCGGCTTCATGGGTGCTTACACCGTTGGAGCGTTCAGCGGGTTCTACCAGACGCGCAGTTGGGAGAACGGCTTCTATGCGCAGGATGACTACAAGGTCAGCCATAGGCTGATGTTGAACATCGGCCTGCGCTACGACCTCTTCACCTGGCCGAAAGAAGCCAGCAACCACATGTCGAATTTCAATCCCTCCACGGGGGAGCTGATCGAGGCGGGCACGGGGAGTGGATACAACGATTCTCTCATCGACACTCCGAAGCATAATTTCGGTCCGCGAATCGGATTTGCCTGGGACATGTTCGGTACCGGCAAAACCGTGCTCCATGGTGGCTACGGCCTCTTCTATTACCTCGACCGCGGCGGTGTGGGTAACGAGCTTTCCGAGAATCCCGACTTCAATGGCAGCCAGACCTATTACGCCTGCAACAACTCCACGAGTGGAGTGGATTGCTTGGGCACACAGGCCGGGGATAATAGCGGCTACCGCGTCACGTTCCAGGGTCAGGGGGCGCTCGGGAGCACCGACCCGACGGTCGCTACGACAGCCTTGCCCCCGAAAATCGGCATCAATCCGAATGCTGTGACCTCCGCCGACAACGTAGTTTACTGGCCGAAGAACAGCAAGAACTCGCACATTCAGCAATGGAATGTTCAGATTGAGCATTCCTTTGACCCTAAGACTGTATGGAAGCTGGGTTATGTTGGGACGAAGGTTGGAAATCTGGCAACTCCGTTTAATGCCAATCAGACTGCTATTGGTTCGGGCACGCAATGGTTTCCGGCGGGCGGCACTGTTAACCCAGCTGGCGTGGGCGCGATCAACGAATACGCAACCATCGGCAGCGGAAACTACAACGCTCTGCAGACCAGTTTGATTCGCGCCATGGATCACGGACTTTTGCTGACCATCGCGTACACCTGGTCGCACTCGCTTGACAACTCCGCCGATACACTTAGCACGGCTCCCAACGGCGTGGTGGTCGGCGCCAACGGAACGCCGCTGCTGAACTATCAATACGGCAACTCGGACAGCGATCAGCGTCACCTGTTTGCCGCCAGCGTCCTCTATGAACTGCCCTTCGGGCGGGGGAAAAGCTTCGGCCACGACATGCCAAAGGGACTCGATTACATCGTTGGCGGATGGCAGTGGAACAACATCATCATCCTGCAAAGCGGCACTCCGATGGACATTCAAGGTGCGCCGAACAGTCCGAATGGCCGTCCCGATTACCATGGCGGATGCAGACTCGACGTCTCGTGGAACGTCTGGATAGCCTGTCCTCCGGGCGCATTCACGGCTCCCGTCGGGCTGGTCGGAAATCTGGCACGCAACTACTTTGCCGGACCGGGAACGCACACCTGGGATAGCTCGATCTTCAAGACCTTCAGCGTGACCGAACGCGTGAAGACAGAGCTCAGGGCCCAGGTCTATAACCTGACCAATACCCCTCAGTTCCAGGATCCCGATAGCAATTACAACAACGGCGACTTCGGTCAGTTAACAACAGCTCGGCTCTCGCCCACCAATCGAGAGCTTGAACTTGCATTCCGTGTAACCTTCTAGATTATGAAGCGGGAGACGCCTGACCGAGGTGGTCGGTCGTCTCTGCTTTGCTTGAGTCTGGGAGCCTCGGAACCGAGATACGTCCTCGCTGGTCTTTGTTGATTTGTTTGTCCCGAGTAGCTCGGTGCCTCGCCGCAGCGGGGTTTGCAAGTGCCTGCCATGCCAGTACCCGCCATGAACGACAAACGAGCCTTCGCACTGTCGCTGCTCATCGGATGCCTGCTGGCGCTGGCGCCTTGCTTGCTAGCGCATGTTTCGGAGGCTAGCCAGGCATCCGCTTCTGCAGCACAGTCGCCCATCATCCGCAAAGTTGAGCCGCCGAACTGGTGGGTCAACTACACGCCGAAACTGATGGTGTTGCTCACCGGCGAGAATCTGAATGGCGCACGGGTGGAAAGCTCGACGGCCGGTATCTCGGTGATCAGCGCGAATTCAGCCACTGACGGTCATTACCTCTTCGTGCATTTGCAGTTTGCTTCCGAGTTGCAGGCTGGCACTGGCGAGCTTCGGGTCGACACTGCGGCGGGCTCCACGATCGTTCACCTGCCTTTGTTGCAACGCGCGGATCCGCGCGGACACTTCGAAGGCTTCTCGCGCGACGACGTCATCTACCTCATCATGCCCGATCGCTTTGCCGACGGCGATCCGTCGAACGATCGCCCGCCGGGTTCGGCCGGCACTTATGACCGCAACAATCCGATGGCCTACCACGGCGGCGATCTTCGCGGAATTCGCGATCATCTCGGCTATCTCCACGATCTTGGAGTGAACACTCTCTGGCTCACGCCGGTGTGGAAGAGTACCGACTCCGACTACCACGGATACCATTGCGTCGATTTCTACGCACTCGATGAGCACATGGGCAGCATGCAGGAATATCAGGCGCTGGTTGCCGATGCCCACAAACTGGGCATGAAAGTGCTGATCGATTACGTGGTCAATCACACAGGGCCAAAGCATCCCTGGGCGAACGATCCGCCGACGCCGACGTGGTTTCATGGAACGCCGGCGCATCATCTTGCGCCTTCCTATAGTTTCTTGGGGCTGGTCGATCCACACGCATCGCCGCGCGAATACCAAAATACGCTCGACGGGTGGTTTGCCAACAAATTGCCCGACCTTAACCCTGACGACGCTGAGCTCGGCCTCTACCTCGCGCAGAATGCGGTCTGGTGGACTGAGATCGCGCAGCTTGATGGGTTCAGGCTGGATACTTTTCCCTACTCGACGCGCCAGTTCTGGAGCGGCTGGCATGCGCGCGTTCGCGAGGTCTATCCGCGGATCGACGACATCGGCGAGGTTGCCGACCCTGACTCTTCGATCACAGCCTTCTTCGAAGGCGGCAGAAAACAGTTCGATGGCATCGATACCGGTCTATCCACGGTTTTTGATTTTGCGCTGCGCGACGCGCTGCGTGACGTGATTATCAAGGGCGACTCGATCGAGAAAATCCTTGCCGTTTTGCGCCATGACGAGTTGTATCCGCATCCGGAAATGCTGGTTACGTTTTTCGACAATCACGACATCGGGCGTTTCATCAGCGAAAAAGCCAGCAGCCCGGCTAAGCTCAAGGCGGCCTTCTCGCTGCTGCTGACCCTGCGCGGTATTCCGCAAATTTATTATGGCGACGAGATCGCTCTGCCAGGCGGCGCAGACCCCGACGACCGCCGTGACTTTCCGGGCGGCTTCGCGGGCGATGCCCGCAACGCTTTTTCGACCGCGGGCCGTACTCCCGAACAGCAGGATGTTTTCGCCTACGTGCATGCTCTGCTCGAGCTGCGCGGGCACCATCCTGCATTGCGTTCGGGGAAACAATGGCATGTCGGGTGGGACGAGAGCTACTACGCGTTCGTGCGCGAGCTGCCTGAAGAAAAACTTCTGATCGTCTTTAACAATGCTGCCAAGGCTCGCTCGCTCGAAATTCCGGTCAGCGATACGCCACTCGAAAATGCGCACCGGCTCGAATTGCTCTTTGGGGGCGGTTCCGACAGCATCGCGGCGAATAGTGCTGAGAAAAACGCTGGCAGGAGCCCGGCGGAAGTGGACCACGGCCAAGTGCGCGTCTCCCTTCCCGCTCAAAGCATGGCCGTTTTTAGCGTGAAATAGGCCGCGGGGCTGGCCTTTCACGAACGACCCTCTCATTAAAATTCCAACCTGGGGTCCGAATCGCCCGCCTTCCGCTCAACAATGGTTTTGACAAACGAAAGAAAACGTTATAAAAAGAAACAGAAACCAAAAGCGCACCCGCGACGAACCAAGCAATCACGCGGCGGCCAACGCGATGATCGTGCTTAACGAAGAACGCCGACGAGCCATCCTCGAACTTGTAAATCGAGACGGACGTGTCCTGGTACCCGACCTGGCGCGGCGTTTCGAAACTTCTCAGGTCACGATCCGGAAAGACCTTGAGGCCCTGCACAACCTGCGGCAGTTGCATCGCACCCATGGGGGCGCGTTGCCGGCCCGCTCGGTCGACGATCCGAGTCTGCGCGAAAAAGAGCAGTTACATAAGAAGGAAAAGATTCTTATCGCTGAGGCCGCAGCGCGAATGGTCAGCAGCGGCCAGGTAGTGATACTGGACTCGGGCACGACGACGACGGCGATCGCCCGCGCGCTGCGAGGGTTCAGCGATCTGACCATCGTCACCAATGCCGTGAACATCGCGGCTGAATTGGCGGGGACTTCAATCGAGGTTATTCTGACCGGCGGCACGCTTCGCAAGAACTCGTTTTCCCTGGTCGGGCCCATGGCCGAGGATACGTTGCGCCATCTAAGCGCCGATCTTCTCTTTCTCGCCGTGGATGGATTCGACGTCGACTATGGACTTACAACTCCAAACCTTCTCGAAGCCAGGGTCAATCGAGTAATGGTCGAAGTAGCAAAGCGCACTGTAACTGTATGCGACTCGACTAAGTTCGGGCGGAGAAGTCTATCTCTCATTGTGCCGACGTCGGCGATGCATGAAGTCATCACCGATCGAGCGATCAGCAAATTGGACCTGCGAGCGCTCAAAAAAGCGGGGATCGAGGTCACGATTGTCTGATCCACTAATACGTTCGGACGCGGGTCGGGCGTCGGCCGAAGCGGGCGCCCACAGCCTCAACGAGATACTCTCGCAGGCTAAATGTTGGGAAACCTGCCTAACCGATCTTGCCCGGAACCCGGCGGTGAAGGAGATCGAGGCGAGCTTCGGCCAAAGCGACGGCTGGCTATTTATAGGCTGCGGATCGAGTTACTATGTCGCCCTGGCTGGCGCCGCTACCATGAAGTTACTCACTGGAAGGCGAGCGTCCGCAGTTCCTGCCTCCGAGATTTTGCTGTATCCGGATCTGGTATTTTCGGCAAGCCGCTGTGTGCCCGTACTTATCTCAAGATCCGGTCAGACTTCCGAGGTACTCAAAGTGGCCGAGATCCTCAGAGATCGCGGCGTTCCCTCTATCGCAATCTCTTGCGCGCGCGGCCAATTGCTCGAGAAGCTGGTCTCAGTCACTCTTTCGCTTCCTGCCGATGAACAAAGCACAGTAATGACGCGGTCTTTCACGTCCATGCTTTTGGCGCTGCAATTTCTGGCGGCCGGAATCGCAGGAAGCGAAGACTATCGCACTTCGCTCCTCGCTATGCCTGAGCTAGCGGTGCCGATACTGGCGCGTTCACCTCAGCAAATCCGCGAGTTTGTCACGCACCATACGTTCGCGGATTATGTCTGCCTTGGTCAAGGGCCTTACCACGGGCTCGCCTGCGAGTACGGACTCAAGATCATGGAGATGTCGCTCTCTTTCTCGCAAGTTTTCCACTCCCTGGAATTTCGGCACGGTCCTAAGTCGGTAGTCGGACCAGAAACGCTGCTGATTTTCCTGCTCTCCGAGCGAGGTTATGAGGCGGAGTGCGACTTACTCGATGAGATGAAGTTGCTCGGGGCCACAACTATGGTGATTGCAAATCAGGCGAATGCACGTGTGCGAGCAGCCGCCGACCTGCTGATCGAATTGCAACTTCCGCTTCCGGAACTCGCGCGCATGGTGCCATCATTGGTTCCTGGGCAACTTCTGGCATTGTTCACAGGGCTGAAGAAAGGTTTGAATCCCGATATGCCACGCTACCTCAGTCGCGCCGTGATCCTTGATGACACAGACCCGGTTCAGGCATCGCGGAAGCCGGAACCGGTCGCGTGAGTCCCCGTTTTGATGTCACGATCGCAGGCGAGTTGAATCTCGACCTGATACTGTATGGTCTTCCGGTAGAGCTTTCGCCCGAGACCGAAATTCTAGCCGATGACATGTTGCTCACCCTGGGCTCTTCATCGGCGATCGTCGCCCACAACCTGGCAAGCCTGGGGAGTAAGGTGGGATTCCAATCACTTATCGGAGAAGATGATCTGGGCCGGATAGCACTCGCTCGTCTCGCGCAAAGCGGGGTGGACACGAGTCGAGTTAGAGCCACACAATCGGTCGGGACTGGACTGAGCGTCATCCTGCAGAGAGATGGCTGGCGCAACATACTGACTTATTCGGGAGCTATAAGTGGGCTTGGCATCGACGATCTCAATCTCGATTACTTGCGTGAGTCCCGGCATTTCCACTTATCCTCATATTACCTTCAGTCAAGCCTGCGCCCGGATGTGCCCGAGCTATTTCGACGCCTCAAAGCGGCCGGACTGACGATCTCACTCGACACGAACGACGATCCTGAGGGCCGCTTCGCCGATGACTTATATCAAGTACTCGATCTAGTCGATATCTTCCTGCCCAATCACCGGGAAGCTTGCAAGATTGCCGGTACTGGCGACCTTGAAATGGCCGTCAGGAAACTCTCTGCGATTGTTCCGCTACTGGTCGTTAAGACGGGAGCACAGGGCGCGATCGCTATTCGCGGCAGTGAAAGAATCGAAAGCGCAGCGCTGGACGTCCAGGTTGTCGATCCCGTAGGTGCCGGAGATAGCTTCGATGCGGGCTTTCTGCATGCCTATCTGACAGGCCAAAGCCTCAGCAATTGCATGGTTGCCGGTAACGCATCTGGCGCTCTCTGCGCCACGCGAGGCGGTGGTACGGAAGCGTTTAGCGACCGCGAATACCGCGAGACATTCATGGCTCGGCACGCGCCGTTTCTTAAATCCATGCGCGATTGGCCGCCGCTCCGCCGTTGAGCATTTGTCGACGCCTTCGCCTGATCGGTCGACTGCCGGGCCTCCCTCAGACCTAATTCTAGCGACTCACCTCGAGTAGCAGATGCTGCTTAAAGGCAGTCTTTAGCCTCGGAGTGTGATCCGCAGTTACATTGATTGTCCCGAGGCTCTTATCATCGGCATAATCAAGTATGTGATAACTCCCCGGCTCGAGCCCGCGGAGTTCGACTTCGCCGCTCCATTCGTTGTCAGTCGCCGGCGCGAAAAAAGCGTAGTACATCTTGCCATCTTTCTGGATGGCATACGCCTCCGGCACATCGTACCCGTAGGTATATAGGGGGAGATATGTTCCCTTGGATAGCATCTTATTGTTGTAGATTGCCAACCACTTCTTCCAGTGCTCTTCCTTTTCCTTAGTCAGATTGACGCGATTGAACTTCGGGCCAGGATCAGGCCAGACAAACTTTGTCCCAACCACGCCGCCTGCGCCGATGGTGGAAGCGAAATCATCGCCATGCTCGATCCAGTCATTGCCGGCGCGCGTCATCGCCGATAGTTCAACGTGATCGCCATATACGGCGGCTTCCGGACCTAACAACGCTTTATACATTTTGATCCGGCGGCGAACCTGCACAGCGCCTACCGGGTCTGCAGTTACAGCCTGGTCCATATATGGCAACCACGCCAGCGACGGCGGCGTGCCGCAGGGGCAGCTTTGCGTCACGCTCTCCGGTTTGAGCGCCCGCGATGTCTGATAGATGATCTTATACACGTCCGCCATTGCATTGACAGAGTCCTGCGGCGACTTATGATGATGCGCCGGGTTGTGGCATTCGGGAACGGTATAGATGTTATCGAGCTTAGAGCCGTCGAAGTCCCAGTCGCGAATGAATCGCTCCGTAAGCTTCTTGTAATATGCCTGCACTTCGGGCACCGCAGGACAAAGCGCCGCGAGATCACGCGTCATACGGGCATGATGGCCGTTCTTATCGAGAATCAGCCAGTCCGGATGCTCGCGTACGACATCAGACACGAGATACTTGTGCGACTCCCACCTACCTTGTCCATCTTCAACGCCGAGCGGCAGCCACCAGAGTTGTACGAGCATTCCCTGCTTGTGAAAATCTTGAACCATGCGCTGCATGGAATCGTCGGGAAACGTTTCCTTGCGCGGCTGCCAGTCGCCATAATTGTTGAACCACCGGTCGTCGAGCGTGGCCCACTTGATACCCATTTCTTTCAGCTTGGGAACCGTGCCCAACATCTGCGCGGCCGTCACGTTGAACTCGTATCCCCATCCGCACCAACTCGCGTTGTAAGCCTCGCTCGAAGGCTTGGTAAGTTCCCATCCTTCTTTTTGCAGGACGCTCGACCACAGGTGCAGGGGCTGATAAAAGTCTCCCGAATACACGGCGACGAAACTCCGCGGAGTGGAGTAGGTCTCGCGGGGCTTGAGGGTAATTGTGCCCGGAACATCGATGCTCGCATGCACGCGGCGATCGGCGCCGACGCGCACTGGAAGTGAGACGGACAGCGGGAGAGTTTCAACGTGACCCACAGCTTCTCCCACGGATTGAGTCCAGAACGCGACCACTGGAATGCCGCCTCCATAGCCGCCTTTGACGATAGCGCCCATGACATTCGGCTGAAAGAACGGAGCAGTTAGCTTGCGTACATCGTCTTTTCCCCAGTCATAACTCGATCCCTGAAACGACCACATCTCGTAGGGCTGTACTTTCGCATCCGCGAGGTGGGCGTTGAAGCGGTGCTGTTGGGCGACCATCTTGTCGATGTGGAGGTCTGCGTTCCCAGCGTTGCGATATTCCGTCGACGAAAGCAGGAAATTTGGAAAATCGTCGTAAACTTCAATCGTCAGTACGCGCTGGAGTTTTTCTCCCGCCGACCCGAGCGCGTCGCCGGGAAGCTCGATTCGCTTGCCTGCACCGAGC
>JBAWAI010000160.1:0-4244 GCA_049589215.1 Terriglobales bacterium | reverse complement strand
AGCGAGCGCCTCACCGAGGTCGGCCCGCACCGGCATCCCCTTGCCATCGAAGCGCACGAGGGGAGCGAGCAGGCGTAGCGCGTCCAGCGTTTCACTGCGAGGGCTCTTGCCCGCGATGCGGTCGCGCACCCGCCGCGAACTGAGCAGCCATCGCACCCACAGCCGGTCGGTGCCGTTGCGATGCAGCTGGCTCGAAGTCTCGGGCCCGTAGAAATCAACTTTGTAGGTGTCGGAGAGCGCGCCGAGTTTCGCGAAATTAAAATGGGCGTTGCGGCTCTGGAGGGGATCGAAGGTCCAGGTCATCTCCTGGACGCCCATGGCGAGCGTGCGCTCGCGCTGCGCGTGCTTCAGCTTCGCGCCCAGGTCGAGATGGCGGTAGGCGTCGAGCACGGCCAGCATGTGCGAGTGGATGGTCGTCTGTCCATGCTCGCGTCCAAGGAAGCCGAAGGCGAAGCCGACCATCTTTTCTTTCTCTGTTTTTTCTTTAGCCGACTTCTCCGGCCCGGCGCGCTTGCCGCCATCATGCTGCGCGAAGGCACCGAGGAAGATGTTGCCCGCCGCCTTGAGCGCGACCGCGATGGAGAGCGGCATGGCGTCGTCTTCGGCCATGCCCCAAACTTCTTTTTCGACTGAGCGCAACTGATTGAGCTCGTCAATCGTGCGCAGGTCGCGGATCGTGACATTTGGGGAAGGGAGAGTCATTGCGGGCTTGTTTACAGTAGCCGTTGCACTCTTGTCAACAGTAACTAATTGGTTATCTTGGCGATTATCATTTAGTTAATAGTGATGGCTTGGGTCTCCGGGGACCGTGCCGAGCAGGTTCGTCGCGGTGTTAGGATGTTTTGGATTCGAGAGAAGATGCCGTGACCGTCGAGGACTTCCGCCGCATCGCGCTCAGCATGGAGGGCGCTGAAGAGAGTTCGCACATGGGTGCGGCTGACTTCCGTGTCGGAGGGCGCATCTTCGCTACGCTCGCATCGGTTAAACAGGGATATGGGAACCTGATGCTCACGCCCGAAGAACAGACGACTTTCGTCGAGGAGATGCCCGAGGTTTTTCTTCCGGTGCATGGCGGGTGGGGCCGGAATGGGACGACTCATGTTCGCCTGGCTAAGGCGAGTGAAGACGTTTTGACGGGCGCGCTCCGCGTGGCGTGGAAGTTGCGGGTGGAAAAGAACGCGAAGACGGGCACGAAGAAGACGGGCGTGAAGAAGGCGGGCGCGAAGACTAAGCGAGCTTCAGCGGCGAAGAGCCGGCGGAAGTGACGCGGCTGTCAGCCGTCAGCTATCAGCTGTCAGTAAATACGCAGCGATCGCGCGGGATTCCTGATCCGCTGGACGCGCCGGGCGCCCCCGACTGGTGGCCGACTGGGTCACGAACTCTTGAACTCGGGCTTCCGTGAGGGCCTGTTCCCTGCATCTAAATTTGCATGCTACCCTCGTTCCGAACGGAGACTGACCCGGTCTTGAATTCCCTGTCTGCATCTCGCGCGCCGTATTCTGCTGCCTTTCCCCGCGGCCTGCTCCTGTTTATATTTGCCGCCGCCGTCCTATGGGCGAGCGAACCGGCGCTGGCCGCCGATCATGGCACTATTATTCGCGAAGCGATCGTTTACATTTCGCCCGATTCGAGCTCGCACAAGCTGGCTCAGGCGGAGCGCGGACGCGAGGTCATTCTGCTGGACAAGAGCCGAAACTGGGTACAGGTCGAAGCGCTGCTCGGCCAAATCAACACGCCCGATTCCGCATTCGTCTTCGACGATGACGACGAAAACCGCAAGACGGTGAGCGGCTGGCTTCTGGATGTGGGCGTGGTCTGGCCGTCGACTCCGAATGGCGATCGCATAATTTTCGGCGCCGCGGTGGACGCGGAAGAGGTCGCGAGCCAGCGCCACGGCCGGCGCGGGGCAGCGCAGGATGCTCTGCGTCTCTACCGGCGCGTGTACGACATTTTTCCAACTTCGCCGCTGGCGGGAGAGGCGCTCTATCGCGCCGCCGACATCAAGTGGCAAATTGACAAGTCGGATATGCAGTCGCGTCCCTCGGCGCATGAGAAGGAATCGTTTTACCGGCAAGGCATTGACGAGGAGCAGATGCACCTGGTGATGAAGAAATTTCCGGGCAGCAAGTGGGCGGAGATGGCGAGCTTTCACCTGATCGACAACAAACTTTGCGGCGACTGGCAGGGCTCATCGAAGTGCCCGGACAAAGAAGCCGACATTTACGAAAAGTATGCAAAAGAGCATTCGCAGTCGCCTTCGGCCCCGGAAGCCTTGTACGACGCCGCTTCCCGCCGAGCCGCGTTGATTGAGATCTACAAGGCGGAAGACCAACAGAAAAAGTCAGACAAGAGTAAGGATGAGGCGATGGGGCTGGCCCAGCAGTTGGTCACGCAGTATCCGCAGAGCGAGTGGTCGCCGCGCGCGCAGACCCTGCTCTATATGATTCAGCAAGGCGTGCCGACCTATGGCAATGCGCTTGAGTAAGTCAATTGAGTAAGTCATCACGGCGGTGGAACGAGTTGCTCCCGCCAGAAGCTCGAAAACCGGGAGGGCCGACGACCCCGCCCACCCTCCCGATTGGTTATTCGCTACGGCGTGACCGAGAAGGCGATGCCGCAGCCCAGATCTGTTCCCTTCTCGTCGACACACTCACCGCTTCCGCCCGTTTGAGTAATACCGTAGAGAGTTCCGTCGCCGCCGAAAATCAAACCGGCTGACGGAAATGAGCCATCGGCCGTCGAAGCGGTGGTACCGCCGGTAAACGTGTGGATCACGCTTTCACTAATCTTGCCGCCCGAGTTGGCCACTTCGAACACAACGCCACATCCGTCCTGCTGTTCGGTGTAAGTGCAGTCGAAAATGTCACCGCCCGCTTGCGTGTTCCCGTAGATGTTGCCGGAACTATCGAGAATGGGGGCACCGACGGGCGTGCCGCCATCGCCATGCCCGGTGAAGTTGTAGAGCACATTTTCAGTCCAGCTCGTGCCAGATGGCGTGAGTTCATACACTAGGCCGTAGTTTGCCGGTCCGCCAGAAAGGGCGAAGCCGTAGAGATTGCCCGATGCATCAGCGGCCAGGCCCGCGGGATTGTAACCGCCCGAGGCACCCGTGAAATTGTTAATCACCGTGACCTTTCCTTTGACCGTCGATTCGTACGCAGTGCCATAACCATCCGCGCCTCCGCCTGAGGTTGTCCCGTAGAGGTTGCCATTCAGATAGAGGAGATTACCGTAGGGATATGTGCCGGTTTTTTTGGCGAAGCGGTGAAGCACCTTTTCGGTCCATGAAGCGCCGCCTTCCGCGGGAGGTGTGAGCTTAAAGAGAACGCCACAGCCGACTTTGAGGGTTGCAGAACACCCGGAGCCACCGCCCAGGTTGGTGACGCCGTACAAATTTCCTTCTGCGTCGAAGGTCAGCGGGGCGAGATTGGGATTGCGTCCGTCTTTGCCGCCCTGGAAGTTATAGAGCACGGTCTCGCTCCAACTGCCGCCGGATTGCGAGAGTTCATAGATCAGGCCGCAGCCGATGTTCGAATTGCCCAGCAAACAAGTACCGCTGCCGCCGTCGTAAGTTGTGCCGTAGAGATTTCCTTTACTGTCGATGGCAAGCCCGGACTGGGGCGAATTGCCATCGCTCGTGCCGTTGAAGGTGAAGATGGTGGTTACGGTCCAACTGCCGCCTTTTTTGGCAGGGGGAGAGAGTTCGAAGACGATTCCGGTATTGCTGCCGGTCTCAGCCCCGGGGCCGGCGGCCACGCCATAGAAATTGCCGGCTGAATCCGCCACGAGCGGGCCCAGGGGAGTGGAAGTTTCCGGCTGAAAGTTGTAGATGTTCGTATACGAAGAGGCGGCAAGCACTGGGGTTCCCGCGAAAATGAAGACTATCGCCAAGGCGGCCAGGGCAGTGTGCAGGAAAACTTTGTGGTGCATAGTTTGAAGCTCCTTGGAAGAAATCCGTGGATCGAGCTTCAGATGCGGGGTTTGGAGGGGGCAGTTGCCGCAGGCGAGCTGAGGTTATGCGGGGATTCATAAGTGGTTCGCACGGCGTATTTCTTATTCAGTAAGAACGGTAGAGAAAGTGACGGGTTGTCGGTTGAATGCTGTAGAGTCACTTACTTAAGGTTTTTTACTAAGAAGGTTTTTAGAAAGCCGGTCTTTTTTTACGCGGAGTTTTTGCTGGGTTTTCGCGGGCTGGGTGGTCGGAGGCTTTTCTGCCAACGGCTGTGACTCGTCTCCTATAATAA
>JBAWAI010000159.1:0-3971 GCA_049589215.1 Terriglobales bacterium | reverse complement strand
TCTTTGAGATCCACATGAACTACATCTTCAACGGGGCGTCCTAAGAATCGGCTGCCCATCTTCCGGAATTTTTCCGCTGAGTCGGTCGCGAAGAACTTGAGCCCAAGCAGCGACGAAATCGGCGGACCGTTCAGAGGACATGTTTGCGGCAATACCGATGTCGAGGCCGGTTCGATCTGCAACTGTCGCGCGACATCGTGCGCGGTGGATTCCGCCGAGTCGACAATCGTGATGTGCGCTGGCGCGATCCGGCTGAGCAGCGGTTTGATGAGCGGATAGTGCGTGCAGCCGAGGACGAGCACGTCGGCGTCGTGAGCATCACCGGCAAAAGCCTCGTCCAGATAAATTCGCGCAATCTGCTCGGTCACCGGATGGTCAGTCCATCCTTCTTCGACCAGCGGCACAAAGAGCGGGCATGCTTTCTCTTTTACGATCACTCCGCCGGCTTCAAGAGCGCGGCGGTAAGCGTGACTGGCAACGGTCGCTTCCGTGCCGATGACAACAGCTTTGCGGCTGCGGCTGGCAGCGGCAGCGGCGCGGGCTCCCGGCTCGACCACGCCGATAACTTCTACGTCAGCCGCTGCTTTGATTTCGTCGAGCGCCAGCGCGGTTGCAGTGTTGCACGCGATCACCAACAGCTCAGCGCCTTGTGATTGCAGATGGCGAATCGCATCGACAGCATAATGCGCAACGGTTGCGGCGGATTTCGATCCGTAGGGCAGGCGAGCCGTGTCGCCGAAATAGAGATAGTTGGCGTCGGGAATGTTGCGAAGCAGTGCGGAAAGAACGGTGAGTCCGCCGACGCCGGAATCGAAGACGCCAATGGTCGGCCTCTGACTGTTCGGCCTTCGAATGTTGGTCACGTCGGCCTTGGACTTAGACTTCCGCAGTCGTCGGGCCGATGATGGAACGAACCGCGGAGATCTTATTGGCGGGGAAGCCTCCCTGGCGCGCGTGCTCTTTCACGGCTTCTTCGTTGGGCGCGATGTAGACGCAGTAGATCTTGTCGTCGGTCACGAAACTCTCGAGCCACTGCACCTGAGGGCCGAGATTACGAAGCACGCCACAGGATTTCTGCGATACCGCCTGCAACTCCTGCGGCGAAAGTTTGCCGGCGTTGGGAATTTCCCTTTCGATTACGTACTTTGGCATGATGGCCCCCGAGCTATTAGGCTGCTGAAATCAGCGGGCAGCAGACGAGAGATTGTAGCATCACGCCATCGTTTCTCCCTGTCGTTCCCGCCACGCGGCGGGGTAGTTCGTGACTGGTGGCGCACGCCTCGCTTCGGCATCTTCAAACGAAAACGAAATTGAAACGTTCGGATTTTCTTTGCCCGCGACTTCGACGTAAGGATAGACGAAGTAGTTGAGCGGCTCGCCATCTTGCGCGGGCGTCAGCTTCAGGTCGCGTCCCTGGGTGAACTGGAAACGGTTCACATCATGCGCGCCAAAGAAATAATCGTGCCTCTCCTGGTGCTTCCAGGCTTCCGAAATGTCGACCGGAATCCAGCCGATGGAATCGATATAGAACTCCGCCCAGCAGTGGTAACCGGGAATTTCGGCCGAGGTCTTGTCGGCCGGAAGAGGGAATCCGATCTGAAAGCGCGCCGGAATCATCTGCGAGCGGGCCATCGAAATGAAAACGGAGTGGAAGTCAGTGCAGTTGCCGTGCTTGGAATCGCAGGCCCAAAGCGTATCGCCGTGCCCCCAGCCCGTGCCGGTTTTGTCGTACTTCATGGTGCGGAAGACATATTCATAAATGTCTTTTGCTTTTTCGAGTTGAGTTGTCGCGCCTTTAGTTTGCTCGATGGCGAGATCGGCGGGCACGCCCGTGACCGGCACCACTCGATCGGCCTTGAGATAGCGCGCCAGTTCAATCTTCGGTACCGGATGAATCGGGCCATCCTGGGGTGCGGGTTGCCCGTTCACCAGCACGCGATGTTCGCGCCGCACGACATCATAGTCGACGGAGAACTTGTACTCCTCTTTGTCGGCCTTCGCGGCTTCAGCGTAGAGAACGACGTTGCCGTATTCAGATTGCGGGACCTGTTTAAGCGGCAGGTCGCCGGACTTCGCCGTTACCTTCACATCCTGAAACGCGTCGGAGTGCGCGAGCGGAATCCAAACGCGCAGGCGTTCGCCCGCCGAGACATTCTTTACGGTGAAGGCGTAATGAAAAGTGAAATGACGAACGTGCTTCTCCAATCCAGGCTGCGCGATTCCCGACTGGCCCGCTGAGACGGCGAGCACAATGGTGACAATAAGAGCGCAAAGACGATGCGGCATGACGGCATCCTTTCAGGTCTGATCGATGAAAAATGGGAACGGCCGACGGACGTTTCGGAGGGCTACAGTCAGGTAAATCCACGACCGGAGAGGCAAGGCATGGGCCGCATGATTTTCGAAGTGTACATGGTGAACATAGTGGAAAGTCAAACGCGCAGGCCACGATTGCCGGGAGTTGAACCGGACAGCATCCGGAACATTTTGCTGGTTGCGCCGGTCATCCTTTCTCGGTGGCAGAGCGTGAACCATTGAAGGCAGTGTCTTTTCAATCACTTGGGTGTCGTCGCTAATGGCAGCGTAGTTGCACTTTTCTCGAGTACAGGGACGTCATGAAATTGTGGGGTGGGGGTGTGCGATGAAGCATTGCTGGATGAAGCGGTCTTTCGCGGAGCATCCTTTTGCTGAACAGAATGGGATGAAATTAAAGCGAACTTGTTGCGGGATTCTTCTTGCGCTTGCCCTCGCGGCATCGATATTTTTTGTCAACCCGTCCATGCACGCGCAAACTCCATCCAACCCGCCGGCTGCGCAGAAACCGGGCGGGGCATCTAACGAGAACTCCGAACAGAATTCGCAGCACACGTTCACCGGCGTGATCGCCAAGCACGGTGACAAGCTCGTCCTGACCGACCCACTCACGCAGACCAGCTATCAGCTCGATGATCAGAGGAGGGCTGAGGAACTTGTGAGCAAGAACGTGAAAGTCACGGGCGTGCTCGACCCCTCGACGGGAACGATTCGTGTAAGCGCGATAGACCCGCTTTGAGATTCGTCCAACGCGGCGAGCTCAGGAGGCATGGAGACTCGGGGCAGCGCGAGTTTCTGGCCCAGCCGTCGTTTCTACCCCATCCGTATTTAACGATTTACGTTCCGCTAAAGCGAGCTTTGACAATGCCGCCGGGCAAGTATTGGCGAGCTAACTCAAACAAAGCCTTTTACATCTAAGAGATGCCAAATGAGATTGCTGAGTGTTCGATTAATCATCTCGCTGATTGTCGGCGTCACGCTGGTTTCGTCGGGATTCTCCTATTACGAGGCCGTGCGTGAAAAGCAGGCGCTGCGCACCGATCTCCAGCATCGCGCCCAGGTGCTCTCTGAGAGCCTGGTTGGCAATGTCGAGCGCTCATGGAATCACGGCACGAGTAGAGACGGCGAGCTTCAGCAGTTCGTCCAGCGGTTCGGCAATCGCGAGCATTTGCTCGGTGTGGCGATCTACGACCGCGACGGTGCGTTAGTCGCCATCACACCCGATCTTCGCCAGACGCTCACTGAAAATCCCGCGCCGGTCGCGCAGGCGATCAGCGACCGCCATGAAGAGAGCGCGTTCGTGCGCGTAAATGGCCGGGCGCTGCACATTCTCGCCACCCCAATTCACCATGACGACCAAATTGTCGGCGGGCTGGCGGTCGTGCACGACGCTGGGTACATTCGGTCGCAGATTCTGCTCGTCTGGCGCCGGTCGTTCCTCGGCGTGCTGGTCCAGGTTGTACTGATCGTCCTGATTACACTCTTAATTGTTCGCTGGAGCATCACAGGGCCCATCGCACGTGCCGCGCTCTGGATGCGCGCGCTGCGCACCGGGAAAACTTTTCGGCACGATGTGCTCGATCTCGAAATGTTCCGCCCGATAGCGCGGGAGGTTGCCACGATGGCGGAAAGCCTGGCGCAGGCGCGCAGTGCGGCAG
>JBAWAI010000158.1:0-33901 GCA_049589215.1 Terriglobales bacterium | reverse complement strand
GAGTCGCTTAGCATGACGACCGGCTTGCCCTCCGGACGGCCCTCGTCTTCAGTAAAGCTACGGCCAAGCTGCGCGGGCACGCCGAGTGTCGAGAAAAAATTGGGTGAGACACGCGCGATCGCAACCTGGAGCGGTTCGCCGTATCCCGTGAGGTTCAGGTTGTCATTCGTCCACACGGCGACGGACTGGAATGACCGGCTGACGTCGCGCACCAGTTCGTAACGCATGAGCGTGCACTGGAAGTCGCGGCTATTATCCTTGGCAATCACCGTGACCAGTTGCTGAGGATCGCGGTACGGGAACGGCCGCAGCAGCAGCGCGCTGGTCACCGTGAAGATGGCAGTGTTCGCGCCAATGCCGAGGGCAAGTGTCAGAATGGTGGCGGCGGCGAATCCGGGATTCTTGCTGAGGATCCGCGCGCCAAAACGGAGGTTTCGAAACAAGGCCGGCATGACGTCTAGAATTATAGAGGTTGATGCCAAACTGCTCATGCACCGGCGCGCTTTCGTTGACTCCCCGCCCCATCCCACCTACCATGTCCCCACGGCATGATCGGCCAGACCATTTCGCACTACCGCATCGTCGAGAAGCTGGGCGGTGGCGGTATGGGTGTCGTCTATAAAGCCGAGGACACTTCTCTTGGGCGGTTCGTCGCGCTCAAATTCCTGCCCGACGAAGTTGCGGAAGATCCGCAGGCGCTCGAACGATTCCGGCGCGAGGCGCGCGCTGCTTCAGCCCTGAACCATGCCAACATCTGCACGATTTATGAGATCGGCGAGCACGATGGCAAGCGTTTCATCGCGATGGAATTTCTGGATGGGCTGACGTTGAAGCACCGCATCGCGGGCCGGCCACTGGAGATGGAAATTGCGCTCGCGCTGGCGATCGAGATTGCTGACGCGCTCGACGCTGCGCACAGCGAAGGCATCATTCATCGCGACATCAAGCCCGCCAATATTTTTGTGACCAAGCGCGGGCATGCCAAGATCCTGGATTTCGGGCTGGCGAAACTTACCGGCGTGCAAAAAGCCGATGCTGCGGGCATTGAAGCGACCGCGGCGGTGAGCCTTGAGCACCTTACCAACCCCGGATCGGCGGTTGGAACGGTCGCCTACATGTCGCCGGAACAGGCGCGGGGCAAGGATCTCGACGTGCGCTCGGATTTATTTTCATTCGGTGCCGTTTTGTACGAGATGGTCACCGGGTCGGTGCCATTCCGCGGCGATACATCGGCCATCGTCTTTGAGGCAATTCTGAATCGCGCTCCCATTCAGCCTCTGCGCCTGAATCCTGACGTGCCGGCGCGGCTGGAAGAGATCATGAATAAGGCGCTCGAGAAAGATCGCGACCTGCGCTACCAGCACGCGTCGGAGATGCGCAGCGATCTTAAACGCGTGCAGCGGGACAGCGGTTCGGGGCACCGGCCGGGCGCGCAGTCGCAGGATGCCGCAGAGGGATCGGGAGCGGCGTCAACGGCGTCTATTCCCGCGCAGAACCTTGCACCGAATGCCGCCCCGAAGACGGCAAGCGGATCTGGCTCGAGCGCGACGCAATCCGCGGCTCAAATTTCGTCGACTGTGCAATCGAGCAGTTCGAGCGTCGGCGCGGTGGCGCGCGAACATAAATTTGGATTAGCGACGATTATTGCCGTGGCTTTGATTCTTGTAGCCGCTGGCGGATTCGGCATCTACACGCTGCTGACGCGAAGCGGCCCGGTTCCGTTCCAGAATTTCACGATGACGCAGATCACCAACACCGGCAAGGCGGAAGACGCCGCGATCTCGCCGGACGGCAAGTACGTGTTGAACGTGCAGAACGACAATGGCCTGCGGAGTTTGTGGCTGCGCAATGTGCCCACCGGCAGCGACGCGCAGATTGTGCCGCCGGCCGCAGCCGTTTACCGGGCGCTGGCTTTCTCTCCAGATGGCAATTACGTCTACTTTCGAAAAGCGGGTCTGGGCACGCAAAGCGAATGGGATCTTTACCGCACCCCGGTGCTGGGCGGCGCGCCGCAAATGGTGGTGCGCGATATCGACAGCAATGTCACATTTTCGCCCGACGGTCATCGCATAGCTTACGTTCGTGGAAATGATCCCGACGTAGGCAAGACGCGGCTGCTGAGCTCGAATCTGGATGGCAGCGACGAAACCATCCTGCGCATCGCGCCGCTCAATGATGAGTTCTCTCGCTATCTCAGCTGGTCGCCGGACGGCAAAAAAATCGCTTTCAGTCTTAACCCCAGCATCCGTGCGCTGGGTGCGGTGCTGATGTTCGACACCACCGGCAAAGAGGTTCATCCTCTGGCGTCCTTCAACGACGACCAGATGGAGCAGATCTCGTGGCTGCCGAGCGGCCAATGGCTGGTCACCAGGTTTCTGAGCAAGAGTAGTCGAGGCCGCGGCCAGATCGGGCTGCTCTCGAAGAACGGTGGACAGATACAGGCCATCACACGCGATACGAATTCATATCAGTCGCTCACGCTTTCGGCCGATGGCAAGGAGGCGGCGACCGTTCAGGTCAGAACCACGCGCAGCCTCGATCTGCTCAGCGCGCCTGAAAAGAAGGGAAGCAATTCGGTGCAACCTCTGCCGCAGATACAGGACGCCATATCCGTGGGTTGGACAGGCGATAACAGGTTGCTGATCTCTGACGGGCAGAGTTTGCAACGCATTAAAGCGGACGGTAGCCTCGAAAGCACATTGCTTAACGATGCAAATGGCTGGATTCCAGGATTTTCCGGGTGCGGCGATCGCTACATTGTGCTCACGTGGGCGTCTCACGGCGGCGGCAACAAGGTTGGAATCTGGCGCGCGAACACCGATGGTTCGAATGTTAAGCTGCTTACGAATGAAGACTTCAATATTCACCCCGTCTGCTCTCCGGATGGGAAATGGGTCTACTACTACGCTGGCGCGCCACATTTTCTGATGAGGGTGCCGCTCGAAGGCGGTGAGGCTCAACCGGTACCGGGCAGTGATGTTCCGCGGATGTTTGGCGGGGGCGCGGGGCAGGCCATTTCGCCGGATGGCAAGCTGCTGGTTTTCAATGCGGATATTAATTCGATCGAGAATCAGCAGGCGGCCGCTGTGAGCAAGTTGGCGATCGTCGACCTTGACTCGCCGGCGCAATCAACGCCGCGCCTGATTTCTCCGGACCCGCGGATCGCCGGCGGACCGAGCAGCTATAACTACAACAACAATCTGAGTTTTGCTCCCGACGGAAAATCGGTGGCGTACATTATTCGGGAGCGCGGCGTGGACAATATTTTCGTGCAGCCGCTCGACGGCTCGACGGGGCGCCAGGTCACCGACTTTACTTCAGAAAATATCTCCCAGTTTCAATGGTCGCCCGACGGCAAGACCCTCGCGGTCGCGCGCGCTCACGACACGTCAGATGTGGTCATGCTTACCGAAAAGTAACGCGCGTGCGCAAAGCGGGATTAATTCTTCGCCTCGCTTTAATTCTTTGAGATCTGCCGCCGAGCGGTGACCATGATCTCGACATGAGCAGTAGGCACGGCAAGCGCCGCTACCCCGACCGTAACGCGGGCCGGCCGCGGCATTTTGAAGACGGAAGCATAAACCGCATTCATGCGTTTGAACTGGCTCATGTCTGTGAGAAAAACCTGCGCCGAGACTACGTCCGAGTAATCCATTCCAGCCGCTTTTAGAACGATGCCGATGTCGTCGAGGCAGGCTTTCATCTCCGCATCGAAGTCTTTTGGGATCTGGCCGGTATGCAGGTCGAAGCCGATCTCACCGGAGACATACAATGTGTCGCCCACCAGAATTCCCGGGCTGAAGGGAAGGTCGTCCTTACCTTGATTCCCGAACTCTGGAGGGGAAATCACTTTGGTCTGCTGCGCAGAGGAAACTCCGGCAGCGGTAATCGTAAAAATAAGAAGCGTGAAAAGCAAAATCGTGCGTAACTTTGGTTGCGTCATAACACTCCTCTTTCTACTTCGGATTTCTGCGACTGAAGACCTGCCTCACGCCAGCGCTTCGAGCAGTTTGTCTATATCGCCCATGTCGTTAAACACGGATGGCGATATCCGGATATAGCGCTGCGAGACACGGGCATTGACGCTGGCTTTCTGAAGGCGCTGCTGCACATCCTTGTAATCCTTGACGGCAAAGGTGACGAGCGCCGACGTCGACTCGGGCGGGGTCAGCGGCTCGAATCCGAGGCGCGGCATCTCCTGTTGCAGCCGCTTCACGAGAGGCTGGCGGTGAGTGTGAATATTCTCGACTCCCAGGCGGCGGATGTACGGCAGCGACTGGGCCAGAACGTGGGCGGCGCCGATGGCATCGGTGCCGGCCTCAAAATGTCCGGTGGCATTATTTTCGAGGGCGAATGTGTAAGCGGCGCCGCCGGGCGGATCGCCGGGAAGAAAATGCGACTCCATGCTGCTCGCTTCGTAGTAGCCGTATTGAGTGCGTTGCAGGACGCGGTCAAGCAGATCTTCCTTAACGTAGAGAAAGCCCAGGCCAAAATCGCCCATGAGCCATTTGAAGCTGGAGCAGGCGCAGAAATCGACGCCGCTGGCGCGCACGTCGATGGGAGTATTTCCGGCGGCCTGCACGATGTCCGCGTAAACGTAGGCGCCGTGTGCGTGCGCGAGATCGCAGACGGCTTTCAGGTCATGCTGAAAACCGTTGTGCATCGCGACCAGGGAGACTTCAATCAGTTTGGTTTTGTGGTCGACGACGCGCTCGAGATCCTTGAGGTCGATGCGCCACTCGCGCGGCATTACGACGCGAACATCGAGGCCGAAGCGCTGCTGAAGCGCTTGCAAGTGCAGAAGCGCTCCTTCAAAGTGAAGAGCGTCAGTCACGACATTGTCAGATTTGTAATCGATGTTCAGCCCGCTGACGACGAGGTTCTCGCCGGTGCTGGTGTTCGGGATGTAGCTGATTTCGGATTCCTTGGCGTTGATGAGGGCGGCGAGTTCGGCTTTGATGTTGATCAACTTCTTCGGCTGCGAGACGACCTGCGGATGAGAGCGAAACTCCGCCCATTCGCGCAGCGAGGCCGCTCCTGCTTCCGGCATAGGATGAGTGTAGGCGGAGTTGATGTAGGTCAGACCGGCGGGAATCGAGAAATCTTTTTTCGCAGGAAAAGCGGCATCTATCGCGACGTCTGCAGCCGCGTGCAACACAGGATAGGAGGCGAGGCCGGGCGTGATGCCGATCGCGGCCACACCACCGAGGCCCGCTAAAAGGTCGCGTCGACTCATTGTCATAGCCATTCCTCTTCCTCCCAGGCCGCCGGTGCTCGTCTCTATTGCGTGCTTTGGACCAGCGCACGTATGTCGTTTGTAAACTGTTTGGCGCTGCGCTCGACTGTGTAGGCCATGTGTCCGCCTTCATAGTACGAGAGCGTCGCTCGTCCCTCGGGCCATCCCGCTTGCCGAACAGCATACTCTGCCGCGCCAACCGTGGTTTGCGTGTCGTGATAGCCATTGCCAATGAGCACATGAAAATGAGGATTGGCCCGCATCACTTTCAGCAGGCAATCGCTGTAGGGCCAGTCGGCGAATGGCCCCGAGCGGCCCCATTTCCACCCGTCGAGGTTTTCGCTCGTGGCCACCTGAATGTAGGGTTCGGTGCGATCCACTTTGAGGTCGTTGCGAACGTAATCGCTGAAAAGCCGTTGAAAGGGAGTCATGATCACGCTCGAAGGATCGTCGGCTAAGCCTTTTTTACCGATGGGCTCAACATAGCGGCCATCGTTTCGGCCGAGGAGCAGCCCGCGGTCTTTGAGCAATTCGCCACGATATTGTTCTTTGCTGATGCGAAGCTCGTGATCGCGATAGTAAGAGGCCGGGATGCCGCTGAACTCTTCGAGACGTTTGGCGATGCGATCGCGATCCGCAGAATCGAGTTCGCTGCCTTTGAAGAGCGCCGTCAGATAGTCAGTTTCCGCGAAGTGCCATGCTTCGTTGACGAATTGTTCCAGGCTCTCTCCCTTGCGGTCGATCTTCTGGTGATACCAGGCGAGCGCGGCGAGAGTCGGCAGCGAGACGGCGAAGCTCACGACGTTTTGCGGCCGCTGGCGGTATTCGATGATGTTGATGGCTTGGCCCATGAGCACGACCCCTTGCAACAAGATGGGGTGAGGCAATTCGGCAAGCTGCGCCGCGACCTCGGCTGCACGAATCGTGCCATAACTTTCGCCCAGCAGATACGCGCGCGATGAGAGGCGGCCATGCTGGGTGAGCCACGCATTGATAAAGGCAGTGACCTGCTGCGCGTCGGCAACGACTGAGAAGTAACTCTCGGGTGCGGTTCCAGGCAGCACGCGACTATAGCCGGTGGACGCCGGATCGATGAAGACGAGGTCGGCCACATCGAGTGGCGAATAGACATTGTCGACCAGCTGATAGGTATCTGGATTCGCCGTTAGATCCTCGGGAACGGCTACGCGCTTCGGACCCATCACGCCGATGTGCAGCCACAATGATGCTGTAATCGGCCCGCCATTGAAGACAAACATTACTGGCCGCGATGTCGCAGCAGAAGCGTCATCGGCGGTATAGGCAAAGCTCACCAGACGAGCCGCCGGTTTGCCGCTCGGGCCGGGAACGTCGATCGCTTCGACGGTCGCGGTGTAGCGGAGTTGATGGCCGTCGAATGTTCCGTCGTGATGAGTAACTGTGGGCGGATAGGACGCGACCTGTGTGATCGGCGGGGTAGGGTCGGCAGCCTGGCCGGCAGCTGCGCTCGTGAGACAACGCGACGCGAGCATCGCGGCGAAAACCGCCGCCAGCATGGCCGTTCGCTTTGGCGCCGACATCGCCAGTATTCTCGCGGCCGAGCGTGTTGCCGTTCTCTTCATTCCAGTCTTTCGAGCCTTCTAGGCTTTTGTGGCAGTTATTCCGCGAATCCGCGACCTAACAGCCATCGACTTAGAAGTTGAGCTTCAGCGCGAGTTGCCCGATGCGCGAAGCCACCGACGTGCTCTGAATCTGTCCGAAGGTTGGGCCGTCGCTGAACGATGTGTCGGGATTGCTATATTGCGTGCTGTTGAAGGCGTTAAAGAATTCCGCCCGGAACTCCAGGCCCATGTGCTCGGCGAGCTTGGTTGTCTTCCTAAGGGAGAGGTCAACGTTGTGCTGGGACGGCCCGCGCAGCATACCCGGCTTGGTGTTGCCAAAGGCCGTTCCTCCATCAGAGCTGATGACTGGCGGTTCGGTAAAGCAATTGACGTTGAAATATTCATCCAGGCGGCTGCGCACCGATCCTCCGAGGCCGATGCTTCCATTGCAGCCGGCGTTCGTGGGATCGAGATAGGCAAAATCGCTCGAGGTGCCGAAAAGATTGTTTGAGTTGGTATTGACGAACGTAAGCGGCGTTCCGGGCTGGAGAGTCACGACCGCCGACAAGGCCCAGCCGCTCGTGAGTTTGCCGGCAAAGCCTGATCCATGGAGCAAGTTCGGCAATTCATAAATGGAACTCACGATCAACCTTTGCGGCCGGCTGAAGTTAGCTTCGCCGTAACCGGCATAAAGGTTGTTCTGATCTCCGTAGGTGCCTCCGCCGAAGGTACTACCCACGACATTTGTCGCGCCGGTAGAGAGCGCTTTCGACCAGGTGTAGGCCGCCAGAAACTGCAATCCATGGCTGAGATTTTTTTTCAGCGTGACTTCCATCGCGTTGAAGTTCGAACGTCCCTCCGAACCCTGCCCAAGAAACTGCGCCGGATCCCAGCCTTCATAGGGAACGCGAAGAGTGAGATTGGATAACGTGCTGGTTGTTTGTCCCCGGATCGGATTGGTAGGCGTCGCCAGCCCGGCTTGGTTGATGGAGTGCGAATAGATCAGATGATTGGCGTTTGATCCGACATAGCCGATTTGCAGAGACATGGTGGGAGTGATTTCAGTTTGCGCGTTGAAGGCAAATTCCTGCGTAATTGCCGGCCGAATCGTCAACTGGGTCGCAATCGAGCTGATATCGCTATTCGGCGTGTAGGGATCGAAGAACGGGAATTGGCTGAGCGGCGGGATCGGCTCCTGGAAGGGCTGTGCCCAGGACGCGCTGCCATTGAATGGTGGAAAGAATACGTCAATGAGCGCCCACGGCAGGCCCGGTATCGACTGAAACTGGCTGTTGCCGGTGACGGCCGAGTAGTAGATTCCGTATCCGCCGCGCACTACGAGCCGATCATTTTTGGGCAGCGCGCTCCATGCGAAGCCGATGCGCGGACCCCAGGTGTTGTTTCCGCTGCCAGGAACGAAGCCGTTGATGCTGGATTTCACGACGCCCGCTGGAACCGGAAACGACCAATTCGCCGGCACAACATATCCTGACAGATCGCCGCCGGCAGGAGGATTCGGATTGATGAGCGCGGGATTGATGTTCGTGGCGCGGCCGCCGAGATTGGTAAAGGGCGGCAGCCACTCCCACCGCAGGCCCAGATTCAGCGTCAGTTTTGAGTTCACGCGCCAGTCGTCTTGACCATACGCCGAAATCTCCCACGTGCGAGCGTGACCCGCGAGCACGCCGAGCAATTGGAGCGAGTCCAAAACATTGCTGAAACCGTTGGGCGGAAAACCAGGGATGCCGGCGGTTCCGTTCTGCGCGCCGTTCATTCCGAGGAGGAAATCGGGCCACGCTGGAAAGGTCACCTGACCGTAATATTCCTCGCCGCTGTTCACCAGATAACTCCTCGTGACGCCGCCGCCGAACCTGAAGCTGTGGCGGCCACGCACCCACGCGAGATTCTCCTCGAGGTTGAAAAGGTCCTGTGCATTCGGAGAGTAGATGCCGGCATTAAAGTTGTCGGAACCGGCGATGGTGACCGAAGGCTTGTCGTCGTTCTGCGCCGAACTGTCGACATTGATTCCAGAAAACGTAAATGGGGAGTGGGGCGTGGTGCGGGCACTGATGCGGTCGTAGCCCACGCGAACCTGATTGAAAAGGTTTGGCGAGAACATGTAATTGTCGGTCAGCGAGGCCACCAGGTAGTTCGCCTTTGTGGTCGAGGGAGTGCCCGGCAGATTCGCGCCATTAGCGGTGCCGAAGCCAAAGGGATCCGTCAGATTGCTGGGCGCGGTGAAGAAGCGGCCTTGAATGGTGTTCTTCTGCGACTGTATGTAATCGAAATTCCCCATGAACTGGTTTTCGCTGAAGTTCGATGGATCACTCAGGGAAACTGTGTCGGTCGCCGGGTTCGCGGTCGGAAACAGGTATTTTCCGTTCGGTAATTGCGTCTGCAGAAGAGTGAGCGCGACGGGGTTGATGTTGGATCCATCAGCGGCAATTGGCGGCCCGAAGCCAGGCGGGCCAAAAATGTATTGCAGTCCCTGCTGGCCGGCGAAAAGAGCGCCGAGTGAAGCGGCGGAACGATCATCCGTTGTAAGTGGAGAGTAGAACGTCGAACGGTTAAACACGCCGTTGACCTGCCGCGTTCCCTGGTACGAACCGAAAAAGAGCAGCTTATTCTTGATGATCGGTCCGCCCAACGTGGCTCCGAACTGATTTTGTTTCAGTTCAGGGCGTGCCACACCGTTCTCGTTCAGGAAGAAGTCATTCGCATTGAGCACATCGTTGCGCCAAAATTCGAAGACGTTGCCGTGGAGACCGTTCGAACCCGTTTTCGTGACCAGGTCCACGTTCGCGCCGGCGTCGCGACCGTACTCTGCATCGTACATGCCGGTTTGAACCTTGAACTCCTGGATGGTATCGGGGTTTGGGATCGGTATGCCCGCCCCGGAAGCGTCGTAGTCGTTGACGTCGACTCCATCCATTCGAAAGTTGATGTCGCTGGCCCGCGCGCCGTTAATATTTTCTCCCGCTCCTTCGTTGGTCGGAATCTCGCCTCCGCTGCCCCGTCCGACCTCATCGCCTCGCGTCACAGCCGCCTCCACTCCGGCGGAGAGCGTCATGATCTGCGTAAAGTTCCGGTTCACCAACGGAAGCGATTCCACCTGTTCGCCCGTCACGATATCGCCGAGCGCGTTCGTCGTGGTCTCGACGACCGGCGCGGTTACCTTCACGTCGACGGTGGTCGACGCGGCCCCAACCTTCAGGAGCACATTCACTACTGTGGTCTCAGTTACGGTGATGACTGCACCGGCCAGCGTGGCGCGGGCGAATCCGGTGGCGTCGACCTCGACCTGGTAAGTTCCCGGCGGAAGCAGCGGTATGACGTAAGAGCCGTCTTGCCCGGATTTAACGGCGCGCTCTTCATGCGTGTCCTGATTGGTTGCGCGCACCTCGGCGTTTGGCACAATACGGCCGGAAGGATCGGTGACTACTCCCCTGAGAACGCCGCTGGTGGAAGTCTGGGCGTTGGCGATCGGGAGCAGGCACAGAACAGCCGTGGCCGCCATCGGCAGAAGTATCGATTGCAGCAGATTTCCACGCCAAAGCGAGTATCCAGTTCTCGACGATTTCCGTTCCATAGCTCCCTCCAAAGGTGCCGCTGATCATCAGTCGCGAATCAATAACGCGATCTTGAAATTGACTTTTTGTAATCTTCCCAGGGTCTCAATTCAAAGACAGTTGTCTGTAGAATTGGCAACTAACGCGCTTAGAATCAGCTAGAGCCCAAGATGGGATGCGAGTCTATTCAACAAATAATCCAATGTCAAGACAGTAAATTTAAAATATTATTTGACTGACGAGCGCGGCCCGCAGTATGGTCTAGCCTGCCCGAAAGGTGTTCGTTTTGGGGAAGGAGCGGTCTGTGTTTTTGGTTTCGGCAGCTTTCGCAAAGTCCGCGATTCGCGCCTTCGCTGTCGCGCCGTTTTTTCTCATCGCGCTTGCGGCTCCGAGCACAGCTGCGCCGGTAGAAAAATTTTCAATGATTCAGGGAGCGACCACGGTCGGCACAATTTCGGTGGCCACCGAGGGAGCGGTGGTCAACGTCGACTATGCCGTAAACGAAAATGGCCGTGGACCGAAGCATCACGAAACGATCCGTCTCGGCGCGAATTCAATCCCCCTCGAATGGACAGTCAACGGCACTTCGCTGATGGGCGGCCCGGTCGCGGAAAAATACTCCTGGCAGTCGGGGCGCGCAACCTGGACAAGCCAGGCCGATCACGGCGACGTTGCTGCCCCAGAGCCTGCTCTTTACATCGTCAACGACGACAGCCCTTTGGCAATCTTTGTCTATGCAACCGCGCTGCTAAAAACGCCAAGGCATACTTTGGACGTGCTGCCGAGCGGCACGCTGACGCTCAGTGAGGTTCGCGAATTGACAGTGGGGGCGAAGGACGCGGTTGCGGTGACCATCTACCGCATCGTGGGCGCGAAACTCGAACCGACTTATGTCATGCTCGACCGCTCAGGGCGATTGTTTGCGGCCTTTGGCGAAGGCGCGGTCACCGTGCGCGAGGGACGCGAAAGCGACGCGGATGCGATCTCGAAAATTTCACATGATCTTGGCTTCGAGCTGGCGCGCGATGAGCAGCGCAAACTCAGGCATCAATTCAACGCGCCCGTACGAATTCGCAACGTTCGCATTTTTGATCCAAAGAGCGGGCAGTTGAGCGCGCCTTGCACGGTGATTGAGGCGCGAGGCAGAATCGCGGAGATACTTCCTGAAACATCTGCAACGACGGGTGCCGAATCTGCGCCACCTGATGAAGTGCTGGTGGATGGCGAGGGCGGAACTCTGGTGCCCGGACTTCATGACATGCATTCGCATTCGACGCTGCAATCGGGTTTGTTTTACCTGGCCGCCGGAGTCACTTCCACGCGCGACATGGGGAATGACAACAGCTTTTTGCTCGGCCTGATGGCGCAAATCAACGCGGGCGAGATCGCCGGGCCGCGCATCACTCCCAACGGGTTTCTCGAAGGCAAAAGTCAGTATTCGGCGCGCACCGGATTTGTTGCGGACACGCTCCCAGAAGCTTTGCGCGATGTGCGCTGGTACGCGGATCGCGGCTATTTTCAAATAAAAATCTACAATTCGATGAACCCCGACTGGGTGAAGCCGATTGCGGATGAGGCCCACCGACTGGGAATGACGGTCACCGGGCATATTCCCGCGTTTGATACTCCCGACCGGGCGATTCATGATGGCTACAACGAAATTACGCACACCAATCAATTGATGCTGGGCTGGCTTCTCAAGCCGGGGGAAGACACGCGCACTCCTTTGCGGCTGACGGCGATGGCGCGAGCCGCGACGCTTGATCTGTCCTCCGCGCCGGTGCAGAACACACTGGCGCTGATGAAGGCGAATCATATCGCGCACGATCCGACGGCGGTCATTCTTGAGCGGCTCATGTTGAGCCGGGCGGGGACGGTGCAGCCGGGAGACATCGATTACCTTGACCACATGCCGATCGGATACCAGCGCTATCGCCGGCGAACGTTTGTTCCGATCAACACCCCGGCGGAAGACGAGGCTTATCGCGCGGCGTTTGCCAAGGTGATCGAAACCCTGAAAATGCTGCACGAAAATGGTATTCGGTTGTTGCCGGGAACAGATGACACGACCGGTTTCACGCTGCAGCGCGAACTCGAACTCTACGTCAAAGCCGGCATGACGCCGGCGGAAGCGTTGCGCGCGGGAACGCTGTTGCCCGAGGAATATTTTGGCCATGCCGATGAACTCGGCACGATCGAACGCGGCAAGATTTCCGACTTCTTTCTTATCGCAGGCGATCCAACGAAAGACATTCGCGCAATCAAGCCCGTCCGAATGGCGGCACAAGGCGAGTCGATTTATTTTCCGAGTGAGATTTATCAGGAGTTGGGCATCAAGCCGTTTGCATTGCCGCCGACAATCCGGCCCGCCATGCCGCATGACCACAATCAATCCGAGTCCGCAGGAGGAGCCTATGCGATGCATCAGTGACGCGGTTGCGGAATGCAGAGGGAACATGCCGCACGCGCAGCGGCGCTCGGCGGCTATTATCTCCGCCGGTCTCGTGGTTTTGCTTTGTGTAGTCTTGCCTTGTGCTGGAGCTGCGATCGCTCAACCGGGGGCAGCGCCAGCCAGTGCGCCGCCCGGATTCTCGCCCCGCGAATTCGTGACTCATCATGAAGGTGTTTTTGGCGGTGAGAAGATTCACTACACCGCGATCGCCAGCGATACGGTTCTTACCAACGACGCGGGAAATCCAGCGGCGACGATTTTCTCTTTTACTTACCTGCGCGATGATGTCAAAGACCGCACGGTGCGGCCAGTCTTTTTTGTCTTCAATGGCGGGCCTGGATCATCGTCGGTCTGGATGCATCTGGGATTTTTTGGTCCCCGGCGAGTCGCCCTCGGCGATGCCGTCAATCCCCCGCTCGTTCCTCCGTTTTCGCTGCAGGACAATCCTTACACGATCCTCGATATCGCCGACGTGGTGCTCATCGACCCCGTTGGCACCGGCTTCAGCCACCTGCTCCCGGCGGGAAATGCCAAACAATATTACGGAGTGGAACAGGACGGCCGCGCGACGGTCGAGTTCATTGAAGCGTGGCTGGCCAAGCAGGGCCGCATGAATTCGCCGAAGTACCTCGTCGGCGAAAGTTATGGCGTCACTCGGGCGATCGTGGTTGCTCGCATGCTCATGGGCGGCCCGTTCACCGAAACCGGCCGTCTGACTGCGATTCCGCTCAATGGGGTGGTGATCATGGGCGGCTCGCCCGTCGAGAATTACGGCAAAGAGTCCGGCGATATTTCATATGCCAACGCACTGCCCACGATGGCCGCCACCGCTTGGTATCACAAAAAGGCGGGAGGCGCGGGGAGCACGCTGGAGAGCGTAATCACCGAGGCCCAGAGTTTTGCCGGCGATGAATATTTGAAAGCCCTCTATGCCGGCGACCGGCTCGACGCGCAAGCAGGGAAGCGCATTGCGGAGCGACTCGCGTTGCTGACCGGGCTCTCATCTAATTTCATCATGCAGAAAAAATTGCGAGTGAGCATGGAGGATTTTCGCAAGGAGCTGTTACTTGAAAAAGGGCTCGTCGTCGGTGCCTACGACAGCCGGTTCACGCTGCCCGCCGGAGCTGATACGGGGCCGCTCGACCCGGTGACGGACGATCCGGCGATGGGGAAATTCAGCGCGGCTTTCGTCGGCGGGATGGATTTGTATCTGCGCGATGAACTCAAAGTAAAGACGGACTCGCCCTACGAGGCGATCGCTTTCAAGTCTGTAAACGGCGCGTGGGATTACGGTCCGGGCTCAAAGCCGGGCGGGCCGAGCACGCGGGCTGAGGATCTGGCGGCAGTGATGCGGCGGAATTCTCGCATCCAACTTCTGGCGGCGAGCGGCGACTATGATTGCGTGGCCACTCTGGGAGCCGCGGCCTACGGCATCGCGCACAGCGGCCTGGCTCTCGATCGCGTGAGCGTTCGCACTTATCCTGCCGGACATATGGTTTACCTCGGCGATCAAGGTTCGACCGCTTTCGCGACGGACTTACGGAAGTTAGTGGCTACGACTGTCCATTAAGACGATGCGCAGCTTAGTAAGGAGCAAGTTATCAACAAAATGTGAAACGACACGGGATCAACTTACAAAAACATTTGACTGCCTGCTGCGTTCTGCGTATCGTTGGGCAGAAGTTCTAGCCGAAATTGAGGTCGAAACGCCGCGCTCCGCGGCCACTTCGAAGATGTTGCATCCAAAGGAGAACGTCAGGGTGAAGAAGAGATCGCCATCCGCCGCTGCGCCCGTTTCCGGCAGCCGCCGCGGATCTGATTTGCGCAAACGCGAATACATTCAGTTGAACCCAAAAGCCCCATTTAGCGACGGCGTACTGGTGGGAAATACTCTTTATCTCTCTGGCCGCATCGGAGTGGATGAGTCCGGCAACCATGTGCCGGACGACATTGAAACCGAAGCGCGCAATGTGATGAACAGCGTCGATTCGGTTCTGCGGAAGGCGGGAATGCAAATGGACGATCTGGTTTACGTCCAGGTCTTCTGCCCCGACGTTTCTTTGTGGCAACGATTCAATGAGATTTATTGTTCGTACTTCAAGCGTAAGGCGCTTCCCGCCCGGGCCTTTATCGGCTCGGGCAAGCTGCTTTTCGGCGCTCACTTTGAGGTGCAGGGGATTGCGGTCAAGGCTTAGGTCAGTTGTGGCGATGGCAGAGTTCGCAAAGTTATTCGCGAAGTCGAATAGAATGGTGGGGATTTTTATGGCGGTTCAACACGCCAGAATTCCAGGAGAGATGCAGTGAAGCAAGCTGAGAAAGAGTATCTTCTCGATTTTGTATCCAGGCTCGTCGATGCTTTGGGGCAGACATTCGGCAAGTATTGCGAGATTGTCGTGCACGATTTCAATTCTCCTGAAAGCTCGATTATCGCGATCGCGAATGGCAGCCTGACCGGGCGCAAAGTCGGCGACACCCTGGATGCCCTCGGCTTCCAGCTTTTGAAGAACCATCCGGCCGCCGATCTCCTCAACTATCGAACAAAAACCAAAGAGGGCAAAGAACTAAGGTCTTCGAGCGTTTTTCTGCGCGATGACAAGGGGCAAATTTTCGGCGCACTCTGCGTCAATGTGGATATTTCGGGTCTGCTGAAGGCGCAGGAGTGGGTGCAGGAAGCGCTCGGCTCCGCCAGCACAACGATCGACGAGCGATTCGAACGCTCGGTGGATGAAGTTCTGGAAACATTGATCCAGAATGCCATTTCGAGCATCGGCAAGAATCCGCCCGACATGACGCGCGAGGAGAAAGTCGCGATCGTCGCCTACCTTGAGGCCAAGGGCGCGTTTCTAATTCGCTACTCCGTGGAGCGCGTGGCGGAGTTGCTCGGCATGACGAAGTACACCATCTACAACTATCTTGACGAGATCAAGAAAAAACAAGACATCGGCGAAGTTGAAACAGCCAAGACATCCTGAACAGTCTCCTCATCGAGCCGTACTTATTTAGTGTGACGCCGGTGAGCCAGCTCTGGCGGCACTGATATTGAAAAAGATAAAGTCGTGCAATTCTTTTGACACCTGCCGGCGCGCCTCATCATCTTCATAAACCGTGTGCCCTGCCGCAAATGCTGCCATGCGCGTGCGATCAAGGGGCACGCCCGCATGCGTGAGCGTGTAACGCTGATACAAAACGGGAGTCGCCAGGTCATAATAACCACTCAATAAGAGCAGGCGGGCGGCCGGTTTTTTTTTCATCAGCTTCGCCAAATTGGGAGTGGGGTTTAAGTTGCGCAGATTATCTTCGAGCTTGCGCGATCCGGAGTTCCAGTCCCAGGCGAAGTTCACGTCGAGCGTGAGCGAGATGTAGTCGAGATCGGTCTTCACTCCAAGCTCGTTTCGCATATAGTCTCGAACGTGAGCGTTCTTGATCACATTCGAAGCTCCCATGTGAAGAGCCGGGTCATCGGCGGCCTTCGGCCGGCCGGCGACCAGCGGCTTGTCTGGCTTGGGCGCGGCCACCCGAGTGTCGAGCCGGCCTGCCACTTGTCCGGGCAAAAGCTGCTCCAGAAAATCCTGTGTATCGATGCGCAGGTTTGCGGCAGCGATGGTGGATGCCGGCAATCCGATCAACTTCGCCATCCGTTCCGCCATCCGATCGCGATCCGCGGCTGCGAGCGCAGACCCCTGCTGCAACGCGACCAGGTAATCGCTCTGCGCGAAGGCGCGCGCTTCCTCAAAGACCTGCTCTGCGCTGCGGCCGACGGACTGGCTTTTGCCATGCTCGTATGCTGCCGTCGCCATCGATGGTAGTGCGGAGACGAATCGCTGATCGCTGGCAGCTCCGGCCTCGCCGGACATGTCGGTTCCCGGAGAAACCAGAATGAGGCCGGCAATGTTCAGATCGCCAATGTCCTTCGCCATTTCGGCGAGCCGAAAGCCACCGAAGCTCTCGCCAACAATGTAGATGGGCGAAGTGGTGCGGCCATGGTCGCGCAGCCACTCGCGGATAACCGTCTGTGCTGCGTCCGCATCGCCCGTCGGATTCCAGTAAGCATGGCCCGCGCCCGTTCTCAGTTCGCGGCTGAAGCCAGTGCCAACCGGATCGATCATTACCAGATCAGCCACATCAAGCAGAGTTTCGGGATTATCAACAAACGTCGATGCGCCGTTCGCGTCCGACGGGATCAGCCGGCGCGGGCCAAGAATGCGGAAGTGCAAGGGCGTGCTGGACGCACCTGGACCGCCATTGAAAGCGAACAGCACGGGCCGCCGCGGGGAATCGCGAACTTCGTCGCGAATATAGCTGGTGGTCGAGATGGTGGCTTGCGGAACGCCAGCCGCATCTTTCAGCGCGGGCGACGACCAAGTCGCGGCATACGAAATTGTGGTGCCGGCAAGATGAACCACGTGATGCGACGTGGCAGGCGCGATGATCTCGGGAAAAACAACGGAAGTATCGGTGGGAGATTTTGCGTCGCTGGCCGTCGCGTGCACTGCGGGCGAATTTGTTTGTTGCGCGCTGAGCAACGAAGCGGCTGCTAGCGCGGCTGTGAGCGCCAAGGCGGTTTTCGGGAATGAGAACGATCTCATGAGTCTTCTTCTATCTTTTCATTTCTCGGGCCGGCAGCTTCGCTCAGGTAATCCACAAAATGTTGAAATCTAACGACGCCCAATTTGAACCCCACAGAGCGCATCCGGCTCTCATTTACTCGTCTCGCGCTGCGCTCCAAAACTCTGCGCTCCAACGATCAGTGCCTCCACGTCGCGGCTGAATTCGCTGCGGGTCGCGGCATCGAGGTACATCGCGTGTCCGCCCACATAGCATTTGAAAGTGATCGCTGAGCGCAGGTTGGCGGGCAACTGCCGATCGATTTCGGAGCCGGTCGCGCACGGAAGAAACGAATCGTACATTCCGGCCGCCACCAAAACCTTTATGTGCGGATTGAGCGCAATCGCTTCCTCGGTAGCCGGCAGCGGCGGTCCAAGTCGCGGAGGTCCATCGCCTCGCTTGCTCGCGTCTTCCATCGCAGCCTTTAACTCCTCAGGCGTGATTTTGGCGGTGGCATAGTTCCAGCGCGCATTCACCGGTTCGGGATACGTTCCAGCCGGGGCGAATCCCTGCTCCATCTCCTCCAACCCGATATAAGGCAGGGTGGTATGAAAACCGAGTTCGTGGCGGAAATAATTAAGGATCGCGGGCGCATCTTCTTTCCCCGGAGGGCTGGTGCGGCGCAGGTCGAAAATATACGGTTCTTTGTTCTGGTCTTTCAAAAGCCCGGTGCGAAACTGGCGCGGCGTGATGGTTAGCGTCTTGTGGTCGATTTGTTCGGCAGAGAGTCCGGTAATGCGCGACAGCTGGTTGGCGATCGCAGTGCGCTCGGCCTCTGATAGTTCAGCGATTCGCGAGAGCGCGGGAGCGTAGCTTTCGCGCACCCACTTTTCGGCTGCTTGCCGGACGGCAGTTCGATCTTTTTCTAGATCGGGCGATGCGTTGCCAGAGTTTGTTTTGCCATAACCTGTTTTCCCATAATAAAGAGCGGCGCTGGCCATATCGACGACCCGCAACGCCGTCTGCAATGCGGGCGAGCCATAACTCTTATTGAGCGCCCATCCGCCGGAGATGAGCACCATTCCATTGACCGTGATCCCGCGTTTCTCCAAGGCATAGGCGACGCTGGCCGCGCGCCCTGCCCCCCAACTCTCGCCGGCAAGAAAAACGGGTGTCTGTTCCGCGCCGTGAATTAATCGCCATGCACGCACAAACTCGGTGACCGAAGCGACGTCGCCCAGCGTTCCGTAAAATTCTGCGCCGTACTCGGCCTTCACGGGACGGCTGAATCCGGTGCCGATGGGATCGACCGTGACCAGGTCGCTGGCAGGCAGCCAGCTATCGGGGTTGTCGACGAGTCGCACGCCATCGGCCAGCTTGGGGCCGGTGACAGAAAAATGCAGCAATGTGGAATCGGCACCCGGCCCGCCATTCCATATGAAAGTTACCGGCCGCGGCGTCGGCGATGCGATCCGATACGCGGTGTAACCCATATAACCATGTGGCTCTCCGGTCTCGACGTCGCAGATCGCGATGCGTCCAACTTCTGCCGTGTAGTGCACGAGCTTGCCGCCGATTCGTGCCTGCTGTTGCGTGATGACCGTTTCGTTTTCTTTCTTACTGCTATTTCCATTGTCCGCGGCCGATGGTAGAACGAAAAAAGCAAGCAGCAACGCTGAGGCCAGGGCGATCGGATTTCCGCTGCCCCCGATTCTTCGGTTGACGAGGCTCCACTTAACGATCGTCCACCGCGCGATCCTCCGGCTAATGACGATGACCGTCATTTCGTGTGTCTTCCTAAGGGCATGTCTGGGCACCCCCTGCGATGCGCCGGCTGAACATACCCAAAGGTGGTTTTCAAGTCAACTAATTTTTAAAATTGTATGCTCGTATGTTAAGTTTTTGTTGATTTGGTGCAAATTCCTTTAAGGCGCCAAGTTCCGTCAAAACCGGGGAAGATTATGCCTAAACGCTTTGCGAGATCCGTTCCGCAGCCTTTGGCTGCCTTGTTGTCTTTGTTGCTGCTCGGGTCTCTTTTCGGCGGCTCGGCATCCGCGGCCGACCTGGGCGGCATGCCTCTCACGATCACGCTGCGGCCCGCGAGCGCCGATTCGCAACTGCGCATTCCCTATATCGACATCACCGTGAGCTTCACGGCAGCGCCCAAGGCTGCCGGACAACCGCTCCTGAAAATGGCGCTCATTACCTCGAACGTGGTGACCGTCGCCACGACCATCGAGTCTCTCTCCGTCAACGATGGCAGCGGCCCGGTTCCCGTCACAGCCAAGGACGATCCCGAGACCGGCGAGGTCGCTTTTCGTCACTGGATTGCGGGTCGCGCGACCAGCGGCACGATTACCCTTCACTACCGTGCGCCGATTTCGAATATTGCCGCTCCGCGTGGCGCGGCCCCGCCGCTCGAACTCCGCTCCGACAGCGGCGCCTTTTCCGGGGCCGGCCAGACTTTTCTGCTCTTGCCGGAACTCGACACGTCATCATCGTCTTCGCCCGAGACCTCATCCCAGTCGTCACCGCAGGCTATTTTTCAGCCCGTCAAAATTCAATGGGAGCTTGCCGGCATGGGAGCGGGGGCGACGGGCGTCTCCAGCTTCGGCAGGGGTGATGTGACTGCGCCCGGCCCAAAGGACCTGCGCTCGCTGCAAGCCTGTTTCTTCATGGGCGGCAAACTCGGCCTCTATCCCCCGGTTCCGCCCAAAACCGGATTCTTCTCCGCCTGGCATGGCTCGGCCCCATTCGATCTGCCCGCCCTTATGGCCTCCGAGGAGAAGCTCTACGCGTTCTATGGCAATTTTTTCAAGCGGCCGGCCACCGCTCCCTATGGCGTGTTTCTTCGCGAGAATCCCGTCAATGCTGGCGGCGGCGTGGAGCTGTCGGGTTCGTTCGTCGCGACCTTTGGGCCGAGGACACAGCTTGACGATCTAAAAATCACGCTCGCGCACGAGATGTTGCACACTTTTGTTGGCGCTCTCGACAAGCCCGGCGGAATGCTGAGTTCATGGTATTCGGAAGGGATGGCGGTTTATTATGCGAGGCTGCTGGCGCTGCGTGCCGGCCAGATTGCGCCCGCGCAATTTCTTCAAGATCTGAACACGACGGCGGCGCGCTACTATACCGACGCTCTCATCGCCACGCCCAACTCTGAAATTCCCGCGCGCTTCTGGGCCGACACACGCATTCGCGTGCTGCCTTACGACCGGGGCTCGATGTATTTCGCGGTCGTCGATGAAGAGGTGCGCGCGGCGTCCGGCGGAAGGCGCAAGCTCGACGATCTGCTGCTGGCCATGCTCGACCGGAGGCGTCAAAACTTGCCAGTCGACGAATCCGCGTGGGTTGAAAGGATCACAAAGGAATTAGGTGAAAAAGGAAAAACAGAATTCGAGGCGATGCTGGCAGGGACAATCCAGCTTCCCGAGCCGGGCGGCTTTGGCCCATGTTTTACGCGCACCACGAAGATGCTGCGCCGCTACCAGCTTGGTTTCGAGCCGAAGGTGCTGACCGAGCCCAAGCGCATTGTCCGCGGACTGATCGCGGGTTCAGCAGCCGAGCGCGCGGGCGTTCGAGACGGCGATGAAATCACGCAGCCGGTTCCGCAGGATCGCATCCAGGGCGACCAGGAGGGAGTGCTGACGCTGAAATTATCGCGCGACGGCAAACCGCTCGAGATCAGTTATGTGCCCCGCGGCGAAACGGTCGAAGCTTACCAGTGGATGAGAGTTGGAAATCTGCCGGATAGTTCGTGCGTTTTCTAACTCGAATGTTCTTCGAAATTCCGACGCGGCACCCACCCACGAATAGTGGTGAAGCTTGCGATGGGTGAGATGGTGGGCGCTGTAGGATTTGAACCTACGACTTCCACCGTGTGAGGATGGCACTCTACCGCTGAGTTAAGCGCCCAACTCTTTTCATTCAAGCATCTGTTGCGTTTGCCGTCAACCGCGCGGCTGGTTAACCAAGACGCTAGTCGTGGTAGCGCTGCTCGCCCGCCGGAATCGCCACCGTCAACCGGTTCTGCTGCGGCGGCAGCGGGCAGGTTGCGTAGGGCGTGAAGGCGCAGGGCGGATTGATCAGGCGGTTGAAGTCTAGCCATATCTCTCCGGGCTGCGTCAGGCCGTGGTCGGGCAGACTGGTGTAGAGAAAACGTCCTGCGCCGTAGGTGCTGGTTTTGCTGGTCGCGTCGCGCATGATGAAGAACAGGTCCGTCGCCTTCGGGTCCTCGAGCACGGGCTCGAGGCGCACGGTTTGTCCGTCGATGGTGAACTCGGCCGCGCCCGGGGCGGGCATGTGGGTGGTGGTTCCGAGGACGGTTGGAATGTCGAGCGTTTTCGGCGTGCTGTATGGAATCCAGCGAGCATGAACTCGATAAGCCGGATTGGGCGCGTACCAGCGCAAGCCGTGAAAGCCGGTGCGGGTCGGCGCTTGCGGATCTTTGATTCTCAGGGCAAAGCGGCCGTCGCGATTGATGACGATGATGGTGATGGTGCCAACGGTCAGCTTGGAAGGATGTTCGGCGTCATCGGCGATCAGATCTTGCTCCTGAGCCGGATGACCATCGACTTGCAGATCTTTTGGGAAGCCGGTCGCCGGGGGCAGCAATCGCAGCGTGGTCTTCGTCAGCCGAATGATTCCGACACGCGCCGGAATTTTTGCGCTGATCTGGATGCGATTGTCGGCGTCGGCGCCGAATGTGTTGTCGCCGTCCTTCAGCCAGTCGAGTCCGATCAGGGAGAGCCAGCCCTCGGGGGTCTGAAGGTTCGTCGCGCGCTGCGCTCGCCAGGATTCGAGCTCAGTCTGCCAGCCGCTGTCATCGGGCGAAGCGCCGCGAGCGGTCGATGACAACGTGAACGCCACCAACAGGGCGATGGCGGATAAAGGGATAACGGGCAACAGCAACCTGGGTCTCATCGGCTTTACTTATGCCTCGATTTCATTTAGACGATTTTATTGAGGTTACGGCAGCAGTCTCACGAAATCAATTTGATGATCGTACTTTGCCGGACGGCGTGCGGGCGGGCGCGTCAGCTGGGCCGCTTGGACGCAGTCGCGCCACTTTGCTTTTTTGTAAACGGTTTTAGGGGGCGTTTCAGGGCTTAGTTCGGGGCGCGGCGGTTGTTTTCATGAATGAACAAACAGCGCATCGCCTCGAAGAGTTGCTCTCGCTCCTTCTCGTCGAGGGCAGAGGTGCAACCAGCGATTTCGGTGAGCCGCTGGTTGATGCTGACGCGCGCATGATCACAGACTGTCGAAGCTTTCTCGGCATCGCGTTCCTGAAAGGCCAATCGGTAGAGCTGTTCCCACGTCTGCGGCATAAAGCAATCCTCGGGCCTGGGCTTTGCGGTTGGAAGCCGGAATGCCGCGGGCTCAGTGACCTGAAGTCCGAGAAGAGCGGACATGAAGGCGGCCAGCGGGTTGCATTGGCCGGGTCCGCATTCCAGCTGGTGAATTGCCGGTTCGGAGTGCAACTCGAGCATAGTCCTTTCCGGAGCGGGCGTATGTGACGATGAGCACTTTATTCAGGGTTGGCACGACGCTGAATAGTACATACGGCAGTACGTGTCGGTTCGCCCTCTTGACCGCCCCAGCCCAGCCCGATAGCCTCGTTCTTACACTCTTCATGACCCCTCCTGACAAGTCCGGCCGGAAGCCCGTAAGTAACTCACCGGGTGGCAGTTCTTTGGCGCGGCCGGATCGCTCCAGTGCGCAACTTTCTGGTCAGGATGGGGTTTCCAATGATGTGAGCAGTGTAGCCATCGATCGCGGTCTGCTCGGCTTTGGCGGAACGGCGCCTTCGTCTGGGCCGCGGATGGCGGCGGAGTCTAGTCCGGCGACTTCGCCAACCATCGATTCTGACGCCGATGTGATGCTGCGCGTTAAGACCGGCGACGATTCGGCGTTCGGTTTCCTGATTCAAAAGTACCGCCGTCCGCTGGTCGGTTTTATGTACCGGCTGTGCCATAATCCGGCGACCGCCGAAGAGCTGGCGCAGGAAGTTTTTTTGCGCGTCTACCGGTCACGCACCAGTTACGAGGCGAGCGCGAAGTTCAGCACGTGGCTGTATCGCATCGCGACGAATCTGGCGGTCAATCACGCGCGCGACACTCGTCATGAACGCCCGGAAAACACCGTGCGCCTGGACGAACCGGATCAGGAGACCGGCACTACTCCCGATCTGGCTGACGGCTCGCTCACCGCTGAAGAGCAATTGCTGAAGCGCGAGCGGCTGGCAGCGATTCGCAGCAAAGTCAACGCGCTGCCCGAACGGCAACGCCTGGCTGTGATGATGCACAAATATCAGCAAATGGACTATCGACAGATTGCCGCCGTGATGAAACTGAGCGAGTCGGCAACCAAGTCGCTGCTGTTTCGCGCCTACGAAACGTTGCGCGAGCAGTTGAAGGAATTCGTTTCGGGGAAGCCCGTTTCGGGGAAGTAAGAGGGACGCAGTATGGATTGCAAAGACATCAAGGAACTTTTGCCGGACCTGGCCGCTGGCATGGAAGTTTCGACGCCGGAGGTTCAAAAGCACATCGCGTCCTGCGACGCGTGTTCTGCCCAGTTCCACGACTTTCAAAAGACCATGGCGCTGCTTGACGAATGGCAGGCGCCGGAGCCTTCGCCTTACTTCGATACGCGGCTCGAGGCCCGGCTGCGCGAAGAGATGGCGCGCCCGTCGGAGGCTTGGTATCAGCGGCTTCTCCCGAGATTGGGCTCGCGCCCGGCATGGCTGACGTCGATGGCCACCATTGTTTTTGTGGTGGCGCTGGCTATCGGCAACAAATCCTATTTTGTGCAGACCGAAACAATTGCCACGCGGCCACCCGCGCTACTGACTCCGGTGCAGCCCGGAACCGCAGTTGGTGATCTACAGGCGCTTGAGAAAAACGATGACCTGTATGCCGATTTCGACATGCTTGACGAGTTACAGGTTCAGGACGACGTAGCGGCGACTGCGAATCCATAAAGCGTCGCCCACCGGTCAAGGAGACCAGACAGGCAAGGTCGAAAGGCCGGACAGAAAGAATTCTGAAAGAGAGACAAAGATGTTAGGGAGGCGACACATTGCGGGCTGTGTGGCGGCAGCTTTATTGCTGCTCGCGCCCGCGTCGGCGCAGACGTACCGGCCGTCACAGGCGCAGGCCGCTCCCCGGTCGCAGCCGCAAGCCAACCCGCCGCGCCCGCCTCATCAAAACCTACCCAACCAGCCTGGCCACGCCGGCGCTTGGCTGCGGCACTACAAAGATCTCCCGCCTGCCGAGCAGCGCCGCGCGCTCGAAAGCGACCCGTTATTCCGGCGGCTGCCACCGCCGCAGCAAAGGCAGTTGCTGAACCGCCTGCAGCATTTCGCGAACCTGCCTCCCGATCAACAAGAGCGCATGCTCGGCCGCATGGAGACGTGGGAGCACCTGACGCTGGGGCAGAAGCAGCAAGCGCGTACACTCTATCGGCAATTCAAAGAGTTGCCGCCCGACCGGCGGCGCGCGCTGAATGATGCGATTCGCGGCATGCGCGGACTGACGCTAGACCAGCGCGACCGGCTCATCAATTCGGATCAGTTCAACCGCCAGTTCACTCCCTATGAACGGAACTTGCTGAGCGGCGCAGCTCGGCTACCGCTAGCACCAGGCGGATTGCAGTAATTTTGGCCAATGTAAGCGCAAACCGGCAGCCTGAGAATTGAAACTGAAGCCGGGACCTGAGACCTACATCACTTCCGCAGCAGGTTCTTCAAAACAAATAACGCATTCGCCGGGCGCTCTGCCAGCCGCCGCATGAAGTAGGGATACCACTCCGTTCCGAACGGAATATACACGCGCATCCGCCAGCCTTCTTTTACCAGCGACTGCTGCAGATCTCGCCGGATGCCGTGCAGCATCTGGAACTCGAATGCGTTGCGCGCCACGCCCTCGCGCGTGGCGAACGCCTTGGCCTCAGTAATAATGGCTTCGTCGTGCGTGGCCAAGCCGTGGTAGACGCCGCTTTTCATTAGCATCTTCATGAGCTTTACGTAATTGGCGTCGACCTCAGACTTCTTCTGGAACGCGATATTCTCCGGCTCTTTATATGCGCCCTTGCATAGCCGAATCCGGATCCGCTCAGCAAGCAGCTTTTCGACATCGGCCTCGGCGCTTCGCATATACGACTGAATTACCGCTCCCACGATCCCCGCGTTCCCCGGCACACGGTGCAGTTCGTGCACGAAGTTGAGCGTGCGTTGTGTGTACGCCGATCCTTCCATATCGACGCGCACGAAATTCTTCGGTGTCATGCCGGCCGCTTCCGCCACCAGATTGCGCACAATGTCGTAGGCCATTTTCTCGTCGACGTCGAGCCCCATATGGGTCAACTTCAAACTGATGTTGGCATTCAGATTGTTGGCGGCAATGGCATCGAGCAGGTCGTGATAAAGCCGCGCACTGGCGCGAGCCTCTTCGGCATTGGTCACGTTTTCGCCAAGGTTATCGATCGAAACGCCGGCCCCAAACTGGTTGACGGCCGCCGCCGCGCGAATGGCATCGGCGACGTGCGTGCCGGCGACAAACCGCGCCGATGTGCGCTGCCCAAAGCGCGAGCGCTCAGCGATGGCGCGCAGCGACTTGCTCTCCGAAAGCGCAATAAAACCAGCTCTCAGCATGCAGCACCTGATTTTGACGGATTAAGACTGCCAGAGGCGTTCGTCGACACTACAGTTTTTTACCACAAACGGGCAACGACCGCAGTCGTCGTAATCGATTCCGCAGGCCGACTCGCGACTCGCTCGCCCTCATGTAAAATAATCCCTTGTCTATGGACCTCCAAGCCATTCAGAACGCTCTCCGCGAGCGCAACATCGATGCGTGGCTTTTTTACGATCATCACCATCGCGATCCGATCGCTTACCGCGTGCTCGGCCTGCCCAATGACCTCATGGTCACGCGCCGCTGGTACTATCTCATCCCCGCGAAAGGCGAGCCCTCCAAGCTTGTTCACAAGATCGAGGCAGGACATCTTGACTCTCTGCCTGGCAGCAAGTCGCAATATGCCGGATGGCAGGAGCTGTTCGACAGCCTGAAGCGCATGCTGGCCGGTCATCGCGATATCGCCATGCAATATTCGCCCAACAACATCGTCTTCACGATTTCGATGGTCGACGCCGGAACCGCCGACCTGATCCGCGGCCTTGGCAAAAATATTGTCAGCTCGGCCGATCTGGTCGCACAGTTCGAAGCCACCTGGACCGACGAGCAGATCAAAACGCACTTTGAAGCCCGCGACGCAATCGACGCGATTACTGCCGAGGCGTTCAAAGAGATCGGCCGCCGCGTGCGCAACGGCGGCACCGCCGAGCATGAGATTCAGCAGTTCTTCATGGAAGGCTTTGCGCGCGAAAACCTGGTGACCGACGATCCGCCCATCGTTGCCGTCAACGCCAATAGCGGCAATCCGCATTACGAGCCGCGCGCCGACCATCCCGTTCCAATCCGTGAAGGCGACTTCGTTCTGCTCGACGTGTGGGGCAAAAAAAATAAGCCGGGTGCCGTCTATTACGACATCACCTGGGTCGGCACAGTGGGCAAGGCGCCCTCCGACCGTCAGCAGGAAATTTTCAAAGTGGTGCGCGACGCGCGCGACATCGGCGTAAGAACCGTGCAGGAGGCCGTCGCCGCCCGCAAGCCCATCGCGGGCTGGGAGGTCGATCACGCGGTCCGCGGGCTCATCAAAAACGCGAAATACGGCGACTACTTTATTCACCGCACCGGACACTCCATTGGGACTGAGGTTCACTCCAACGGCGCCAACATGGACGATCTCGAAATCCACGACGAGCGCCGCATCCTGCCCAATTCATGTTTTTCGATTGAGCCCGGCATCTACCTGCCGGAGTTTGGCGTGCGGCTCGAAGTCGATGTGCTGGTCCGCGACGCAAGCGCCGAAGTGACTGGTAAAATCCAAAAAGAGATTGTGATCATCTGAAAGTATCCTTGAATGCCTAAAGCAGCGCCAGAAAAATCCGCGCTTACTCCCGAGTATCCGCTTACTACCCATGCGATCATCGCGCCGGTTCTCGGCTGGATCATTCCCGGCGCCGGCCACATTTTCCTCAAGCGCTACGTCCGGGGAATTCTGCTGCTGATTTCGGTCTTCGCCATGTTCTTCATCGGCCTCGGCATGAACGGCCGCATCTACAAACCGAATGGCGGAGACATACTCGACATTCTCGGTTTTGTCGGCGACGTCGGCGCGGGCGGCCTGTATTTTCTCGCGCGCATCATGGATTGGGGCAACGCCCTCGCCGCAAACGCTGCGGCCGATTACGGCAAGACCTTCATCATCGTGGCCGGGCTGCTGAACTTCATCGCCGCCGCCGACGCTCACCAAATCGCCCTGGGGAAAAAGCCGTGACCTTGACCCTCACCCACTTCTCGGCCGCGGTCGTCTTCGCGCTCTTCACCTCGATCGTTTTCGGCATCACGCAAAAAAACACCACCCGCGAACAGGTTCGCTACGGCGCTTACTGCTTCGCCATGTTCGTCGGCGGAGTTTTTGTGGCAGGCTGGCTGATGTGGCTCATCCGGCGCTAGTGTTCAGCCGTTCCGAGCCTATGTTCCTTTCTTCATCGCCTGCGCTGCCCCCGCTCCAAGTGCCACCGACACCTTGGCTCCGATCGGCGATCCGAGTCCCGTGCATGCGTCCCACCCTGGTCCCGCCGAATACGCTCCATTGTTTCCCGAAGTAACATCGTTGAAGTCCGCCGCCGTCGCCGCATTCGGATAAAGCAACGGAGTGATCAGCCCTGCCGGCTTTCCATTCGTCTGATTAATGAGCGCAATCAGTGCCGCCCACAGCGGCGCCACCGCGCTCGTCCCGCCGATCACGCCCGACTGCCCGTCGACCAGAGTGTTGTAGCCGGTGGTCGGGTCCGCGTCGCCGGCTACGTCCGGAACTCCGCGTCCAACGTGCGCGCCCGCATTGGCCGACGGCGGAACGCCCACTCCATTCTGCCAACTGGGCAGCGGAAAGACATCGCTGATGCCGCCTCCCGTCGCGCCTTCGTTACTGGCGAGCTCGCTCCACACCGTTTCGCTCGAGATGCTGTTGTCCGATGCCTCCAGCGTCGTTCCCCCGCAGGCCAGCACATTCGGACTCGAGGCCGGAAAGTCGACATGGTTCAATCCATCGCTGACTCCGTCAGTCGAGCCGTCGTCCCCCGCGGCCACGCAAACCGTCACCCCCATCGCCGCGGCGGACTGGAACGCCTCGTCCATCGAGGTCATCGCCTGCTGCGTCCATGATGACTCCGGTCCGCCCCAACTGATCGATAGGATCGACGGATTATTGGTCGTGTCATGCACGGCCGTCGTGATCGCGTTCAAAAATCCGGCATCGGTATTGTCCGCAAAATACGCGACGATCTTCGCGCCCGGCGCAATCGATCCCGCCACTTCAATATCCAGCATCACTTCGCCATCCGCCGAGTCGGGATCGCCCGTAGGACTATTACTACCATCGCCCACGGAAACCGCCAATACAGTCGGCGTGGTTGAGAGGTTGAATTGCTGCCAGTAGTTGGCCAGATCGGACGCGGTGTATCCGCCGCCCAGTTCGATCAGCCCAATACATTCTCCGGATCCATTAACGCCAGTCGGAAAGTCATACAGTGCCGCGACCTGCGGAGGCGTGTAGGATGCGCTACCGTCATCGGCGTTCGCGCCGGCACGCGCACCCCGTCTACGAAAATGCGGCTTAGCCTGCGGCCGATTGTCCAGGCCGAAAACGCCTTCGACCACTCCCTGCAATTCTTCGGGCAGTTGAATCGCTCCCGTGCGCCCCCGATATTTTCCGCCGGGATGCTGATACTCCTTCAGTTCGACGCCAAATGCCGCGCTCAGAGCGGCGACTGTGCCAGTGAGAATCACTGTGCGCCGGGCCGCGGTCGTCTCCTTCACCGTCAGCTTATGCTCCCGGGCGAAAGCTTCCACGCGGGCGATGCTCACCGGGTCGGCCCCGTGCTGGCTCTCAAATTCCGCACGCGTCAAAATCTTGCGATCTTTGATCGGCTTCATCAGTTCCGCGTCGGAGACAATCGGCTTCTTGCCCGCTCGCGAGCGCAGGCGGATCGTAACGTCAACCTTCTCGTTCGGATTCGCCGGACCAATTACTTGCGCGCCTTCCATGGGAGCACGCTCGCTTCCGGCAAGTGGAATTCGCTTTTTCGGAGACGACATAATTTCTCCTTTCTTTTTTTGACGAAGTTCAGGGCCGAGGATCAGAGCAGCAGTTCAGAACCAAAGATCAAGACGAGGCAGGCGCAAAGAAACGAAGACGTGATCGGCCAGCGATCGATTCAGTGTAGCTCTAACTTCGAAGGGTGCCTAGCCCTGCGCAGGCACACTGGAGCGAACTTGGAGTTGTCATCACCCTTCCCATACAAAGGCATCGAATACGTGCTTCGATTCAAAGCCGATCCGTTTGTAAATGGCGATGGCGCGGTCATTTGCTTCGGTCACAGTCAGTGAGATGGCTTTGAACTTGCGCTCGCGCAGACTGTTTGTCGTTGCCGCGAGCAGGACCAAACCGAGCCCGGCAGAGCGATACTCCGGCAAGACGCAGACCTGCGTGATATGACCGACGTCGGCGCGGACCTGCGAGCACAAGATGAGACCGACAAGCGTGCGCGTGCGGCGCTGAAAAATCGCGAACGATGCGTGCGGATCGAAGGTGCCGCATCCCGGAAAGCGCACGATGTTATTCAGAAAACGCAATGAGCCGGCGACCGTGCGGTACTGGTCGTTGATGTCGGAGTCGACGTGGCCTCGATACGCGGCCGTGATGAGCGCGGCGGCCGATTGATATTGCTCCTCGGACCACGGGCGGAGTTCAAACTCGGGCGACAGCGGTGGCGCGGTCTGCGGATGCTCGGATATTTCGAAGTTCATGAAGACGCGCGGATGTCGGCTGAAACCCTGCGCCAGGAAAGGTCGCGAGACCTCTCCCGTCTCATGAACCAGCAGTTGCGCTTCGACGCGATGAATACCGGGCGATTGCTGCAAGGTTTCGATAACGTGCGTGAGCAGACGCTCCTCAACCTCAAGGCGGTTCTGGGTACGGCCACCGTCGCGAACAAAAAGGTCGCCGATCACGCCCTTGCTCTGCTCGTAGACGAAGAAGGAATATCCGAAAATAGTGCCGCGCTCGATAGCGGCGTAACCCGGCAGTATCTTCGCCTCCATGTAGCGGAGAATCATCTCAGCCGATTGCGCGTAGTCCCACGCCAACAGGTTGCCCCATATCGCGATCTCTTCCTCGAGCAGCGCTCGAAGATCAGCGGAAGAGAAATGGCGAAGGTCAAGGATTTCCATAACAAAGAAGCTCGCAGGTCTCAGCTCTCAGTTCTCAGGAAAAGCGCTATCCATACGAATTGCCGTGCTCAGAAATGTTGCTCGGTTTGATTCTGAAATGCAGGGCATTTAACTCTATTTTGCTCCCACCCAATATAGTTCCAGCCTCTGAGCCGGAAGGCTGGTTAAGTATGACACTTTGCGGTCCGGTATAAACTCGTCAAGCGCCGGCTCTGTACCTGGCGCTGTTACTAAAAGATGAGCCGCGCCCGGCACGTTGTTATCGTCGTAGCTCTGGGTCGGACGGTTCAGATAGAAATCCAGACCATATTGCTTGCTGCGGCCCACGCGATAAAGAGCAACCGGAATGCGCTCCTGTGAAAAATTTTCGATGGCCTCAGCGATGGGGCGCGATGACTGCGTCGCGTCAATAGCGGGCGCGGCCAGCCGGATAACCAGCGCTACACTCACGATGGCAGCGAACATGGTGACGGAACGCAGCAATTGCGGCCCAGCCGGCACAACTAGAGTGGCAGTGATGGCGACCGCGAAGATGGCCGCGATGGACGCGGTGCCGCGCATTGTGCCGTCGAAGGCCAGATGATGACTCAAAGCGATGATGGGAGCAACCAGCGCGGCGAAGATCAGGGCACCGCACAGGACAGCGTGCGTCAGGGCGAGCGGGAATCCGATTTTGGCTCGGGTGGCTTTGCGCTCGGCGAGGTAGTCCGCGATTAGCAACGCCGCGGCCGGCACGGCGGGCAGAATATAACCCGGTAACTTCGATTGCGAAGCGCTAAAAAAAAGAATGGGCACCGCGATCCAGAGGAGCAGAAATAGAGACCATGAATCTTTGTTGCCGTCGATCCCGAGGACTTGAGGCCGGCTGAACGCCTCGCGGCGCTCGCGCCACATCAGGCGCAGACGTTCGATGACGGCCATGATCAGCCACAACGTCCACGGCATGGCGGAGACCAGAAAGACCGGCAGATAGAACCACATGGGCTGTGGGTGGTGGTAGACATTGCTGGAGAAGCGCGCGAGATTATGTTCGAGAATAAAGACCCGAAAGAAATCGGGATTGCGTACCTGAACGGCGACATACCACGGCAGCGAAACAACAAAGAAGAGCGCGATGCCGGGAAGCCAAAGCGTGCGGCGCAAGATGGTCCACTCGCGCTCGACGGCCGCGAAGAACAATACGATCACAGCAGCAAGCGCCGGCGCGACCGGACCTTTGGCCAATGTGCCGAGCGCAAGGCATAGATAGAAGATGGCGAGCGCGACTCGCCGGTCGCTCTCGTACCACGCGTACCAGGCCAGCAGCGCAATCGTAAAAGTTGCTGTGAGCGGCATATCGGTCGAAGCCGCGTGTGCGAATCCCAGGATGCCCGCGCAGCTTGCGGTAATCAGTGAGGCGTCAATCTCGCCCCCGGCGCGGAAATCGTCGCGCGCCGAATCCGGCTTGGAGGTGTGCAAGGGCGGGTTGCGCCAATTGTTTCTCATGCGCAGAAAACAATAAATGGCCGCAATCATAAGCGCCGCATCGATCGCTCCGGGAAGGCGCGCTGTCCGTTCGTTCACGCCGTCGCTGGCGGTCGAAAATGCTCTGGCCACGCGGTATGCGACCATCGCCTGCCAATAATAAAGAGGAGGTTTTTCGAGCCACGGCTTGCCATTCAGCGTGGGCGTAACCCAATCGCCACGATCCAGCATTTCGCGCGCTACCTGCGCGTAGCGAGGCTCATCGGCCCCGACCAGGCCGAAGGCTCCGAGGCCATAGAACAGCAGGAATCCGCAGCAGGCCACGAGGAGCAAGAGTTCGGTGCGGGATCTCATGGACTTAGGCAGCGCGTGGCCTCGCGAGTGCCCACAAACTGACGACGGTCCAAACGCCTTCGAGCACGAGAAATCCGATCTGAAAAGGATGAAGCGCGATCCAGAAGAGAATTGCCGAGCCAGCCGCGTTAAGAATGTTATAAGCGGGCCGCCGCGCGTTGATCCATGCCATCTGGTGGCCAACGTAGGCGACTAGGATCAAAAGCGCGCCGACGAAGGAGATAAGTTGCCGGGTGAGGTCCATAGTTTTCCATGCCAACGCGAACGTTCGCGATCCGTCCTGATGCGATTGTGCCTCTAACCTGATGCTGCAGTCGCCTCGGACGGTTCAGCGCGCAGACGCTCCACCACGCGAGCGACAGCGATAGCAAGCGGGCCGTCGAGCGAGAATCCGCTTGCGCATTTATGACCGCCTCCGCCAAAGCTTTCGGCCACGGTCGAGACATTGACCTCGCCCTTGCTGCGCAAGCTGACGCGATAACGGCCGTCAGGCAGTTCACGGAAAAAGATGGCCACCTGCACGTCGCCCATCGAAAGCGCGTAGTTGACGAGGCCTTCGCAGTCTTCTTCGCGCGCACCAAAGCGCGCCATCTGTTCCTGCGTCACCCAGATCCAGGCGAGCGGACCTTCGCGATGCAGATGGCTGAGCGCAGCTCCGAGCAGACGCATCTTGGCGGTGGAGTGTCCGAAATAAATGTGGCGCGCGCACTGCGCCGGATCGGCTCCGGCCAAAGCCAACTCGCGCGCGACCGTGAAAGTGTGCTCGTTCGTGCCTTCGAACATGAACGAGCCGGTATCGGTCATGAGAGCGGTGTAAAGGCAGGTCGCGATATCGCGGTCGATGGGAACGCAGGCCACGCGCGCCAGTCGGTAGACAAGTTCGGCGGTCGCCATCACGCTGGAATCAATCCAGTTGATGTGGGCGAAATTGCGGCCGCTGACGTGGTGATCGATATTAATGAGGAAGCATTGGTCAAGGCCGCCGAGCAACGCGCGCCGCGTGCTGTCACACTCAAGCAGGATGGCGGCATCGTTTGGGGGCACAGTGTGCGCCTGAATGGCGCGATCGGCAAAGGGCAGATTCTGATAGATGCGGGGGATGCCATCGTAAACAACCACATCCGCTTCTTTGCCCATGGCGCGCAGGATTTGGCCACAGGCGAGGGCGGAGCCGATGCCGTCGCCATCGGGCCGAGCGTGCGAGGTCACCACAAAACGCTGGCGCCCGCGAATCGCCTTGAGGACTTGGTCGAGCATACGCACTCTGTGCGGTGACTCTCGCGTAGAAGCGAGGCCTGCCTCGTCTCCCGGCTTGCGCTCTTTCCGCCGCATGCGGGAGACGCGGC
>JBAWAI010000157.1:0-3943 GCA_049589215.1 Terriglobales bacterium | reverse complement strand
AATGCGTGGCTTTTAGATCTGGCTGGGGCCGATGGGGTCGGGGCTGGGGAGGGGGATGTCGGGATTTTCGGGACTGTCTGGGGAGGGACGCCATAGTGGCGGCGGCGCGGGTTCGGGAGCGGGGAATGGCTCGGGCGAGCGGAGCGGGTCGCTGGGCGCGCGGAGGTGGAAGGCGGTTGTCGGCCGAGCGAGGGACGGCGCGGTTCGATGGAATGCTGCGGCTGCTTGATCGAATGCTGCGGCTGATTGGTGCGATGAGGCCGCGAGGGATCGAGGAGCTGGCGTTGTTGTAAGTGGCAGCGGTCTGACCAGCAGCGTTCTAACTGTCGGCGGTCTAGCTATCGGCGATCTAGCTATCAGCGGTCTAACCAGCGTTCTAACTATAAGAGGTCTAGCTATCGGGGGTCTGGCTTCGGTCGACATGGGTGTTGTAAGCGGTGCGGAGGTCATGATGTTATCACTTAGAGAACGGGTGCGGTTAGTCGGAGAACTGTTACTCGGAGAACAGGTAACGCTTGAATTCGGCTTCGCCTGAGATGGCGCGGGTGGCGGGCGGAATGTGGTTGCGGTGACGGACTTCTCCGCGGTCGGTTCGGTTGAGTCTTTCGCCGCTATGTCCGTCACTAGGTCCGTCACTATGTCCGTCGCCGTGTCCGTCACTGTGTCCGCCACTATGTGCGACGCAGCTTTCTCTGGCGCTCATGCTGACGCCGAATCTATCGGCTCCGTTCGGCTGTGCGGCTTTGTCTTCTGCTTTGGATTTGTTTTTGCTGCCGATCTGGAATCTTCGGGACACGGGATTTCTGCGGGCGGTCATGCGGACGCGCGAGACCCAGCGTCTCCACCACTTGGTGAACTCGGGATTGTCGCTCGGATTGGGGAGCGGTGCGTTGGGATGCGGGACTGCGCTGTGGTCGGGGCCGCCGTCGGTGACGGCGAGGAACGGAACGGGATTGGACGATTGGCGTGGCAGTCGATCGCTCGGGATCCGGTTGGGGTACATGTGTCTCATTCTCCTTGGAGGCGCTTCGAAGGTCGATACAGGAAACCTGTCATGCGAGTTTGGGGGACGCTGTAGGGGGGCGAGACAAAACATATCGGCGGGAATCGTTTGGGCTTGAGGTGACGATGCCGCCTGTAAATCCTATGGCTTCGGCGGTTGTGGTTCCCATATCTCAACCTCGAGACATGGGGGCACCCGGCTTGTTATCAACTCCAAATGATCCAACCTCAAAACCCCACGGCTTCGGCGGTTGTGGTTCCCATGTCTCAACCTCGAGACATGGGGCACCTGAATTCCATGCCTGAAGCGCGAGACATGGGGCACCCGGCTTCGATTTGATCCGCACCGGAAAATCCCGGCTGCGAAAGGATTTGCTTTTTGTTCGCCGTTGGCGGCATACTGCGGGGGTCGGACGGAATGTCGGGTCGCGTGGGAACAGAGAAGGAATCGAGAAAATAGGTCGTTCAGACGATTCGTTTAAATAATTCATTTCAATAATCGTTCCAATAATTTTGGACGGGTTTTCCAGTACCGGCGCCTGACATTCACAGCCTGAAAAGAATTACGATGCCTCGCACTCTCCTTAACATCGTGGCGACTATCGACAGCAGCGTTGGACGAATGCCGGCGAACATTGAAGCGGAGCGCTCGATTCTGGGCGCGATCCTGCTGGACAATCATGCGTTCAACGATGCCGCCGAACATTTGAAGCCGGACGACTTTTCGCTGGACGCGCACCGGCGGATTTACGCGCGCATGATGGACCTGACCGAGGCGTCGAAGCCGATCGACATCATCACGCTGGTGGAGGAGCTGGAGCAGAAAAAAGATCTGCAGGCGATTGGCGACGTGGGGTATGTGTCAAGCCTGCTGGATGGCGTGCCGGACCGGCCGAGCATTGATCACTATGTGCGGATCGTGCGGGACAAGGCGATTCTGCGCGGGCTGATCAGCGTTTCGAGTTCGGCGATTGCGAAGGCGAGCGAGCAGGCGGATCCGGCCGATGACATATTGAACGATGCCGAGGCGGCGATTTTTGCGCTGTCGGAAAAGCGCATTGGGCAGGGCTTTCAGGGCATTCAGGATATTGTCCGGAATTCGTTTGGCTCGATCGACGCGTTGCTGCAGCGCGGGCAGCGCATCACGGGACTGGCGACGCACTATACGGAACTTGATGAGATGACGAGCGGCTTTCAGAAGGCCGACCTGGTGATTCTGGCGGCGCGGCCATCGATGGGGAAGACGTCATTCGCGATGAACATCGCCGAGAATGCCGCGATTGACGATGGCAAGACGGTGGGGATTTTCTCGCTGGAAATGTCGAGCGAGGCGCTGCTGCAACGGCTGCTGTGTTCGCGCGCGATCGTGGACGCGCACAAGATGCGGACCGGGTCGCTGTGGGCCGACGACATGAAAAAAGTTGGGCGCGCGATGGAGGAGCTGGCGAACGCGCAGATTTATATCGACGACACGCCGGGCATCACGCTAAGCGAGATGCGCGCCAAGGCGCGGCGGCTGAAGCAATCGCGCGGGCAGCTTGATCTGTTGGTGGTGGATTATTTGCAGCTGATGTCGGGCGGCAGCAAGCGTTTTGAAAATCGCACGCAGGAAGTTTCGGCGATCTCGCGCGGGCTGAAAGCTATTGCCAAGGAATTGCAGGTCCCGGTGATGGCGCTGTCGCAGCTCAGCCGCGCGCCTGAGAGCCGGGGCGGAGATCATCGGCCGCAGCTGAGCGATCTGCGCGAATCGGGATCGATTGAGCAGGACGCCGACGTGGTGATGTTTATTTTCCGCGAAGAGATTTACCGGCCCGACGACCTGGAACTGAAGGGGCGCGCGGAGATCATCATGGCGAAGCAGCGCAATGGGCCGATCGGCAAATTTCATCTGGCATTTCTGCATAACTCCACGCGGTTCGCCAACCTGGCGGACGGCAACAGCGAGCCCGGCGACACGATCCAGTAGGGTATCTGGAGCGCCGTCGGTCGCCTGCCCACCGGGCGTTGCTGACGGAGACGGGACAGGCCCCGACTCTACCGTTTGGCAATCGAGCAAACGTTTTCGCGAAGGCCGCGCCGGGCGCGGGTGGCGGCCTCGTCTTCCTGTGGAAAATGTTGTGGATGCGAAGGACGGCTCGATCAGCGAGCCTGCGCCGACCGCTGGGTCGGGCCATTTTGGGAAGGTTGGACGCTATCTAACACTATGTTTCTAAGTTGGTTAACTTCAACTATCGAGCGCGTTGCCGAAATCGTCCCGAATCAGTTATTTGCTGGCATCTTTTGAGATTTGCACATACGGCGAAGGCTGTAGCCGTACAAATCCGTGCAGTTTGCGCTGTTTTTATGGGCGGTTTGTGCCCGCTAAGGGTGCCGGGGCGGGGGCGGTTCATGGTGCGTCAGTAGTGGTATTTGGTCTTTTCTGCCCACTCGCTTTTTGGATAGTGCTGGTGGAGTAACTGGAAGGCTTTCGCGGACCAATTCGTAGTGTCCTTATTGCTGCATCCGTAGCGCGTAGAGCGGACGGCGAGGTAGAGCGCCTGGGGCACGCGAGCATCGTCGGGATGATGCGCGGCGTAGGCGAGGACGGCGGCGGTCAGGAAGTTTGGGGCGGGTCCGAGTTCAGCGAGCCTGGCCAGATCGTTTTGCGCTGCCTTCTCGTCTTCGGCGGAAAGAAAAGATGGTGACGCTTTCGTGCGAGCTTGCGCGTTTTGGTCGCGGCCGTCGTCATTTGCCCGGCCATCAGCGCGGTTATCGCACCACCAGTTATCGTGAAAATTATCGAGCTCGCCGAGAGTGGTGGAGCGAAGCAGGCCTTGGCGGACGGTGGGTTGCAATCCCGGATTCTGGAGAGTGAGAAAGACGGCGGCAAATAATTTGTCGTCGTTTTTGTCGCCGGCGTTTTTCTGGTCGTCATTTTTCCTGGCCGCGCTGGTCTTGCGGC
>JBAWAI010000156.1:0-10049 GCA_049589215.1 Terriglobales bacterium | reverse complement strand
CGTGAAGCTCCGAGCGCCAGCCGTATCGCAATTTCGCGTTCGCGCGAACTCGCTCGCGCCAGCATCAGGCTGGCGAGGTTGGTGCACGCAATCAAAAGTACAAATCCGGCGATAGCCAGGAGAAAGTTCAGCGGCGTCTCATAATCTTTGCGTATGTCCGAAACCCCGGTCCCAGCCGGCAGTACGCCGAGATGAAAACCGAGATAGTGTTTCTCTTCCTCGGCGCCAAACTTCGTGATGACGGTTGCTTCAAATATTTGCGGAGATACGGCGGCCAGTTGGGCCGATGCCCGTTCGACCGACCAGCCCGGCTTCAGGCGTCCCATAACCGAAAGCCACCATTCAGAAGGCACATTGAGGCGCGCGTACTCGCCGCGAATGGTTGGATCCGCGCACAGCGGAATTGCCACGTCAAACTGCTTGCCGACTTCCAGGCCGTAAAAGCTGGCGGGCGTGACGCCAATGATCTCAAACGGATGATGCTCGATGGTCATGGGGCGTCCGATCACCGAGCCGTCCCCGCCGTATTCGCGTTTCCAGAACGCATTGCTGAGGACGACGCCGGGCGAACCGCACCCGTGCTGATCGTCTTCCGTGGTGAGCAATCGGCCACGTTCGGGTTGTACGCCGAGGACGCGGAAGAAATCTCCACTCACAAACAGGCCGTCGATATTATGTGTCTCGCCGCTCGGGGCAATGTTGAAACGATCCTGGGCCCAGGCAAACATGCCTGAAAACCCCTGTTGCTGGGCGCGAATCTGCTCCCACTGCGGATTTGTCAGCATGGGGTGCGATGTTGTGAAATTACCTGTCCGCCCATGAGCCTGAATGATGCGTACCTCCGCCAGTTGGTCCGGATTCTTAACCGGAAGCGAGGTCAGGCGGATCGAGTCGAGCAACTGGAAGATGGCAGTATTGGCGCCGATGCCCAGCGCCAGTGTGAGCACGGCAACGGCCGTGAACCCCGGGTTATTGCGCAGCACGCGGATGGCGTAGCGAATATCCTGAAACAGGCTGGTCATAATGTCTCCCTATGGCGCTCAATCGGCGGCTCTGAATCCCGGGCCTGAAACTTTTGGCAAGATGGCCTAAGCAGCGGAGGGTGCAATTCTTATTCCGGAGCTGGGCAACTCACAATCCATTAAAACGCGGGATATAAGGCAGGATTCATGGCGGAAAAGAGTCGCCCGGTGTCCGTTTTCGGACCCAGCTGTTCATAAGAGAACAGCCCGGAAGCGACTTTGCCCAGAGGCAGAGGAAAAGTAACGCCAGTTTGTCGCACCCGACCGATGCGGCTCAACCAGAAGCCATCTCAGATAGGCCGCCGCGTGAATGCCGGATTCCGCAGGGCTAAAGCGTGCGTCTTTATTGGTATTGGTCCGGACGGCACGACTGAAGTCGCGCCGCTCCCAGCCACGATTGATGAGATGGCTCTTCTTCTAGCGGATTTGTTTGCGGTCGAGGATCGCCGGACGGGCGCTGCGTGGCGGCCGTTTGGCACCCGCGCGGAGCGGCCTGACATCAATCTTAAGTTCTTGCATGGTGCGGCTCAGGGTGTTGCGGTGCATGCCCAGTTCGCGGGCGGCCTTGCACTGGTTGCCGCGATTTTCCTCGAGCACGGTAACGATGAAACGCTTTTTGAATTCACGAACGGCTTCCGAATAGAGAATATTGCTTTTGTACATCTGCAGGATGAGAGCTTCCAACTGATCTTTCACTGACGCCTCGTTTCCGCACCTGCCCCAAGAAGAAAAGCATTTTACCGGATCAGCGGGCCGGCTCGGCCGGCTTCGGCTGACTGCTCTCCGAGGCCGGCGGCGCGTGCCGCACGTAATCCAGTCCCTGGTAAAAACGGTGGCGCAATTCCGACGGTGCGAGCCAGATTGCCGCCCTTCCGCCTACCAGGAAATAAGGAGCGAGTTGAGACTGATCCAGCCAGCGTGCGGCGGGCGCAAAGGCGGTCATGACGGTGAGCACGATGGCCACCACCAGAACGCCTTTTATCAATCCCAACAATGCCCCAAGAAATCTGTCGATCGAACTGAGCCCGGCCTTCTTCATCGCCCAGCGCGTGATTCGTCCGGCAAGTCCGGCGAGAATCAGAATCGCGAAAAAGATGATGAGAAAACCGGCAATCTCACCTATGCACGGAGTCTTTAAATAGGGCGCGAACCAGTTCGCCAGCCGCTGGTACTGCCAGGCGGCCACCAAATAGCCGAGGACCAGACCGGCAAGATGAAAGGCTTCATGAAAGAAGCCCTCCATGGCCGCTCCGACCACGGAAAACACCAGGAATGCAAGGATGATCCAGTCCGCAACGCTCATAGCGATCAAGGTGGAGCGAGCGCGGCGGTCAGATCTCCAACTCGCGTCCGGTCAACTGACGATACGCCTCGAGGTACTTTTCGCTGGTCCGCCGCGCAACGTCTTGAGGAAGCGCGGGTGCGGGCGGCTGTTTGTTCCAGCGAATTTCTTCGAGGTAGTCCCTTACATATTGCTTGTCGTACGAATTTTGCGCTTTGCCCGGTGAATAGGTGTCGGCCGGCCAGAAGCGCGACGAATCGGGAGTGAGAACTTCATCCGCCAAGGTGATGCCCTTGGCGGTCATGCCAAATTCAAACTTGGTATCGGCGATGAGGATGCCGCGCTGCCGCGCGTAATCAGCGGCCTTTTTGTAGACGGCGAGCGTGAGATCGCGGAGCTGATGGCTGAGTTTCGGATCGACCAGCTTGCACATCTCTTCGAAAGAGATGTTGATGTCGTGGCCGGTCGATTCCTTGGTGGCCGGCGTGAAGATGGGCTCGGGTAGCTGGTCGGACTCTTTCAATCCGGTGGGAAGCTTGATGCCGCAAACCGTGCCGCTGGCCTTGTATTCCTTCCAGCCGGAGCCGGAGAGATAGCCGCGGGCGACGCACTCGACGGGAAACATTTCGGCGCGCGTGACCATCATGGAACGGCCGCGGAGTTCATCGGCGTGCGGGCGAACCGCCTGCGGGTACTGGGTTACGTCGGCGGTAACGAGATGGTTGGGGACAACGTCCTTAAGGAAATCGAACCAGAAGAGCGAGAGCTGGGTGAGGACGCGGCCCTTGTGCGGAATGCCGGTGGCGAGCACGTAGTCGAACGCCGAGATGCGATCGGTGGCGACGAAGAGCAGGTGCTCGCGGTCAAGATTGTAGACGTCGCGGACTTTTCCGCTGGCGAAGAGGTCGAGGTCTGTGTAACCAGTTTCGAGAAGAACGGGGTCGAGGATGTCTGGGCTCATGGGCAATCTAACCGGGAGAAAACTGTGGCGTATTCTAACCGCGACAGCGAATTTGTCAACGCCTTCAATCAGGGGCGATGGGATGAGGCTGCCGCCGCTGGACGGAAAATAGTTGACTCTTTCAGTGTAAGCGAGAAGGGGCGTCTGTGGCTCGGTTTGGCGGATTGTTGATGTGGAAAAACTGAGGAAGACGTTGGAAAAAAGGGCGGCTGTTTTTTCGACGGAACAAGCAGAAAAATATTGGAGGCGTCAAGAGTGTCGAGCAATGTTTTTCTTCGCGTGGCATCGCTGCGCTCGTGGTTTCGCTCTGCTTACCAGATCTCTATGCGGCTCCGAATCTTACTGAAACCAGCTTGGAGATTCCCGGCTCCTGCATGGTTACGCCGTAGAGGACGGGCGCGATGCTCATGGTTTTTTTGCTGTGCGTGATGAGGATGAATTGGGTCTCGAGGCTCATTTCGCGCACGAGTTCGGTGAAGCGGCCGATGTTGGCTTCGTCGAGCGGGGCGTCGACTTCGTCGAGAATGCAGAAGGGGCTGGGCGTGTACTGGAAAATTCCGACGAGCAGGGCGAGCGCGGTGAGCGCCTTTTCGCCGCCCGAGAGCAGCAGCACGCTTTGCAGCTTTTTGCCGGGAGGCGAGGCGACCACGTCAATGCCGCTCTCCGCGCTGTTTTCTAGGTCGGTGAGGCGCATGAAGGCATCTCCTCCACCGAAGAGCTTGCGGAACGTGTTTTGGAAGTTGGCGTTGATTTTGTGGAAGGCTTCTTCGAATTTCTGCCGCGAGACGAGGTCGATCTCTTTGATGGTTGCGGCGGTGTTTTCGATAGCGTCGATCAGATCCTTGCGCTGGGTTGCGAGGAATTCATGGCGCTCGGCCGTGTCTTTGTATTCTTCGAGGGCCATCATGTTGACGGGGCCCATGGCGTCGAGCCGGGTGCGCATCTCGCGATGGGTCTGATCGGCGGCAGCGAGTTCTTCGCCAATGAGTAGAGCGATTGATGTATCGGCGAGGAGAACGGGCCGCTCGATGCCGAGTTCGTTGAGGCAGGTATCGGCGAGATGCTGGAGATCGGATGCGAGTTTGGCAGCCTGAGCCTGCAGTTCGCCGCGGCGGTCGCGAGCGGAATCGAGCTGCTGGCGGGCGGTTCGAAGCAGTTCTTCGATTTCAGCGAGGCGCACGCGAACCTGCTCGGACTCGAACTGGAGCAAGCCGTCGCGGGCTTCTCCGGCATTGCGCTCGGCCTCGAAGTCGACGAGTTGCGCGGCCAGTTGAATGTTCTCGTCCTGGCGGCGCGCAATTTCTTCGGTGGCCGATTGCATTTGAGTTTGCAATGCCGTCGCCCGCTCGCGCATTTCGGCGACGACCGTTTCAATGCGCTCGAGCAGAGCGGTCGCGGAACGATGGCGCTCGGCAAGCGTAGCGACGTGCGCGGTGCTCTGTGAAGTGGATTCAGCGGCGAGGTCGCGGCGAGTTCGCAGGGCGGCGAGTTGATCCTGTCCGGCGGCGAGCTGCGTTTCAAGCTGTGCGCGGGATTGTTCGATCTCCGACAAATCGGCGTGATGGGTCGCGATGAAGCCTTCCTGTTCCTGGTGTTCGGCGGCGAGGCGCTGCAATTCGCGGCCGATAACTTCGAGGCGCTGCCACACGCGCGACATCTCGCCATCCAATTGCTTGAGCAAGTGGCCGGACGTCATCACCTGCTTTTCGGCTTCGCGCTTTTCTTCTTCGAGGCGGTCGAGCAGGGAAGTGTTCTCACGAATTTCGCGGCCGAGCGTGAGCGCGAGAATTTCCTTTTCGCGCAGAGCGCGTTCGAGATCCTCGAGCAGGCGGAGAACGTCGCGGAGCTCGCGCTTCATGGAGAGCGGGCCCTCGCTGCGTTGTTTGCCGCCGGTGACGGTCACGTTGTGAAAGCACTCGCCGGACTGCGAGAGGAAAAACGCATCGGGGCTGGAGAGCGCCAGATTGCGGCCGACGGCGGCGTCGGGCACGATATAGCCGTTGCCGAGCTTCGGCAGAATTACTTCCAGAGACTTGCCGAACCCGTTGAGAACGCGAATCGAGTTCTTGAGCGGGAGGACTGTGTCGTCGGCGGGCGAGTAGTGCAGGCTCTCATCTGCGACGAAAGAGAATTTGGCCTGCGAGTCTTCGGGATGCACGAGGAAGGTTGCGCGGCCATCAACATCGGAGCGCAGGAGGCGCAGACCTTCGTCGGCCGCGTCCCAGCTTTTGACGACGATGAAATTCAGCTCGTCGCGAAGGAAGTCTTCAACGACGCGCTCGTAGCGCGGATCGACCTCGAGAAAATCGGCGAGGACGCCGGCGGGTGCGTGTCCGCCTTGCAGCGCGCCGGATTGAAACAGGCGGCGCACTGATTCGGTCGAGTAACCATGTTCGGCGATGACGGCTTCGAGCGATCCCTTTTTGCCGAGTGCGGTCGCGTACTCTGCGCGGATGGAATCGAGGTGCCGCTTGGTTTCGTTTTCCTGTGTCCGCTTGCTCTCAAGAGCGGAGCGGAGGGTTGCGAGTTCCGAGGCGAGGTTAAACGCCTTCTGCGAAACAGATTCGAATTCGAGAGCGAGCTGGCCGCGCTGGCCGCCGAAGATTTCGGATTGCGATGTGGCCGTAGAATTTTCGGCGCGCAGGCGCTGGACTTCGCGGTCGATGCCGGCCAGCCGTTCCTCAGATTGCGTGAGATGATTGCGCAGAGTGGAGGACTGGCCGACGGCCTCGAGAATCGACGCGCGGCAGGAATCCTGGCCTTGTTCGAGCGCAGCGAGTTCGGCAGCGGCGCTGGCCATCTCCTGTTGGCTTAAGGCAAGCTCCTGTTGCGCGGAAGCGAGATCGGCGGCGGCCGAGTCGAGGACTCGGAGATGTTCGGCGCGCTCTTCTTCGAGCGATTGCAGGCGGAGGGTCGCCTGCGCGAGTTCGGTTTCGGACGAGGTCATGCGCGCGACGAGTTCGGCGGCACGCTCTTCATTGGTGCGAATGCGCGCCTTGCCGCGATCGGTGTCCAGGGCGATCTGGCTGAGGCGATCTCGATTTTGACGGGCTTCGGTTTCGATGGCATAGCCGCGCTGCGTGCGCTCGGCATGCTCGGTCTCGGATTGCTGGACGCCCTCGGTCAGCTCGCGAATTTCGTTGCCGAGCCGCTGCACCTCGCTGTCGAGAGACATGCTTTCCGCGTCCATGACCGTGAACTTGCTGGCGAGGACGATGCGCAGTTGGGCGCGCATCTCGTCGCGGAGGCGGCCGTAGCGCTCGGCCTTGCTGGCCTGGCGTTTGAGCGAATTCATCTGGCGGGTGACTTCTTCGAAGATGTCGTTGACGCGATTGAGATTCAGTTTCGATTCTTCGAGGCGGGCTTCGGCAAGGCGCTTTTTGGTTTTGAATTTCGTGATGCCGGCGGCTTCTTCAATGATGTTGCGGCGGTCGGTGGGACGGCTGCTGAGGATCTGGCCGATGCGTCCCTGCTCGATGAGCGCGTAGGATTCGGGTCCGAGGCCGGTGCCCATGAAGAGTTCCTGAATATCGCGCAGGCGGCAGAGTTTTCCATTGAGCAGGTATTCGCTGTCGCCGCTGCGGAAGAGGCGGCGGGTGACGGCGATTTCGCCGGCGTGCGCGGGCTGCTGATTGAATTTGCGGCGGCGGATTTTGAGGACTACTTGCGGCTGAACGACTTGGACGCCGGCTACCGTGGTGGTGCCGTTGATCGCCTCGGAAGCGCGGACTTCGGCGGATGCGTCTTCGGCGACTTCGTCTTCCGCGACCATCACTGCGCCATCCGCGGCAAGCGCGGTGGCTGCGCCGTTGGTGGATGCCGGCTCGCCAATCATAGTTGCGACTGCGCTTCCTGCGGATGCTTCCACTTCTTCGGTTTTTCCGGGCTGGGCTTCTTCGACCGCGCGCTCGGTGTCTGCGGCGGCTTGGGCGCGCAATCCGGCTTCGTCCCAATTCTCTTCTATTAAGTCGTCCTGAATTTCGATCTCGGTGGGGGCGCTTGAATCGGCTCCGCTATAAACCTCGGGATCGATGAGGGTGAGGCTGACCTCGGCCATGCCGGTGGGAGTGCGGTCGCGCGTGCCGGCGAAGATGACGTCTTCCATGCGCGCGCCGCGCAGAGTTTTGGCCGATTGCTCGCCGAGCACCCAGGAGATGGCGTCGGCGATATTCGACTTGCCGCAGCCGTTCGGTCCGATGATGGCGGCAATGCCTTCGCCGTGAAACTTCAGCTCGGTGCGATCACAGAAGGACTTGAATCCGAGGATTTGCAGTTTTTTTAGTTTGAGCAAGGTCACTCCTTAATACCTGGCACCAAATACTTGCCACCAAACTTCGACCGAATGGCGATAAATGTGTGACGCCGAAATGCCCGGCGCGGATTCCTGCGGCGTGACATTTCATCGCTGCGTGCCGGACGTTTGTCCGGATTGGCTGGGTGCCCTGCACATTTGATCGGCGGTGAACCCCGACGGTTAACTAATGAGGTTCCTTCCGATCCGGTGTTGAGATGTTCGCTCGAAAATCCAGCTCGAAATTCGAGTTGGCACCGCAACGTTTCACCAACTTTAACGGCGAATGGCGGGATGGGTCAAGTAGTAAAACACCATATATAGGGCCCAGTTTTCCACCACCGCTTTTAGTTGCACAGGCCATGCAGCAATTGCGCACAAATTGAGTGTGAGGAAAGAGATACGGAGAGCGAGGTGGGAGACCGACAGAGCTGTAATTACTGTAGCGCGGTGAGGGGTGGGAGGCAAGGGCTGGAAGGGCGGAAGGCGGGTCAGAGCGGGTATCGCTAGCCGTTGCCAATTCATCGAATTGGAGTAAGATTTTTAAGTTCGCAAGCAGTGGCCCAGGCTCCGTTCCCTTTGTGAATGAGGTGAACCATGCGCAGCTGTTCTTGTCTCCCACTGATTTTCGCTTTGGGTATTGCTTCCTGTCTGGCACAGACCGTTTCCAGCTGTAAGGCCGACGCCGCCGTCACGATTGACGACCGCGAAGGAGTCACCGTCAAGACGGTGACGTTCGAAGGAAATTTTGGTCGGTTGCGCGCCTACGTGTTTATCCCGGACACCAAGGAGGCGGTACCGGGAATTGCCTTTTCCCAATCAGCGATTCAATATGCCGATTCCCGGACTGACCTTCGGCCATTCGCCAGAGCCATGGCGCTGGCGGGAGCGGCATCCATTATGTTGGACGGGACAATCGACTGGCATACGCCGAACAACGACGCGAAAAGACCGATGCCTGAGCTGGCTTGCGCTTCGCAATGGCTAGCGGCGAATGCGAATCTGGACCTGGATCGGCTGGCGCTTGGCGGGCCAATTAGAACAAACGAGCCGATAGAAATGGGAGATGAGCCTTTCTGTCATATGCCGGGTAAGCAGCCATGTGGTCACGCGGGTTGGGAGATTAACTTCGGCTGGGCGGATCCGAACGAAATTCATTACACGGAAATGATGAAGACGCCGCAGGGACAGTTCCGATACCTCCGGAATTTCAATTTCCTTAAAGCCATCGGCCTGCAGGACGTCAAGCTGGAGTGGCTGATGGAGGGAGTGCTGCCGAGGCAAGTGGCCCAGCGGTGAATCGTGATTAGCTGCGGGGTATTCGTCCTCCCAACTCTACCGTGTTCGTTGACTTGGCCCGCACTCCAACGTAAGATTTGCCCCTGATGATTGGGCAGACTGTCTCGCATTACCGCATTATCGAGAAGCTTGGCGGGGGCGGGATGGGGGTTGTTTACAAGGCTGAGGATGTCACTCTTCACCGCTTTGTTGCGCTTAAGTTTCTGCCCGATGATGTTGTCAAAGATCCCCAGACTTTGGCGCGTTTTCAGCGCGAGGCGCAGGCCGCGTCGGCGCTCAACCATCCGAATATATGCACCATTTATGAGATTGGGCAGGAGAATGGGCATCCCTTCATCGTCATGGAGTTTCTGGATGGCCTGACTTTGAAGCATCGCATCGGCGGCAGACCGATCGAGACCGATGTGCTGCTGGCGCTGGCGATCGAGATTGCCGATGCGCTGGACGCCGCGCACATCGAAGGCATCGTCCACCGCGACATCAAGCCGGCGAACATCTTTATTACTAAACGCGGCCACGCCAAGATTCTTGACTTTGGTCTGGCGAAAGTGACGGCGACGGGTCGAGGCTTGAACGCCGGGGGCGCCGCGCAGGAGACATTGGAGCAGGATCACCTGACGAGTCCGGGGTCGACGCTCGGGACGATTGCTTATATGTCGCCGGAGCAGGTGCGGGCAAAGGAACTGGATGCGCGCAGCGATCTGTTTTCGTTCGGCGCGGTGCTTTATGAGATGGCGACCGGCACGCAGCCCTTTCGCGGAGAGAGTTCAGGTGTGATCTCGCGTGAAATTCTGGATGGCGATCCGGCTCCGGCGATGCGGCTGAATCCTGATGTGCCGGCGAAGCTGGATGACATTATCGGCAAGGCGCTGGAGAAGGATCGCGAACTGCGCTACCAGGGCGCGGCGGAGATGCGAGCCGACCTGAAGCGGCTGAAACGGGAGACGGAATCGCGGCGCGGTGGGAGTTCAGGGTCGGTGGCGGCTGCGGCGGAGAGTGGCGTGCCGCATCCGGCGTCTTCATCATCTTCTGTATCTGTTCCTGTGTCTGGAGCTGGGCCGATGCCCGTGTCCGGGTCGTCGCCTGCGCTGACCGCGTCGTCGTCGTCATCGTCGTTGTCATCGTTGTCGAGCGTGGCGGGCGCGGCGGGAACTGGCGCGGCTGGGCGGGGGAAACTTTGGAGCTTTCTGGTTC
>JBAWAI010000155.1:0-6254 GCA_049589215.1 Terriglobales bacterium | reverse complement strand
GGCGCTCGCCGCGGCCCAGCTGCCGGGTTCCGTTCCGGACATTGGCCGCAAAACTTGGAATCACGCCGAGCGAAGGCAACTGGCAATAGGTTTCGACGTCCTGCGGCGTGCGCAGCGAGTTGTCCATGTTCTCGACCACGAACGCGAGGGAGACGCCGCCGAGCAGGCCGGCCATCAGGCTGAGCGCGATGTTGAGCAGAAGATTCGGTTCGACCGCCTCGACCGGCTGGCTGGCCTGATCGACGATGCTGATGCTGCTCGACTTCAGGCCCGCCATGATGCCGGCTTCTTTCAGCTTTTTGAGCAAGCCGTCGTAGAGATCGCGACTGGATTCTACGTCGCGCCTCAGGATGGCATATTGAATGGCATCCTCGTTGAGCTTGTAGGCTTCGCCTTTTTGCTGGTCGAAGGAGGCGCGCAGCATCTCTTCGGATTTTCGCGAGGCTTCGAATTCCGCACGAATGGTCTCGCCAACCTTTTTAACTTCGCCCTGAATGCCCTCGTCGAGTTCAGTGAGCTGCGACTGAAGCTGAATGACGCGCGGGTAGGCGGGACCATATTTCGCGGTGAGCTGGGCATAGGAGGCGCGCGCTTCGGCGCGCTGCGTGTAGAGCGCGGCCAGGATGCTCTCGGGCGCGATGTTCGCGATCAATTCGGGATTTTCGGTGAGGCCGATCCGGTACTTCGCCTCTTTGACAATGCGGTCGCCCTCGGCCGCCGAGAGTTGCTTGTTGAGATCCTCAAGTTTGTCGAGGATGATGTTGTGGGTTTCATCGGTGCCGAGGATGCCGGTCTTCTTCTGATAGTCGGTCAGCTTCTCCTGCGAATCGGCGGCGTGGCGCTTGAGGTCGTCGAGCTGCCGGGTCAGCCAGTCGGAGGTCTGCAGGGTGGCGCGATACTTGGTCTGGAAATTGTATTCAATATAGGTGGCCGCCACGGCATTGACGATCTGCGACGCCAGGCGGGCGTTGCGGTTGCGGAAATGAACCTCGACGATCTGAGTCTTCTGAATCAACTGCACGTTGAGCGCTTTGTGGAAAGCCTTGGTCAGCCTGGCGCGAGCTTTCAAGGGCATACTGTCGAAGGTCTGAGCGGGCAAAGCCGCCAGATCCTCGGCGAAATCCCGGTTCTGGTGCAGATTGAGTTGTTCGATGACCCCGTTCGCAATGGCATCGCTCTGCAGGATGCGGATCTGGGTTTCGAGCTTGGTGGTGAGGTCCGATCCGATGGAGACGACCGCCTGTTCGAGGCCCAGTCCATTGTTGCCGTCGAGATCGAGCAAGAGACGGGCGGAGGCGTCATAGCGTTTGGGAAGGATGAGTGAAACGGCCGTCACCAGAACGACGACCACGGCGAGGCTGCTGAAGATCAGCCAGCGGCGTTTCTGGAGCACCCTCCAGAACTGCGCGATGGACATCTGGTCGCTGGGCGCGTCGATCGTGAACGATGCCGCCTCAAATGGATTGAGGCGCTCGAGTTCATTTTTCTTGTTTGGTACGACTGTCTGCATATCGCTCATTGGGGATTCTCTACGGGCGCGGGTTCCGTCGCGGCACGGTAAGCGACGTAAGAGTTGGCACCGGTTACAGCAAAGGCGGGCACGAACCACCAGCGGTGCCCGTGCTGTTTGAGTTTGTAGCTGACGTAGGCGATCCCGAGTTCGATCGGAATGCCGGCGCCATAGAGGGCCCCGCGGCTGCGAAACGCCACCGGAACAAACGAGCAGGTGTGCTGTTGAATGCAGGTGTTGGTTTTTTCCACGGCGACGATCGAAGAAGCAAACATCGCGCCCATCTGGATGGCATAAGGGGCATCAAAGGTTCGGCCCAAGCCGTCGGTGGTCGCCGGCGCCGCTTCCCCCGGACGTAGTGCGGTTGCGTTATTGCTGCCGCCGTTGTCTTGCGTATCGGCCGCTGCCATTCTCAGGGCGCTGGGCGCGTCCGGGTAGAAAGCCGCCGCTTCGACGGTTGGCCGCTGCGCGTGCGGGCGGGCTGCGCTATCCTGGGCAAAACACGGCGGAGCAAACGCCAGTGACGCGGTCAGCGCCACACTGATGTGAAAAGATAACTTGTTCATTAGGTTCTCCCGGTGTGCTAGAAGCTGTTAACAATGTTGGTGGTGAGGAAATGCCGCGCGGGGACGCGGCAGTAGGGCGACCGGTTCCACGTCGTCCGCGCTTACCTCGATTGCGGCCGCCTGCCGGATCAGATCAACATTCAGGACGAGACGAAACCCGGTCGTTTTGCGCAGAAGGATCCCTTCTATGCCCGCAAGACATCCGGACTTAATCCGAACCCGGTCGCCGACGGCCACCACGGGGTGGGGCTCGGCATTAGCGGCCGACAGCACGGTCTTGAGCGTTTCAATCTCTTCGGCGGAAACTGGCGCGGGGACGCCTCCGAAGGAAATCAGATGTACCAAGCCCGGTACCTGCAAGACGCGTAACTGCTCACAGGGATTCGTCCGGACAAACACGTAACCGGCGAAGAGAGGGAGATGCACGTCAACGGTGCAACCGTTCCGCCACTTATGGCGAGCGCGATAACAAGGCAGAAAACTCTCAATCTCGCGCAGAGCCAGATGCTCATTAACCTTTTTTTCATGACGCGGATAGGTATAGGCGGCGTACCAATTCGTTTGATTGGCTGCGATTTCACCGGCCCAGAGAGCGTCTGCCGTGCCGGGGCGAGCGGTTGGACTTGGGACAATAAACATAGCTTCGCAGCCTCACTTAGATCGACCACTCTTAAACCGGTCGAATCAGCGTCACGATTTCATTAGCAACTGTGACGCCGAAGAGAGTCGCGATTTCTGCGCGCAACGCACGGAGGTAGCTATGGACTCAGCTGCCGATGCAAGAGACTGGTTAGCAATAAGATCGGACGAGTGTCCAAGGCTTGGCGGGCTGTCTTCTGTCTATGACAACGCGGGTTGGGGGCGGAGAATTTCGATTCGGCGTTCCAGATTGGATAATTACAGGCGGAATCGTATCCAGAATGGGGCGATCCGACAGGCTGGGCGCATTCTGTCAACGTGTCCAGTTCCGCGCCCAGATTCTGGTTGAGGACGAGAGTCTACCGACACCAGCAACCATGAGGCCGAGCGCGTGGCTTTCAGACAGCGGTGAGCGGGGTTAGCTCCATACCTGAGGGTCTCTCGAGACGCAATTCGTCTTTCTCATTCTCACTTCCTGCGAGCCCGGTTCCGCAGATTTCAAAGATGGAATCCAGCTTTGTTACGCGCAGCACTTCGCGAATTGTGCTTGGCGGGTTCATCAGTTGGAGATAAACTCCCGCCGCCTGCAATGCGATCAGTGCGCCGATTCCGGCGGCATCCAGCGCGTCTACTTTGCTGAGATCGAGGACGATGTTTCGTCCGGCATGGTTGACTGCCGCGCACAAAATGCGAGTTTCCTCGCCGCGTACAATTCGGCCGACGCAGCGCAATACTGTGGAATCATCCAATTCGTCGATGGTTACGGTTAGCACAATTCAACTCCTCGGTCAGTTCTCTGGTCATTTTGTGGATTCGAGTGCGGGTACTGCCGAGCCGCGTTAATGCTGGGGCTCGTCGGCGCGAGCGCCGAATGAATCGCAGCGCCCGCGCATCCCCTGGCGGAATTTCTCGCGTTCCTCGGGCGTCATCTTCTCCCAGCGCTCGATGATGCGGCGGCGCGACCCCCAGCCTCCCCGGTGCGAGCCGCCGCGAAATCCAAACAGGATTTTGCTGAGAACCAGAATTCCGAGAGCCTGCCAGATAGTGATGACGTGCAAACCAAAGAGCGCGGGCATGAGCCAGTTCCAGAGGCCCCGGACCGCAAAGGTAAAGACGACAAAAAAGACGATCGCGAAAAATGTAAATTGCATTGCTCGTACAAGCCGGTTTGCGCTCATATTCAGTCCTATCCTTGTTCAGTTCTATCTTCGGTGCGATGGTCGATTTCGATATTCAATGTGAGGTTCGATTCGATATTCATTAACTATTCTGTTCTAACGTTTGGTTAATTCGTCATAGACATCGTGGAGACGCTCGCGCAAGTGCGTCACGGCATAGTGCTTGCGCGAGAGCAGTGTGTTTACGCTGACTCCGGTTCGCGCCGAAATCTCTTTGAAGCTGTATCCCATCAACTCATGCGCTACAAATACCTCACGCTGCTCCGAAGGCAATTCGTCGAGCGCGTCATCGAGCTCTTCGAGCAGCACGCTGCGGGCGTGAGCCGCGTCGGGACCGGCGTCGGGAGAAGGAAGAAGTTCCACAAGGGAAAGCGGCTCTCCATCTTCGCTGTCGTTCTGTTCGGTCCGCGCCGGTTCGCTGCGCAATCCTTCACGGGTCTTTTTGCGAAACAGATCCGTAATTCGGTTGCGGGCGACCTGAAACAGCCACGCCGTGACCTGTTCGACCGGCTTCATCATCCGGTAGGCTTCTACCAGTTCGTAGAAGACCTCCTGTAGGATGTCTTCGGCATCGCCGGGATCGGGGACGCGTCTCCGGATGAAGCTGCGGAGCCGGGACTCGTCGCGCGAAACCGCCTCGGAGATCCGCTGGTCCTGGTCTTGCATCGGCCACTGTTTTCTCAGCGCCTCGTCCATTTACTTATGTAGACGAAGAAGCGTGAGAAATATTGTATGGGGGATTAGGCTTTGGAAATGTTCTAGTTGCAGCGGGCGCAAGGCGGCGGGGAGGGTGAACTTCAACGTCAACTCCGACCTTGGTCCTGGAGACCACAGACCTGCCGCTTGAACAGAGTCAAAAAGAGCCGGGGTTAGGTTTGGCGCCGATCGAACTGTGAAAACGAAATTCAATGTCGTTGGGATTGGCGAGGTGCTCTGGGACATGCTCCGGACTGGCCGGAAGATGGGCGGCGCGCCCGCTAACTTTGCTTATCATGCGCATGCGCTCGGCGCGAATGGCATGGTCATCACCAGGGTAGGGAAGGACGAACTCGGGCGGGAAATTGTGCGCCGCTTTGGTGAATTGGACCTGCCTATGGCGGCAGTTCAGGAAGATGGGGCCGCGCCCACTGGAACGGCCGACGTCAGGCTGAGCGGCGACGGCCTGGCTCATTTCACGATTCAGGAAAATGTCGCGTGGGATTATTTGGCAGTGACGCCCGAGGCGGCGTCGGCGGCGCGCTCTGCGGATGCCATTTGCTTTGGAACGCTGGCGCAGCGTAGCGCGACATCGCGTGCGGCCATTCAGCAACTGGTCGGTGAGACACCGGTGGGCGCGCTGCGCGTCTTCGACATCAATTTGCGGCAGCTATATTATTCGCGGGAGGTAATCGAGCAATCGCTGGGTCTGGCGAACGTGCTCAAGCTGAATGACGACGAACTGCCCGTGTTGGCGACGACGTTTGGACTTACGGGATCAACCGCGAATCAGATCGAATTGCTGGCGGACAGGTTCGCGCAACGTGTTATCGCGTTGACGCGCGGACCTCGCGGCAGCCTGCTTTATCGCGATGGCCGATGGTCGGATTGCGCATCGCGTCCGGTTGAGGTCGTGGATACAGTTGGCGCAGGCGATTCTTTCACGGCGGCACTGGTGATGGGTCTGCTCTACAATCTCGACCTCGATGAGATCAATTCGTTCGCGAACGAGGTCGCGCGCTATGTCTGCTCGCAAGACGGCGCGACGCCGCGGACGCCCCCACAGTTTGCCGACAGATTTCGAGTGATATCTTCGGTCTGATTTCGACATGTGAAGCGATCGACGCGAAACATCTCTGCATCCCATTCGAGGCAGACTGCCAGTCATGACTGTCAACGATCATTTCCGCATCACGGCGACGGCGCTTCGTCAGTGGGCGATCGCTCAGCTTGAGGATTCGCTTGCAGTCGGCATTCTGTGGCTCATCGGGCTGTGGATCCTACATGTGCCCTGGGCGCCGCTATGGGCGGTTGTTGCCGGAGTGTTGCAGATCATCCCGCATTTTGGGCCGATCCTTGGGATGCTGGGCCCGGTGCTCGCCGCGACTGTGAGCTGGAGAGACTGGCGGCATCCGCTGTATGTGCTGGTTCTTTATGCGGTGATCGTGGTGGTAGATGGTCTGCTGCTGCAGCCCTACATCATGCGGCGAGTGGTGCGAGTCCCGATGTGGGTTTCGATTCTGGCGCCGATTGTTCTTGGCCTTGTTATTCCATTCTGGGGAGTGTTGCTTGCGCCTCCGCTGCTGGCGGTGGTGTATGCGTATAAGGCGAGGCAGGAGCGACAAGAACTGCATTGAAAACGAAGGCCCGGTGCGTGCACGGGCC
>JBAWAI010000154.1:0-3029 GCA_049589215.1 Terriglobales bacterium | reverse complement strand
CTCTACAACACACAACAGATACGTCTATGTAGAACAGGAAGTTCCCTTGAATCAGGGAGCTAGAGATTGTAGCAGGAGAAGGTGGACATTCCGGTCCGCCGCGGTGATGTAGGCCCGACACTCCCGTCCGCCGCTTTTGCCGTTGACATCCTTGAAAATCTTCGCCCGATCAAAACCCCGCGCTTCCCATTCCGGCACCCACTCCATCCCTCACAACCCGCATTTCACTTGACTTAAAACCCTCACTATCCCCCAGACTAATTACAGATCCAGAATAACGGCACTCATAAGTCATACGACACTTACTAACTGCCCTGCTATCATTGTTTTGCCGCTAACTCCTTCCGGATCATAGTTTTGCCATGCCCAGCCTAACTCCCATGTTCTTATTGTTTTACGAAATGGGGGGAGGGGGTAGCTACCGTGCCTGATATTTCTTCGAATCTGTCCGCGAGCACCAATCCAGCTCAACCCGTCCGCTGCCGTCACATCAAGGTCGATGGAACCCAATGCGGCTGCCCAGCACTCTCTGGCCGGCTCCTCTGCTATTTCCATTACAACTGGCAGCTTTCCGCCACTGCGGCGATCCAGCCCACCGCCGACCACGTCGACGACTACTGCGACAAAAAGCCACGAGAACTTCTGTTTGCCGCGCTCGTCAAGCCCTTAAAGCGCGAACAGGCGGAACAGGCGGAAGAGAATGCAAAAACTGCCCAAGCCAATCTCATCCTGGAGACCTGCGAAAGCTCGTCCCTGCTCCTGCCTGTCCTCGAGGACGCCAACTCCGTTCAACTGGCGCTCATGAAGGTCATGCGCCTGCTTCTGGCCAATGCTATTCCTTACAAAACGGCCGGCCTTCTTCTCTGTGCCCTGCAAACCGCCTCTGTTAATCTCGCTCGCATCAATTTCCAGCCTCCGCCGGACCAGGTCATAACCGTCCCATTCAAAGTGCCCGTTCATCAAGCATACGAGCGCGATATAAAAGACAACCCCGACCAGCTCGATGCCGGCAAAGTTGCGCCACCCGAGCCCGAGCCATCAAAGCAAGACTCAACCTCGGTCGCGCCCGCCCTGGCAGTCGAAACCGCAAACCCGAAACTTCAGACCTGAGACTTGCCCTACGCAAATCTCACCTTCACATCCGGCCCTTTATCCAAGTGGATGCTATCCACAAACCGCACCCGTCCCGTTTTCAACGTCAGAATCACCGAAGACGTTCGTGTGCCTTCGCCAAAAAAGCGCACTCCCTTCAAGAGCGCGCCTTCCGTCACGCCCGTCGCGGCAAAGATCAGTTGTTTGCCGGGCGCAAGATCTTCGGCCTCGTAAACGCGTTTGCCGTCCTTGATCCCCATCTTGGCGATGCGCTCTTCGAGCTCCGGCTTGTCGATGACGAGCCGGCCCTGCATGTATCCATTCAGGCATCGGATCGCAGCCGCCGTGATCACGCCTTCGGGCGCGCCGCCCGAGCCCATCACGGCATGCACTCCGGTGCCGATAACCGCCGCGGCGATGCCCGCCGAAAGATCGCCGTCGCCGATCAGCCGGATGCGCGCGCCCGCCGCGCGAATATCATTAATCAACTTCTCGTGCCGCGGACGATCGAGCACGATCACCACCAGGTCTTCCACGCCGCGATGCAACCGCCGCGCAATGTTCTTCAGGTTGACCGAGACCGGAGCGTCGAGGTCAACCGCATTCTTGCAGGATGGACCGACTACGATTTTTTCCATGTAGCAATCGGGAGCGTGCAGCAGTCCGCCTTTTTCGGATGCCGCCAGAACCGTAATCGCGCCCGGCGAACCGGTGGCGCACAAATTCGTGCCTTCGAGCGGATCGACGGCAATGTCGACATGCGGAACCTGAGAGCCATCCGTAAACGTTCCGCCAACCTGCTCGCCGATATAAAGCATGGGAGCGTCGTCGCGTTCGCCCTCGCCGATCACGATCGTCCCGTGCATCGGCACCGAGTCCATGGTCTTGCGCATCGCCTCGGTCGCCACCTGGTCGCTCAGATGGCGGTCGCCCTGACCCATGGTTCGCGCCGATTCGATGGCCGCGTTTTCGACCACCCGCAGAAATTCGAGCGCAAGATCGCTCTCGATGTTCTGCCCGAAACTCTTGGTCTGCGGTTCGCGATGGGGACGAGTTCCGGAATCGGTCTGGGTTGACATTATTGCCTCCTGGGGCCTGACGGCGCATACCTGCGATTTGCAGCGCGACTTGGAAATATACCGCGTTGCCGGAATCGAGGGAAGGGAAGATCAACGGAAGGGAAGAAACATGCTGTCGCTGATTCGACAAAGCCGGGACTACAGAAGAGTACCGGTAATCGCCCGGTTTCCGTCCTCGATTTCATCGTCCGTCGCCGCCGGTGGTTCTGCTAACCTTCCGCCATGAGCACTGAACGAAAAGAGCCGGTGTATTTGATAACTGAGAAGCAGGCCGCCGACAAGAGCGAGATCGCGCGCCGCTTTATTGACACCCGCACCCGTTTGAACGCCAACGTCGAGAAGGCCGACAATTTTCTCGTCAAGCGTTTTTACAACCTCGATCACAACACGTATCTCGAAGGCGCTCTGCCGTCAAAATACAAGGAGCTCATGGGACTTGCCGCCTCAACCTGCGTGCGCTGCGATGACTGCATCACCTACCACATCATCCAGTCGTATCGATTAGGCGTTACGCGCGTTGAACAGGAAGAAGCCTTCAACGTAGCGCTCGTCGTCGGCGGAAGCATCGTGATTCCGCATCTGCGGCGCGCGTACGAATTATTAACGGAACTCTACAGCTAAGGAGTCGTTGGCCGAGTCATCTGAATGCGCTTCCAATCCACGCTAAAACGCATCGATGCCCGTAACGCTCGCTCCAATAATCAGCGTGTGAATATCGTGCGTTCCTTCGTAGGTTTTCACCGATTCGAGGTTCATCAGGTGACGCATGATCGGATAATCATCAGCGACGCCGTTTGCGCCAAGAATGTCGCGCGACATGCGCGCGCATTCAAGCGCCATCCAGACATTGTTTCTCTT
>JBAWAI010000153.1:0-1608 GCA_049589215.1 Terriglobales bacterium | reverse complement strand
TATTTCTTGTTTTCAAACTTGTTCTCGGCCAACACATTGACCGCTGACGACCGCCGACCAACGACAGCCGCCGCGGTTAGTGCGACACTGCCGCAAACAGCGGCGACTTCATCAGCGCCTGAAACTTCTGGTCGTCCGTCTTGAAGTGCAACGACAAGTTCGTGCCGTCGGAATCGACCGTGGTCGCATCCAGGGCGGTCTTTTCCGTGGCCGACGCCCCCATCTTCTTCAGCATGATGCCCGCCTTCAGCAGTGACGAGAGCGTGCCTGCTGTCATCGAATCTGCCGTCACCACGCTCAGGTCGAAGTCGACTCCGCTCTGGAAACTCATGGTGTAACGCGACGCGATAATCCGTTTCTTCACCGTGTCATAGTCCGCAACTTTTGACGCAGCATCACCCAGCGCCGAGCGCATCATGGCCTGCGTTCCCTCCTGGTCAAGGACGCTCCAGACGGGCGCGCCGTCGACGGACGCCATCTGGTCGGCGATCTGAGGATTCGAATCAAGCGAAGGCCGCTTGCCCTGCTGCGCGTCAATCGCGCTGTGCAGTGCCGGCTCGGTTCCGAAGGCCAGCGTATTGTCATCGAGGAAGGTCATCACGAAGCCGCTGTCCATGGGATAGACCGGAACCGTGAGGTATTTGGTTGCGGTAATTTTTTTCAGTTTGAATTTTTTCAGCACCGCTTTGGCGGAAAACGATCCCTGCGCGACGCAGACCGTCTGAATGCCTTTTTTGGCGGTGCGGAAGGAAATGAAATCCAGCGTCTCAAGATCGCGCTCGCCATCAATACCCACGCCCTTCAGCGAAGCCTCGAAGCTCTTCAGCTCGGGCGGCAGAACCTGATCCTTCAGCGCCTGCGCGGTCGGCGAATCCTTCAGCGCGCGGTAGTCGACGCCGATCAACTGCTGCACTTCGGCCGGCACCATCGACCGCGCCGACGACGCGATCGGCATAGCCAGCCCGGCAGTCGCAGACAAAAGCACCACAAACACACACAATTTCTTCATAAACTCCTCAAGTGGATCTGCACGGTTAGATGCAGACCGGGGAAACCGCAGATATAAAGGTCTGCTCCTATTTTAGTCCGGAATGCGGATGAAGGGACGGTACCAAGGTGCATACCTCGCCCCTAGATGGTGAACGGCACAGGGCGGGCTATTTGCGGGGAAAATTCGTGGGCCTGACTCCACACGGATGTCGCTCAGCCCTGCAGAGCCGCTGCCCTTTCTCGCGTGGCGGCGACGAACGCCTCATCCTTTAGCGATTCCAGGTTGATCTCCACATTCGCCAGCGCGCCGGTCAGTGCGGCCTGCGCCAGCGCGACCGCCGTCGTCAAATCCGACTTCATGTTGGGATTTGTAATCGGGGCCAGCATTTGGGCGATGCGCGCGACCTCGGCCACGCGCTCGGCCACACCCAGCGGAACGCTCGTTGCCTGTTCCAGGGCGGTGCTAATCGCGGCTTCGCCCCGCTCTTTATTGACGCCCGACTCTTTCGCCGCCTTATACGCCTTCATCACCAGGTTGTAGGACTCGGCGTCGGCGTCGATCGCCGACTTCAGCTCTTCGCGGAGCTGGCCGAGGCGCGCGATCGCCGCGCTCAAAGC
>JBAWAI010000152.1:0-12105 GCA_049589215.1 Terriglobales bacterium | reverse complement strand
TGTTTCTCAGTGATTGCACTCCCGCCAGAACTGTCCCACATTCTTCAGCCAATAGCATGTCTCAATACGCTCACCATAATCTCTAACCCGCATTGCAAAGTACAGTTACGAAAAACAGTGACGATGGTCACATCAGAGAGGACGCTAAAACGATCGGGCCTTGTCCAGAACTTAAGCGCAGAACTACACCCGCAACGCTGTTAAGCGAAGATCATGGCTAGCTTGAAGCGGTTCTCCGAGACCAAACCTGGAACCGCTTTTTTAACCGTTTATTGCCGAAAGCACTCCAAAGACACCGAAGAGCTCCGCCTGGGTCACTAAGAGTGTGCGTATTCCACATGCTCCCCGGCTGATTAACCGGAGGGTTGTATCCTCATAAGATCTACAAGTTGATCGGAATCATCGTGCTGCCCTGCTTGGCCTGTCTCTTGGGGCTAGCGCTGTCTCGATATGTCGGCAAGATAGAAACTAGCATCGGTGTGGTTGGCAATGACCTATCAGACGAGATGATGTCTCCTGCCTGCGTCCCATTCCTGCAATCTATATCTGCAGTACATCGCCTTCACGAGCGACCATTTCATATAGCACCGGATTGACGAAGAATCCGATGAAAAGGCGAGAAATGAGACCAGCCACAATGACGATCGCGAAGGGCCTTTGCGTGTCCGATCCGATGCCGGTGGAGAGCGCTGCGGGCAACAATCCGAGACAGGCAACTAGCGCGGTCATCATGATCGGACGGAGACGCAGCAGAGAGGCCTCCCGTGTGGCAGCACGAATTCCCATGCCCTCCAGACGCAGCTTGTTGATGTAAGACACAAGGATGACAGCGGTTTCCACGGAAACGCCGAGCAATGCCAGAAGGCCGAGGGCTGAGGACACGCTGAAGGGAGTGTTGGTGAGCTTCAGTGCAACCAGCGCCCCAACCGGCTCCGTCATAATAACGCCGAGGGCGATGGTGACGGGGAATTTGAAATTTCCGTAGAGCGCAAACAAGATCATGAAAATGAGCACGATGGCAAGTGGGCCAATAAAGTACATCTGGGACTTCGCCTCAAGAAACTGGCTGTATTCGCCGCCCCACGACATCGTATATCCCTGCGGTAACATCACCGCCTTCTTGACGGCGGCCTGTCCGTCCCGTACGGCGCGCTCCAAATCCCGTCCCTCGATGCTGTACTGGACGCCGATGTATCGCGAGTTGTTTTCGCGATAAATAAACGATGCGCCATTTCCCTGCGTGATATTGGCGAGTTGACTGAGAGGAATTTGCTGACCATCGGGGGTACCCACGAGCAGGTTTCCAATTTCGTGTGCGCTGCTGCGAAACTGAGGCTGCATGCGGACCACGAGATCGAATAGTTTTTCGCCCTGAATAACCTGGGTTACTGCCTGCCCACCGACTGCCGCCGAAATCACGGCCTCCACGTCCGCTACGTTAATCCCGTACCGCGCGATCTTGTTGCGATCGACATCCACAAGCAGGCTCGGCTGGCCAAGCTCGCGCACCACTGTGAGCTCGGTGAATCCGGGGACCTTGGCGAGAGTGTTCTTGATCTGGATCGCCTTATCTTGAAGCACGTTAAGGTCTCCACCGTAGATCTTGACCGCGAGAGAGCTCTTGAGGCCGGTGAGCGCTTCGTCCACGGCATCTTCAGCCGGTTGGGTATAGTTGAAGATGATTCCGGGAAAGGCCGTCAGCTTCTTGTTGATTGATTCGATCAGTTTTTTTTTGTCGCTGACATCACCTGCCCACGATTTATCTTTGTACGACTTTAAGCCGACATAGAACTCGCAGTTGAAGAAGCCAGTGGGATCGGTGCCATCGTCGGGTCTCCCCAGCTCCGATCCGACCACCGTGACCTGTGGATAGGACATGAGAATGTCACGGATCTGAGGAGCGATGTTACTAGCTTCCTCAAACGAAATTGTGTAGGGCATCGTCGCCCGAACCCAGAGCGCGCCTTCGTCGAGGTGAGGCATAAATTCGCCGCCGATAAAAGGAACGAGCAGCAGAGAAGCCCCGAAGATCAGAGTTGCGATCAACATGGTCGCTTTCGGGTGGCTGAGCGCCCAATCGAGCTGCACCGCGTATTTCCGCTTCATCCACTCATAAGCACGATTGGGTTTCTCGCGGACACCCTTTTTGAACCAGTAAGAAGCGAGGACTGGGATCAAGGTCAGAGTCAGGATCAGGGCTCCGACCAGCGCAAATGACATGGTCTCAGCCATGGGATGGAACAGCTTTCCCGAGGCCCCACTCAACGCGTAAATCGGGAGATACCCGGCGAGGATCACGGCGACTGAGTAAAAAATCGGGCGATCCACATCCTTCGCTGCTGCCAGGATCACTTCATTCAGTTTGTATTCCTGACCCTCGCGCAATGCCAGTTCGCGATAGATGTTTTCAATCATTACCACGGTGCCGTCGATGACAATTCCGAAATCGATTGCGCCTATGGAAAGCAGGTTCGCCGCCACGTCGTGGGCGTGCAGCACGATGAAGGCGAACAACAGAGAAAGCGGAATCGTGAGGGCGACGATGATTGCTGCCCGAAAGCTGACCAGGAAAAAGATCAACACGATCAGGACCAGCACCATGCCGCGAAGCAGGTTCGCTTCTACAGTGTCGGTGGTGAGATTTACCAATTCACTGCGATCATAATAAGGATGAATCTTGACGTCGGGTGGCAGGATCTGACGGTTCAGTTCGTCGGTCTTCGCCTCTACTCCCTTCAACACGTCCTGCGTCTGCTCACCCCGCAGCATCAGAATGACGCCTTCGACGGCATCATCGTTCTTTTGAAAGCCGAATTCGCCGAGCCGGGGCGCATGCCCGATGGTGACGTCGCCGATGTCCTTGACGCGGATCGGCACGCCCTTGTTGACGCCGACGACGACGTTTCCAATGTCGTCGGTGTTCCGCACCAAGCCGATGCCTCGCACGTAGTAGAACTGGCCGCCCTGCGAAAAGAATCCTCCGCCGGCATTCGCATTGTTGACCGAGAGCGCCGTCACCACTTGCGGGATCGTGAGGTGGTATCCATAAATGCGTGCCGGATCGAGCAGCACCTGGTACTGCATGACGGTGCCGCCGAAGCCTGAGTCGTCGGCTACGCCATGCACTGATCGGTACGCGCGTTCCACCACCCAATCTTCGATCGTCTTCAACTCTTGGGGCGAGCGGTCCGGACTTTCGAGCACATAGCGATAGACCAGTCCGCTGGGACTGAATAGCGGCGCGAGGCTGGGGGTCACGCCCGTTGGCAACTGCGCCTGCGCGAGGCGTTCAAATACGATTTGCCGCGCGAAGTAGTCGTTCGTGCTGTCCTCAAAGGTCAGAATCAGGTCGGAGAGGCCGTAAAGCGAGATGGACCGCATCACCACCATGTGCGGAACGCCGTTCATTTCGAGTTCGAGAGGGAGCGAGACCAACCGCTCCACCTCTTCGGCCGCATGGTCGGGCCACTGCGTGATGATTTCAACTTGCGGAGGCGAGAGGTCGGGATAGGCGTCGACCGGCATTCGCTGAAAGGAGAGGATTCCTCCTACCGTGATGAAAGCGGTCAGCATCAGCACGAGAAATCTTTGACGCAACGCCGCTTGGACGATTCTGTGAATCATTCGACTGTCGAAACTATCCTTACTTTTCTTTTTTTCCGGTTTTCAAAAAGCCGGCAACTAGCGCTGCAACGAGTTCGCAAACTGCACGAACAAGCTGCCATTGCCGATTACGCGGTCGCCAGCCCTCACCCCGCTGGTGATCTGGGTCTGCCCGTTAAGACTTTCTCCGAGTGTTACTGGACGCCGGCCAAACTGGTTCGAAGACACAGCCACATAAACAAATGGTTGGTTCTCGCTGTCGCGCAACACGGCTGCATCTGGCAGCGCGATGGCACTGGGAATCGTGCCCGCATTCACGTCCGCAGATACGAACATATCTTTCTTGAGCTTCTCGCCCGGGTTACCCGTCTCGATTCGGGCTTGCAGGGTCCGCGTGTTCGGATCGAGTGATGCTGCGACGTACGATATGCGGCCGTGGAAGATGTCCGGATAGGCGTCTGTCTGGATCGTGACCATATCCCCGACATGAACGTAGGGCAGATCTTTCTGATAAACGTTGACCAGTACCCACACACTGCTCGTGTCCGAAATCAGGAAACATTGCGTACTGCCCGGTTGAATGAGTTGTCCCGCTGACACATCCTGCTCTACCACCTCTCCGGTGATCGGCGCTCTCACCGGAACTTCAAAAGAAGGTGGAGCCTTGACGAGCGCGTCAGGATCTGTAATTCCCATCACTTTCAACGCGGCTTGCGCAGCCGCCAGGTCGCCGCCCGCCTGCACTACGGCCGATTCAGCCTGTTCCACGTTTTGCTCGGCAATCGCTTTGTGCTCATACAAGTCCCGCGCGCGAGCTTCAGCCTTTTGCGCCAGGGCGTAAGCATCTTTGGCCTTTAAGTAATTGGTGCGAAGTTGCGAATAGTCCGGGCTGGCCACGTACAACATGGGCTCGCTCTGTTGTACTTTCTGCCCCGGAACAACTGCGATCCGGCTAACCGGTCCGCTCACCTGCGTAATGACCGGCGTGGTCTTAAAGCTGTTATAGGCCACCGCCCCTGTCAGCCGCAGCATTCGAGTTAAAGTTGAGGGTTGAACCGTCACCACCTGCACATGCGCCATTTGCTCTTGCGGGATGGTAAACAGCTCAGCATTGTCTGAATTCTTTGGGCTATTCGAGTCCGCGGGCGCCTCCGCTCTAGACCCACCACACCCGGCCAATGAGAGCATGGCCGACATCCCGACGAGTGCCAACCAGCATCGAGAGCGATCTCCGCGCCACTTCATTCCACCGCACCTCATGGCAAGTTCCTCGTTCCTTCGGCTTCCTTCAATTGCTCGAGTGCGGTCATATAAGCGGCCAAGACCTGACGATACGCCAGTTGCACCGAGCGGTAGCTGCGCTCGGAATCGAGAAAGTCCAAAAGGCTGGCCGCTCCGCGCTTATAGGCGTACTCACTGATGTCGCGTGAATCTTGCGCCTCCTTCAGGTACCCGGAAGTGTACAACTGGACCACCTCGTCGTTGCTGCGGACCGCTTCGTAGGCATTGGCGACGTCGGAGAGCACGGTATCACTCGCAGATTGCTCCTGCTGCTGCGCCTGCGTGAGAGCGTAACGCGTGCGGGCGATCTCCCCCTGACCGCGGTCAAAGATCGGCAGCGCAAAGTTCGCGAAGATGGAAGCCGTGTTTTCACCCGAGACATGCGTGAAATCATAGGTTCCGTTTACGTCAACCTTGGCGTTCGCCTTAGCGAGTGCGATTTGGCTTTGGGCGGCGGTGACTCCGAGCTCAGCTGCGTGGAAGTCGGGTCGCTCCCGAAGTGCACGAGCCTGCAAGTCTTCCAGGTTGCCTTTGAGGGATTGATGCTCCAGTTCACCCACTACGTCGAAATCGGCGGGCACGGCGTCATACCCGAGGAATTCGCGTAGACCGACCAGCGCCTGCACCTTGGCGAGGCGAGCCGAAGAGACATCAGTCTGAAACTGCAGCAACTGCAGCTTGATCTTCAGGTAGTCGCCCTCACCAATGTATCCCGCTTTGAGTTGCGCCTCACTGATGTCGACTGTCTGCTGAAATCCTTTCAGATCGTCGAGAGCGAATTGGAGCGTCGATTCCGCCAGCAAAACGCTGACGAATTGCTGGCCAACATTGAAGGCCAGCGTGCGCTCGGCATCGGCGACCTGGGCGCGCGTCACGGCCGTCGTATCGCGGGCTACCTGCAGGCGATGCTGCCGTTTATGACCACGCTCGAACAGATACGAGATCCCGATATCGAATTGCTGAGTTTCGTTCAAATTCTCGCCGGAAAAATCTTGCGGGCTGAAAAATGGGACGAATTGTGTATCCATCCCAAGGGTTGGGTTGGGACGAAGGTTTGCAGTAATCTCTTGTGCCTGATTCTGAAGGATCTGGGTTCGAGTTGCCTGGAGAGAATGGTTATGCGCCAGCGCCAGATCAATCGCCTGATCGAGAGAGATGCGCGTCGTATTCTGGCCGCTTCCCGCCCTTGCCAGCAGCAAAAACATCGCAACCGTTGCCCACGGTCGGCGAGAGAGCCGGGAGTACCTGAAGCGGATAAGGGTCGAGATCAAAATGTTATCGCAACGTCAAATACTGAGATGCCGAAAGCTTGAACATGCAAGTCCTGCGCAACGCCTAAAGTCGGTAAAGTCCCCCCACGGTCAGATCGAGAGTCAGGACTCATGTATTGTAGTTCACAGCGTCGGATCCTTACGACCTGGGGCCGTACTGCATAAGCACCCGCGCAAGCCAAATCGCTTCCTCGTTCAATTCGCGCCCGCATTGATCGACACCAGCTACGTCGTCCCAGCCGATCCCATAGGCCGCGTAAATAGCTTCCAGGACCGCACCGAGCCGCTTCGGCAGTTCGCGTGCTTGCGGAATATCGAACTGGATACCTGTTCCGTGAATTTTTGTTTTGGCACGGACCAAGCGCTGGCCCATCGCCGCAGGAGAGATAAGAGGAAGGCACGGGCGATACGCGCTGCATCCAACCCGAGGACCGTTTGAAGCATACCAAGTCCGGCCCCTTAGTTTGGGTCTGACTTAGAAGCATGAGAAATTGGTTCGCTCGAAGCGACGACTTGCTGATGACGTCGCCGACCAATCAGAGAGTAGCGCGCCGTCGTCATCAGCCACGCTTCAGGCCGTTGCGGCACACCGTCTCGCGGCCAGGTTCTGAGCGCGGCTACCAATGCGTCACACAGCGCACGTCTTGAGCGCCGGCCACGTCGTGGGTCCGCAACGAAAGGTAGGCCAGCAGCCAGCCGTATCATTCACGAGCGATCATCTCGATCGCCTGGTGCGTGTCCTCACGATCGCTTCCGCTCATCCGGTAATCCGGTGCCTGGCATCGGGCGCAAGCGGCCGCACTTCTACCACGCCGGAAGCCGCCGCTGGACAGAGCGCCGCCCAATTGAGCGCGGCATCCAATGAGGGGAGTTCCAGGATCATGATTCCGGCCAGTTGTTCTTTCGTCTCGGCGTACGGCCCATCCTGCACTCGCCGCGCTCCTTCCTCGACCCGCACCGTTGTGCCTGTCTCCGGCACTTGAAGTACATCGCCTCCCACATAGATACCCGCGTCGACGACGGCTTTGTAATACACACGCCAAGCGCCGAGGTACGGATCGCTGTCATTGTTATTCCGGCTTGCGAAGGCCTCCGATGATTCATAGATCAGCAGACCGAATTGCATCACTCTTCTCCTTGTGGGGCCAAGCTCTCAATACCTGATTAACTCTATGTATCTCGGATGAGGTCCACCTTACCCGTTAACAGTAAGGAGACTGGCAGGCTTATAAGTCATTGAAATGGTGGTCAATAACCAGTGGCTGTATTCGGACTCCGCCCAACCACACACAACTACTTCTTGCCTGGCACTGAACTACAAATGCGCTCGGATCCCAACCAGAGATGCGCCAGATATCTAAGGTTATCTTTGTTCCCGCGAGTTACTATGTATTCCTCTCCGTCCCTGACACGAAGCCGGTACTCCCCTCTCGAAACGGGCCACAACTCATCCACAAACGACGTGTTCACGAGAACTGAACGGTTTGTGCGAATAAAACCATAGGGTTTGAGTTTCACGGCCAGGGATGACAGGGACTCCCGCACTAGATATGAGCTTGAGCGATGTTTCAATGAAGCGTAGTCACCCAGAGCATGCACAGTAATAATGTCGGCAGTTTCTAGGAAGAAAATCTTCCCCTTAGCCTTAACCGCGATTCGCCAAGATTGCCGCCTTGAGAGAAGCTCCAGATGCGGCGCGACTTCAACATCTCTGCCAGTATCTCCTTCTCCCGTTTCCTCAGGCACCGGGGCTTCCGTCTCTGCCATGGATTCGTCAAGGCGATCATGTCTAGTCTCGACGGATGGGATTTCATCCTCGTCGTCCGCACTACCGGAGACAAAAAGACCTAAGTGAACGGGTTGTTGAAGACGGAACACGTGAGGCACCCCTCTAGGCATGACGTGTGAGAAGAGTGCATTTCGACAGCCAATACAATATCAAGATTGTCCCTGCCGTCGACAGACACCTTCCTTCGGGGCACGGTGGGAGTTAACCCTAACAAACACTCTTCAATCCAAATGAGCCCTCTACATCGACCGATCTCTGAATGACCGAGATTGACAATGCAATTGTTATGTGCAGCTCGAAGCGGAATATGAAATTCCATTTCGTCGGTCGACAGTTATTCGAAAACATATAGATTGCCCTAAGAGCTTTGGCTCACAGCATCACGTCAATAACCCACACCGACCTTGAGACTGAATCCGTCCTCTCGATTTTCTGTAGAACTGTCACAAAGCAGCTGTCTAGGCCTCTGTCCGGCTCGCAGAGTGCTGTAGTGAGAAACAACCTGATCCACTTTCCGCGCTCGTCGGTGGTAAGTGGATCCTGGTGACGGTTCTTAGTTTCCAAGAAAGTACAAGGAGAAATCAATGCAATCTGCATTTAGTTGCATGTGGACTCGCATCCTGCTGGTATTGGTGGTTCTGGCTCTTTGCGTTGGAGTATTCGCGCAAGGCGGCACGAGTGAATTGACCGGCCTAGTAACCGATCAAACGGGTGCTATTGTCCCCGGCGCGCCGGTGAAGCTTACCAATAGCGCGACTGGTGAAGTGCGCACAACTACCACCACGGACGCCGGGACGTACCGGTTCCCCGCTTTGCAAGTAGTCGGAACCTACACCCTGGAAGTCGCTCCGAAGGGATTTAAGACTGAGAAAGTTCAAGATATCGTTGTGACAGTAGGCACTATCGTGACGCGGGACGTGAAGCTCGACGTAGGAGCGACCAGTGAACAGGTCACCGTGGAAGCGGGCGCGCAGCTGGTGCAGACCGAGGATTCGTCGCTATCGCAGAACGTGGACAGTCAAGTCTGGAATAACATGCCGCTCGAAGCGCGCAGCCAGAATGAGTTCATGGGCCTGGTAGCAGGCGCGGAGCCCGCAGCCGAAGCTAACGTTGCTGACCGCGGACCGGCCGTGAACGGCACTCGACCTGGCACCGGAAACTTCATGGTGGAAGGTTTCAGCAACAACGATCAGAGTTTGGGCGGCGCCGCTAACACGATGGTAGGTCCGGGCGGTGCGGTGACGACGATCTCGCCGGATGCCATTCAGGAGTACCGTGTTATCGACGGAACGCCCCCGGCAGAGTATGGCCAGGCTGGCGGCTTCGTGACGGATACTGTGCTCAAGGGTGGAACCAACAAGTGGCATGGCTCGTTGTTTGAGTACAACCGCATTCAGGCTCTGGCGGCCAATAGTTGGTTTTCGAACGCGGCAGGCGAGCAGGACCATCTTATCCGTAACCAGTTTGGTGGATCCGTTGGTGGTCCTATTATTAAGGATAAGACGTTCTTCTACTTCACCACGGAATTCCACCGTCTCCGTACCTCGACGCCCTTGACGGGCAATACGTTTACTACAGATTTCGTGAACTTTGTTAACAGCGGCGCGTTTGAGCAGTTTATGGAGAGCGATACCGGCCAAGCGAGTCCGACAGGCGGCATTTGCTATGTTCTGACCGGCGCCACTTGTCCCGGGGCCCTCTCATCGACCAATACTCTTGGCCCGGTCTATAACAAGGAGGTCGGCGCCCAACCACTGGTACTCTGCGGCACGGGGAGCAGGCCTTGCACTAACCCCTCGCCATTCGCCGGAGGATTCTACCCATCCGGTCTCGGTGCTTACTACACCGACAACTTCTTTGGGGGCTCTCTGCCAATTACGCAGATCCAATATCCGGTCAATATTTACGGGACGACGACAATCGGGCAAGGCGAAATCCTGAATCAGGGACGCTATGCAACCAAGTTTGACCATAAGATAGGCCCGAAAGATCAACTGAATGCGGCTTACCTCTACGACGACGAGGACGAGACGGTTCCGTATGGCGGGAACAACACCTTTGGACCAACTTTGCTTGATCACTTCCGGGCGCAGAATGCTGGCATTACCTGGACTCACACCTTCAGTCCAACCGTTCTGAACCAAGCTCGCGTTTCCTATGTGCGGCACACCAACAACGAATTGGCGGACCCCGCGGTTGCGGGTATACCCGATACATTTGTATTTTGGGATTCGCCCACGATCGGTCTGGGCAACAACTCCGGATCACCGCAGTATTTTACTGAGAATGAGTTTATCTACAAAGACGACGTTTCCATAGCTCACGGCAAGCATAACTTCAAGACTGGCGGCGAGTACCGACGCACCCGCAACGGCAGCAGCTTTGACTCCTACATGAATGGCGTCAATGCCCTTCAAGGTACCGAAGATTTGCTGACGGATGGAAACTTTACCAATCAGCTGGAGGAGCATTTGTACGGAGCCGGAACAACCCTGTTCGGGTCTTTAACCTACGCCGAGGCTTCGCTGAATCCTCTCACTGGTACGTTGCCGAACTATTATCGCGGCTACCGTGCAAACGAGGCGGCAGCTTACGTACAAGACGATTGGCGGGTCAACTCGAGACTTACTGTGAACTTAGGTGTGCGATGGGAGTATTTTGGACCTCCGCACAATTTCCAACCCGGACTCGATGCCAACTTCTATCAGGGTACACCGGTTACTCCAATTCCCACGACTAGCACCAATCCATTCTTCCCAGTTGACAATTCGTACCTTGCGCTATTTGCGACAGGGACGGTACAACAGCGGAACCACGATTTGTGGAATAAAGATCTTAACAACTTTGGGCCGCGTCTTGGCTTCGCCTACGACTTGATGGGAAATCAGAAATTCGTCCTACGCGGCGGTTACGGCGTCAACTACGACCGGATTTATAACAACGTATTCGAGAACATCCGGTTCAATCCGCCGTACTTTGCCGTCGGCCTGTTAGGAGTATTCGGCAACGGCTCGACGATTGGGCCAGGGCAGACGGCTTCTCTGATTTCAGATCCATTCGTCGGCACATCGACATTCGCCGGCGCAGGGCTGACTCCAGAACTGCGGGCCATCGACCAGAACATCGTCACCCCGTACTACGAGCAGGCTCACCTCGGCGTCCAATATCAGATTGCCAAGGACATGGTGCTCGAATCAAACTATGTGGGCACATTCGGCCACAAGCTGATCGGTATCCTGAACCGGAACACCTACGATGGTCGCATGGCGGGCGATAATACGTTGCTTAACCCGAACTATGGCAACATCAACTTCCGCACGAACTGCTGCGATTCGAATTATCATGGATTCCAGACCACGCTGCGTAAGCGGTTTTCCAATGGTCTGCAATTCAACGCCAATTACACCTATGCAAAGGCGATGGACGACCTGAGCGATGCCTTTGACGGTAAAGGCACTGCAAATGGATTCCCGACCGACGAACTGAACACCCATCTTGATTACGGTCCGGCCGACTACAACGTGAAACACCGCGGTGTGGCGAGCTTTGTTTACGATCTGCCGTTCGCGAAAGCGAACCGGTGGCTCGGTGGTTGGCAGTTCAATGGGATCGTCTCGGTTCAAAGCGGAGCGAACTTCTCGGTCGATGACAGCCAAGTCGATAGTAACGAAGACGGCATAGTCAACGACAGGGCCGTTTACCTTGGCGCGGGCGGCATCAGCAATTCCATCAATCACAATATCAGTCCGGCTCATGGCTACCTGCGCGCGGGAACCGGCTACTGGGGAGAACTCAACGCGAGTCCCTCAGCTCCGGGCGTCGGCACAGTCTTTACAGCGATCCCATGTCCGGCCAGCGTCAACCTTGGTTTGTGGTGCAACCAGGGCGAGATGATTCGCAACACCCTGGTCGGGCCGGGATTCTTCAACACGGATCTTGGTTTCGGCAAGACCTTCAAACTAACCGAAGGAATAGGCCTTAAGTTTGAAGCGAACTTCTTCAACATGTTCAATCACCCGAACTTCCTACCGCCGGATGGCAATTTGAACGATGGCACGTTTGGTCAGTCGCTTTCCACATTCACCAACCAACAGACCGGAGGTCCCCGGATCACACAGCTAGCGCTCCGGTTTGACTTCTAACCTGGGCTCTGCGCAAGTA
>JBAWAI010000151.1:0-3675 GCA_049589215.1 Terriglobales bacterium | reverse complement strand
GCGCTATCGTGCAATTCGCGAGCGACGCGGCGGCGCTCGTCGTCCTGGGCCCGCATCAGACAACCGGACAACGTGCGGAGAGACTCATGGGCACGCTGAAGCTCGAGCGTGCGTTCGTGGACTCGCGTCTCGAGTTGGGCCCGCGCGCGTAACTGTTCGGTGACCTCCACGGCCAAAGCCATGATGCTTTCGACTTGCCCATTGAAATTGCGCACCGGCTGATAAATAAAATCGGAATAGGTTTCCTCAGGAAGTGTGCCCGGACCGCGATTAATGATCCTCCGCGCGCTTTTACCGACGTAAGGCACTCCGCTTTGATATACCTCATCGAGCAGTTGAATAAATCCTTGGTCCTTAAGTTCTGGAAGCACCTCCTCGACGGTCCGGCCCACGAGTTCTTCGGGAGAGCGGCCTATCAATTCGGCAGCCGCCGAATTCACAAAAGACCAGCGATGCTCGGGGCCGGAAAGAATGGAAATTCCGGCAGGCGCCTGCCTGAAAAGCTCGCTGAGTTGATTACGCTCGAATTCTGCCGCGGCCCGCTGCTGCTGTTCGCGTTGATTGGCCTTCTCAATCGCGTGCCGGGCAAAAACCTGTTCGGAAACTTCGATGGTGTGGATCAGAAGACCCTCGACTTCGTCGTTCGCGTTGAAGATCGGCTGGTAGACGCAATTGAGGTAGGTGTCCTGCGGTTCGCCGTTGGGTCCCCGGTTGAAGGTCGCCTTCAGTTCCTTGCCAATGAAAGGAACGCCGGTGCCGTAGGCTTGATCCAATGCGGCAAAGAAGGGCTGGCCTTCGAGTTCGCGATAGCTTTCGCGAGCACTTTTGCCGATAAAATCCTGGGCACTCGCGCGGCCAGCCATCTTGATACGGGCTTCGTTAACATAAGCCCAGCGGTGCTCGGGACCGACAGTAATGCCGATCGCAGATGGAGCGCGCATCAGCAAATCACGCAGACGGCGATCCAGCCAGGCGAGTTCCGGCGCATTCTTATGATTGCCGTTGCCGGTGATTTCGGCTTTCAAAAGGGGACCCGCACGGGCGTCATCCAACTGAACTCTCCATGGCCGTGGATCTGAAGAACTACTTGAAGCTCGGGGCGGAGTATATCCCCGTGGTGTGGCAGATCCACATCAGGTGTTTCCTGTAGGCGAGGATGGGTCTGGAACATTTTCTCGGTTGCGATGGCTGTTTCTCTCACCAATTACGAGCGCAGTCATAACAGCGTCGTCCGCAGTCGATCATGTTTCTGCGTCAGGGCTTCTTCCACACCGGAAGTTGAAAGCCGCAGGAAATCATTCGCCGCAATGAGTCGAAGGATTACCCGCACTAGAGCCGGGAATTGTCGTCGCGTGGGGTCATGCACCACAGTCGGTGTGCAAAGATGATAGAGCCCACCGCGAGTCTTAAGTTGGCAGCCACCAGCCGCCACCACGTTCTTAACCCAGCCGCTATCTCGTCCATACGTTAGTGCAATGAGAAATCCGTCTGGTTCTCGAAAGACATTCACTGGCGTGGAGATGAAACGCCGAATCTCATTTTCTGAAGGTTCTGTCAGGCTGAACATATGAGTCTGTCGTTTGTGGAGATTTCGCCTCCATCTACGAGCCGAGCTTTAGCAGCGCCCGCCGCAGCCGATCGTGACGCTGCGTCAGGTGCAGGTAGAGCATTTCGTCTGGTTTAGCTTTGGCTCGGATGACTTGAACGAGGCCAGCTTTTTCTTCTTTTGTCCACGCGCGCAATCCTGGCGGCTGGGAAAGCACTAGCGCGAAATTATCGAATGCCGATTTTTCTAGCGGCTTCCAACTCGATGTGCTCACAACCAAATCACGTTCCAGCGCACGCCTCGCATGCACGCGCATGAGGTTGGCGTCACCGCCAAAATCGCGCGCCATTTGCTGGTTCACGTTCAATCCTAGATTGCGGGTTGAGAAGCGATCCCACGCGCCGACCTCAGCCCCCGGCAAATCATAGAAGACGTGACCGGCAGCGAGGCGCTTGAGCGTGCGCGCGGGCGTGCGATACTTTTTGGTGATGTCGGCGTTGGCATCGGCGGCGATTTTCTTTTCTTCGCGCATGACCAGATCGAGCAGATCGGCGCAGCCGGGACGGAAGCCCAGTTTGCGGTAAAACCAGAACGCACCCGATTCGATGGCCTCGTCATTGTCGTGCCCGAGCTGATAGGGATAGACGGATACGACCGTCGTACCCATGTACGTACACAGCGCGCGGAGCACCTGCGCGTAGATCCATCCCGCCTCGCCGCCGCGAAAGGTGTAGAAAGTGTTGAAGCCGACCTCCATCCATTCGCAGAGGCCGATGGCCTCGATGTAGTTAATGGGCACGCCGTTCTTCAAAGTGAGGCCCGCGACGTAGGCGCGCAGCGGCAGACGGCGCTCTGGTGGCAGGCTCCAGAGATAGATGGAGACGCCGCGAGCGCTTTCAGTGTTTCCAGGATCGTCATCGCCAAGTTCGACGCACACGACCGAGCGCGGATCGGCGAGGGTGGTGCCGTAAAGTTCGCGATAGCGGACCAGCATGACCTCGCGAATCATCTCGACGATGGCTTCGCCCTCGCGCAAGGAAAGGCGGGTGAAGGACGGCGGATGCCTGGACAACTCGCCAGCAAGCGAGACCTGGCTGCGGTTGATGAACGGGCTGTCGTGATAGAAGATCGAGCGGACAGGCTTCCAGTTGCGTGTCCGCGAGAAGGGCGAGTTGCCGAGGTTCCAGCGCAGAGGGATGCGCAGGGACTCGTAGAGTTCGGCCTTCTGCGGTTCGGGGAGCGGCAACTTTTCGAAGCGGGTGAGAAGCCATGCGGGCACGCGGGATCCGTCGGGGCTCGGCGTTCTTCGGCCGGAGCCGCCGGCCGCCTCCAGCCAGCGCCGCCACGGAGTATCGGCCTCGACCCAGGCGTCGTCTTCGAGGAGCGGAATGAATCGCGGTCCGGTTGTTCCCAATTCGCGGCCCGGCTCGTAGTTGTCCCACGCGATTTCGACCTGCCCAGGCATTCGGCCAAGGAGCCAACGCGCGACGTCGAAACTGAGCGAGTCTTCCATCGTCGTGCCGGAGATGCCGGAAAACTCGAAGGTATCGAACGCGCTCATGTCGACTCCGGACTGACGCAGGACCTCGACTTTTTTATGGAGGTTATTCAGGATCCGTTCTACGGCGCGGAGCACGGCAGCGTTCCGAGGAAAGGCGCGGAGAAACAGGAGCGCCTCGTGGAAGCGGATCAGGGAGCGCGAGTCGGTAAAGCGCTGACGATCCAGCAAGTGAAGCAACTTCGTAATGCGCGCCACAACTCGCGGTCCAACGTTCGAGCGGAGTTGCTCTAGTTCGGAAAGACGAGCGGAAAGACGAGGATCTGGTTCGGTGGGCGACATCAGCTCCGAACAAGGCTACTCTAAGAGTTCAGTTTCCGGGAGGCGACTGAAAAAACCCCGAACCACAGCAGATACAGGGTCGCACTGCGACGGTCGAAGCGTAGCGTGCCCGTGTTATAATCTTCATTCGCCTGAAGGTTTTACCGTCGAGGCTATCCTGATGATCTCCTCCGTAGGCGAATTCATAGTTCAGAGCAGAGTTCAGAAAAAAGCTCAGAAAAAAGCTGAGAGCGACGCTCCAAGAACCAGCGCAATTTAAGATCTATCGATCCGAGGTATACCCATGTCC
>JBAWAI010000150.1:0-7899 GCA_049589215.1 Terriglobales bacterium | reverse complement strand
GTCCTGATCTTTCGGCTTGTCTCCGTCTTTGGCTTTGTCGGCGTCTTTCGACTTGATCGAAATCAATTCGACTTCAAAAATCAGGGTCGAGTCGGGGCCAATTTCAGCACCGGCGCCACGATCGCCGTAGGCAAGATCGGAAGGAACAAAAAGCTGCCATTTGGATCCTACTGGCATCAACTGGAGAGCTTCGGTCCAACCCTTGATCACTCCGCCGACTGGAAACGTTGCCGGCTCGCCGCGTTTGTAAGAGCTGTCGAATTCAGTGCCGTTGATGAGCGTTCCGCGATAATTGCAGACAACTGTGTCCGTCGGCGTCGGCTTTGGTCCAGTGCCTTCGGTGATGACCTTGTATTGCAGGCCACTGGGCAGCGTCTTTACGCCTTCTTTGTCTTTATTCGCAGCGAGAAAAGCCGCGCCTTCAGATTTATTTTTGTCCGCAGCCTCTTTCATCTTTTCCTGCTGTTCTTTGTGAACCTCGGTCTGGACCTCATTTAGCACCTTCTTCGCCTCGTCTTCCGAAAGGCGCGTACCTTTTCCGCCCGAGCTATCTTTGAGGCCCTGGGCAACGAGGCTCCAATCGACATCAACGCCCTGCTTTTTCAGGTTCGCGCCGAGTCCGGACGCGATGTTCATGCCGAGCGCGTAGCTGAATTTCTGTTTGCGCGAGGTCAGTGGAGCCGCTGCGGCCTTGCTTGTCGCGGTCGTCTTCTTGGCGGGAGTTTTGGTACCGGCCGCTGGAGCTGTTGGGGTTGTCGCAGCCGGAGTTTGCTGGGCGGCGCCATCGGCCACGAGCATCGATCCGGCGGCCAATAGGACCGCTGCAATGAGAGGTTTACGCATATCTTCTATTGTCCCATTGCAACGCGATTTGCGCCAAGGGGTGAGGATTGGAGCCAGGTTCGCAGCCCTCTCAAACTAAGCGAGGGAGAGGGCCCCAAGCCCCGCTCCCTCGTGCGCGTTTGCGCATCTTGCAAAACTGTGACGCGATCTACTTGCCCAACATCTTCAATGACGCGACCAGGGTCACATCCTTCTCGTCGACGCTGGAGGCTCGTAGTTCTTTCTCCAGGCTTACCACTGGCAGCTCGTAGCTGACCTTCTGTCCACGGGTGGTGACGCTGGCAAGGAAATAACGGTTGCCGTACTTGTGGAACACCAGGCTCGAAGCCTCGGCAGGCTTTGCCGACTCATTTGTCTGGAGCAGGGCAAAAATCCGTTGATCGCCGCTCACAATCGACAAATAGAGCTGTCCGTTGTTTTCGACCTTCGCGCGGACCTCGCCGGCCGGCATCGTCCTGCCATTGGCGACGTAGTTAAACGGGACTTGTGTGATGACCATCGTTCCGGTTTGCGCGTTGACCAGCCCCGTCAATACAGCCAGCATCAGGATGATAATGGTAGCGGTGTGCTTTTTCATAACCTTCTCCTTGGTCAGATTTTGAAACCGGGGAAGATTTGGTTCGCCTAACCACGAGAGTGATCTTGCACCGGGAAGCTAAAAACGTCCATGGAGACCGTCTGAATTGATCTGAAGCGGTATGAAGGAAAGCACGCGGTCAGTTAGTTTCACTACTTTCCATCGAACGGACCAGGAATATAGAGCTGGACTATAATTTCGTGCCATGAAGACTACTTACTCTTTGTCTCTCGCTCTCTCGTTGTTCCTGGCACTCGCTTCCGCGAGCTTGGCCAAAACTATCGTTCACATGCAGGACGCGCAGGGCAAGAGCGTCGGCACCGTCGTTTTGTGGGAAGAAAAATCGGGAGGAGTGGGAATGGAACTCAACCTTGAAAATCTCCCGCCGGGCGAACATGCGATTCACTTTCACCAGAACGCCAGTTGCACTGCACCCGACTTCAAATCTGCTGGACCACACTTCAATCCGGACGGAAAGAAGCATGGATTCGATAATCCGGAAGGCCACCACGCCGGCGATCACGTGAATTTTACAGTCGACGCAAACGGCAAGGCTAAGGTGAAAACCGACAGCAAAGACGTAAACCTCGGCGGCGACAGCCATTCGCTCTTCAGCAATGGAGGAACGTCAATCGTGATTCACGCGAAGGCGGATGATCAGAAGACCGATCCGTCAGGGAACTCGGGCGACCGAATTGCTTGCGGGGTGGTTACGAAGTAGCTGCGACCTTGCGATAGATCGCTGTGATCGGCCTCCGATCAAGAATGCCCGTCGCAGCGGGCCATCCGGCAGAGCTCAGGGCTAGTCGCCGGTCGAAGATCACCCAATTCCGGGCTGCCATCGCCAAGGATGGCGGCCACGGGCAACTTAGCCTCCCGCGCCTCGTTTGAAACTGGCGGGACGATAGAGCTCATCTTCGGAGAGCGGCAACTCGCGAGGAAGTATTTCTCGAAGGGCCCAGTCGATGCGATCAACGCCGTCGGAGATCACCTGGATGAGTTGCTGATTTGCGATGGCGTCCACTGAGAGGGAGATCGGCGCCAAAGCGTTTCGGATATGGTGATTCATCTCGGCAATCACCTGCATTCTCGCGATGGTGGAACGCTGTTGCTGGCGAGCCATGTGAGCCAGCTTTGCGATCAGGCAACTCACGATGAGTGCCGACAGGACCTCGGCGAGTATTCTTTCGCGGTTGCGGCCAAGATCCGGAACCAGCCAGTAGTGCATGAGCTCCGTGGTGAGGAAGGACACGAGTCCAACGCCGAGAGCGGAACCCACCACGAATCGCCACGAAGTTGTTTCGGGCGATTTCCTGAAAGTTGACGGGACGGGTGGGTTGGTGGCAGCCGGGCGAATCAGGACGCTCGAACGTTTTGTCAGCATGGCAACTCCCGGGTCGACTTGATTTTGCCAACGGGCTTATTAGCACTGCGACGTTTTTGCTCTTCGTGCTCCAAGACTTCATTGAGCTCTCGGATGATGCTAAGGAACTCATCGCGATTGTTTGTCTCTGCGGCAGCCTTACACAATTCCAGCCAGTTTTGATGGTGTTCTTCAGCCATGACGCATCCTCCTGAGATTTTGGGATTGATACGGGGAAATCGCAAGGTCGCATCGCGCATTCGCAATTACATTTTTTGCCAGCGAGGCGAACCGGAACGTAGAGCCCAGGAATTATGGGAGAAGCATCAGCAGGCAGGAGGAGGGCGCTCGAAGAACCAGCCGCGGGGAACGGTTTCGACATGCGAGTTGGGACTGAGAGACGGATGAAATGAAGCCACTGGGACTGGAGCGCTGAGGGTGGCTGAGGGAGAACTCAACCACGGGAAATCATCGTGATCGCAACATGGCCGATGACCATGGCTCGCGACAGAGTGGCTGGCATCGCCGAATGCGCGCGACACGAGATCGGAAGACGTGCAGCGCGCCAACAAGAAAGTTAGCGCCGCAATGCACACTACCAAGGCCCGGCAGGCAAGTAATCTGCAACAGCGTTTCGATTGAGAGGGGATAGGCGACATGCATGAGCCCCACATTTAAGAGATGATCGGGCGGCCGTTTTGGTTAGCCGCTAAGATTTTTTTAGATTGACGCCGAAATCGAGATCACAAAGACACGTCGACGGGATCTTTGCGCTCGGCGGGCGTGTACTTTACTGCGGCAGTGCGGTCTAACTTGTCCCAGGCGAAGGGACGTCCCGTTATCGCCCGCTTTAGCGTCCTGAAAAGAACAAGCGAAAAAACCTGCCGATAGGCGAAGCGCTGGAGCCAGACCTGGCTCAAGAGCCAGCCATCTTCGCGCGCTTCGGGCTGGCGGCGCTCGAGAGCGAAAGCCAGCGCGGATGCGAGGAAATCAATCACCAGGAACGCTACGAAGAAAACGACGAGGCGCTGGAAATCGGCTGGGTCGGTGGAATCGGGGTGGTAATGCCTTTGGACGAAATACCAGATGGTGCCGACGGCGAACATGATGTCGATGAAGGGCGAGACGAGCGGCAGGAGGATTTGGAAGACAAGGATGTTGGGAAGTGCTATGAATCCGAGCACGCCTTTGCGAGCAAAAACGTCGCTGTGCTTCCAGATGGACTGAAGGATTCCGAAAGACCAGCGGAAGCGCTGGCGCATTAGAGCATTGGCGCTGGTTGGTGCTTCGGTGAAGGCGAGCGCCCGGTCTTCGTATTCGACGCGGTGGCCGTTGCGCAGCAGCGCCATGGTCAGATCGGCATCTTCGGCAACGGTATCGATGTGGAATGCGCCGGCCGCGCGCACCGCAGAGACACGCCAGCAACCGATCGCTCCGGGAACCACGCTGACTGCGCCGAGCGTGTTGAGGGCACGGCGCTCGAAGTTCTGGCTGGTGATGTATTCGAGGGCCTGCCAGCGCGTCCAGAGATTGACGCGGTTGCCGACTTTGGCGTTGCCGGCGATGGCGCCTACTCTGGGATCGAGGAAATGCGGCACCATGCGAGTGATGGCGTCGGGAGCAATAATGGTGTCGGCATCGATACCGACAAAGAGTTCAGCGTCTCCGATGTGATCGAGACCGTAGTTGAGGGCTTCGGCTTTGCCGCCGTTTGCCTTGCTCAGGACGATGACTTTGCCGATGGCCTGTTCGCGCGCGAAGGCGCGACGGACGACTTCGAGAGTGCGGTCTTTCGAGCCGTCGTCGATGACGATGATGCGGAGGTTGGGGTAGTCGGAATCGAGAGCGCCCTGGACAGTGCGCTCGATGACTTTCTCTTCGTTATAGGCCGGGATGAGTACAGCGACTTTAGGCTTGTAAGCGGCGATTTCGGCGGGCGTGCCGTGGACATGAGAGGACAGGCGGTCGTAGATGGCGAGGACGCCGACGGAGAGGAGACGGCCGGTCATCAGAATGTCGCCGAGGAAAAAGATCAGCACGATGCCACTCATGGTGGCTGTGAAAAGTCCCCAGCTGATGGAATTGAGGCGCGCGGCCCAGATTTCATTGGCGGCGAGCGGGGGCATGACATCGGCTTTACTTTTTCCCATCAACTGATGGAGGGACACAAACTCGAAGCCGCGGGCGCGCGCGCCCTCGATAATGAGCGGAAGAGCGAGGACGGTGCGCTCGCGATTGCCACCGCCATCGTGCATGAGAACGATGTTGCCGCAGTGCTGCGAGTCGTTTGGCCTGCAGGGCGGCAGGTGATCGAGAACCTCATCTGCAATCTGTTGCGGCGTAAGCGGCGGGTCGGGCTCCCAGTCTTTGGTGTCAAGCTTGTTGCCGATGGTGAGGTAGCCCATGCTCTGCGTCAGCTCTAATGGGCGCACCTGATCTTCGGTGTCGGGCTCGGCGTCGACCGAGTAAGGAGGCCGGAAAAGGATGGTGCGGATGCCGAACTGGCTGGCGAAGAGCTGCTCGGTCAAATTCAGCTCGACCCGCATGTACCGGGATCCGACGGCGCTGATGTCGGGGTGAGTGAAGGTGTGGTTTCCGATTTCGTGGCCTTCGGCGTAAATGCGTTTGGCGACGCTGCCAAACTTTTCGGCTTGAATTCCGATCAGGAAAAATGCGCCCGGCGCGTGCTCGCGCTTGAGGACATCGAGAATTTTTGGTGTCCATTCGGGATCGGGGCCATCATCGAAGGTGAGGGCCAGTTCGTTTTTGCTGGCACCATAGCGGGCGACGCGATAGGGGTGGGGAAGAGCTTTGAAGTTTTCGTCGTCGATGAGGCCGGAGTCACTGTCGATGCTGATTTCGCGCTCGCCGTCAGCGGGTTTGCCTTCAATGCGCAGAATCTCGCCGTCGCCTTCCATGTCGACGTCCTGGCCGGGAGGAACATCTTTCAGGCGGTCAGGCGCGTTGGGTTCGCCGGGAACATCCCAGACACGCCAGAGCGTCCGGTCTTCCGAACCCAACCGCCAGAGCGCGAATGTTTGAATACCTAGAGTCTGCGCGGCGCGCATTTCATTGAGCGCCGTGATGCCGTCGAGGAACCAGACGTAATGGTGGCGGTTGTCGTCATCGAGATAGCTGAAATGCGGGTTGAGCGCGTCGCCGTCGTAGTCGATGTCTTCCTCGGCATCGCTAGCGCCGATCCAGGCTTCCTGCACCGAGACACTTTGATCCTTCATGCCGGGCGGGAGATTGCCTTTCTTGTCGCGCTCGACCCAGTCATAGCCATAGTTACCGATGGCGCAGATCAGTTTATTTTTGGGAATGTCTTTGATGGCGGACTTGAGGTTATTCGTAAACCAATCTTGCGATGCGACCGGGCCGGGCGTGCCGCCGGGGTAATGCTCGTCGTAGTTCATGATGACGACGCCATCGACTGCGGCGGAGATGGCGGCGTAGTTGTAGTCGGAGTTTCGGACTTGCACGCTGACGTAGAGCTTCATTCCCTTGGCGTGCAGGTCGGTTGAAAGTTCGTTGAGAAGAGCGACGTATCCGGGTTGGGCCTTTTTGGGGAACGATTCGAAATCGACCATCAGGCCGTGATAGCGGTCGGAGGCAAGATAGAGGGCGATCTCGCGGCGAAAGCGGGCGCGGGCATCGGCGTTGCCGAGAAAGTCGGCGATGGCGGGAGAGAAATCGTTGGTGTCATTGTCGAAATTTTGAACGACCGGAAAGACTTCCATATTTGTGTCTTCGGTCTTCAGGAACGGCATGACTTGAGTGTCGATCGGACGGACCGTCTGACCGTGGATCACGTCGAAGAGGTTGTTGGTTTGGGGATCGACGGCCTGAAGGTGGCCGTCGGGCGTGAGCACCTGGAGCCAGGTCGGAAAAAGCAGGTCGATCTGTCGCGCATATTCGCGAAGGGAGGAGAAGCTGGCGGCATCCCAGGAGACGTAGAAAGCGGCGCGAACACCCTCTTCGGAGTTCAGGACGATTTGCGAGGGAGCCTTGCGGGATTTGCGGCGGTGGCCAACGCGGGCGAGGGTGGCGAGACGACGCTTCTCGCGGGCCTTTTCTTTTTCACCCTCGGTGAGCGCGTGGTAAGGGCGTTTTTCAGCGTGGAAGGAAAGATCGGGGAGCGGTTCGCTGCGCAGGGCGCTGTAGAGAAAGAAGGCGATGAGCAAAGAAAAAGCGATGGCGGACACGTCAAAGACGCGGCGAATGCGCTTCCAGCGCGCCTGCAACGGATCATGAAAAATCTGCTTGGCCATTGATTATCGCTGTACTCATCCTAAGGGTCGCGGGGCGGAGGGTCAAACTGAGCGCGCACAACTCTCTCTGCGACACCTCCGATTCGCGTATATTGCGAATGTGCTTGGGATGCTCCGGGAGGATCGGCGATCTTTTCTTTGGGCCGGGTTGGGCGGGCTGGCGCTGCGGCTATTTTTTCTTGTCTACTTTCCCGCGATGACGGATGACTCTCGCGTCTACATCGATCTGGCGAAGAACTGGCTACAGCACGGGGTTTACGGGCAGACCGAGAGCGGGCAGGTTGTGCCGGGAGATACGCGGTTGCCGGGGTATCCGGCATTCCTCGCTGCAATCTTCTGGGTGTTCGGCGCGGGGAAGATTCAGGCGGTCTTCGTGGCGCAAATCCTGATCGATCTGGGAACCTGTTTGATCGTCGCGGATCTGGCACGCAGGACGATTGTGGGGCCGCGGGCCGGAAGAGTTGCGTTCCTCCTTGCGGCTCTGTGCCCATTTCTGGCGAATCATGCAACAGCGATTCTGACGGAGACGCTGGAAGTTTTCTTCACGGCGATAGCCCTGGACTGCGCCGCGGCGGCGCTCGACCAGACGATGGATTTACAAGGCACACGATCCAGCTGGCCTTTGTGGGCAGGTACTGGCGCGGCTGTTGCAGCTTGTATTTTGCTGCGGCCAGACGGCGGAATATTGCTGGGAGCGATCGGACTGTACCTGTTGTTGGTGATGTGGAAGGAGCGCGCGAGGCGCAAGCGAACACACTCGATTTTATTCGCCGGCGCGATGGTCGCTTTTGTTTCTTTGGCTCCGCTGGCGCCTTGGACGGCGAGGAACTGGAGGACACTACGTG
>JBAWAI010000149.1:0-36584 GCA_049589215.1 Terriglobales bacterium | reverse complement strand
ATCGAGAAGCGCTTTGCGGTCGGCGTCGGGAACGACGGCGCCAAGGGCCACCATCTTGTCGAGTTCGTCAGACCATTGCGAGCGCGAGAAATGCGACTCGGTAATGCGACTGATGTTGTGGCATTGCGTGCAGCCTGCTTTCACTTTGGCCTGCATGGGTCCAGGAGGAAGCGGCTTGCCGGGCGCGCTGGGGGCTTGTGCGGAGCAGATGGACGCGAAGAGAGCGACGGCAAAAGCGAGAGCGAGAGATAGTCTGAACAAGTTGGATCCCCACATACTCACGGCCACATGGCCGATCAGAGTTGTGCCCGGAGGGCTATCCCATGCTAGCTGAGCGGAGTGGTGGATGTCAGGTACTGCAGTGCGAAAAAGCATTCGGGGTAGCGCGGGCCTAATTCCCCCTCGTTTATCCCGGGCTAGTCAATTTGCGCCGTTCAGCCTAACGCTGATCGAGCAGGTGCACAGTCTCCAAAATCGTGTTGCCGACGATTTCCAGGCTTCGTGGGTCGAGTTTGTCCATCGTGTCTTGCGCGGTGTGGTGAAAGACGTCGTTGTAGCCATACGGCATGTCGATGACATCCGCGCTTGGGACGCCGCGTTTCACGAATGGCAGGTGGTCGTCCTCCATCGGCGTTTCAAGTGCATAGAAGTGCGACTGGTTCCCCTCGCGCTCGGCTGCAGTGTGGATCAGGTCGAGGAGCCACGGTGTGGAATTGTCGTCGCGCAGAATGTTAACGTTCTCGGCGGCGATCATGTCCATCACCATGAGCGCTTTGATTTTTTTCAGTGTGCCGTCTTTCTCCCATTTCTCTGCTAGGTGACGCGTGCCGTAAAGACTATCGCTATCCGACCAGGAGCGCACCGCTTCTTCGCCGTCCGTCCAGACCAGCCAGACGCTGTAACCGTCGCGAGTCTTGCCACGGAACTGGTTCGCGAATTCGAGCAGGATCGCAGTCGAAGAGCCGCCATCATTGGCGCCCACGTAGCCAATGTTGCGCAGCGGATAATTCGTGTCGTAATGACCGAGGATGGCTATGATGCCGTCCTTTTTGCCGGGAAATTTCGCGATGATGTTGTGAACCGGAAATTTTCCTTCGACGGTGTCGGCGGTGAAGTCATCTTCTTCGATCTGGTCAGCGTTTAGGCGATCTTCTTTCAGATGATCGAAGATGTAGCGTTCAAGTTTTTTGTGGGCTTCGTTCCCCATGTAGCGCGGGCCGAAGGCGGTAACTTGCCGTGTGTATTCGAAGGCACGTTTGGCGTCGATGCGCGGGAGTGGCGAGTTATCAGGTTTTGGGGCAGCGGCCGGAGATGGTGAAGCGGATTCGGATTTGGTCGCGGCCGCCGCAGTCGAGGGCGCCCCGGCGGGGGTTCCTTTGCCGCACGCTGTCGTGGCTAATGCCAGAAGAATGAGCAGCGCCGGCAAAGTCTTTAAGCACGGCCGCAAGGCAAAGTCGCTTTCAGTTAATCTCATGCTTCTCTCGTTCTCTCTCTTTACCGCGCAAAACTTTCCCAACGGTTAGAAATTGCGTTCCCGCATAATCCCTACGATCCCTTCTTCTCAGCCCGTTTCCTGCGCTGTGTGGGATGCACGAGCCAGGCAATTCCGATGCTTAGCACATAAAGTCCGAGCATGGGAGCAGCGAAAATGCACATGTTCACGATGTCGGGCGTAGGGGTAATGATGGCCGCTATGACGAAGATCCCCAGGATTCCGTAGCGAATATTACGCCACATCCAACCCGCGCTGACGATGCCCATCAGCGCGAGAAAGAAGACCAGGATGGGCATCTCAAAAATTGCGCCCATGCCCACGATGATGGTTACGAAGAGCGAGGTGTATTCCTCGATCGTGATCATCGGGGCAAACTGTTTGCCGAAATCGATAAGGAAGTTGAGCGCCTGCGGATAGACGACACGATAACCGAAATATCCGCCCGCCAAAAAAAGCCCAACGCTCGAAGCCATGAAGGGGAAGACGTAGCGCTTTTCGTTACGATAAAGCCCGGGCGCGATGAACAGCCAAAGTTGATAGAGCACAAAGGGCGAGGTCACAAAAAGGCCCGCGACCGCCGCGACCTTCAGATTCAAATTGAAGGGATCAACCGGGTTCAGGTAAACGAGCTTTTCAGGCAGCCCGTACTTGTGCAGAACGGCGGTAATCGGCCGCTGCATGAGGTCGATGAGATAAGTCCGTATGGTCCAGCAGCCAAAAAATCCGATCACCACGGCGATGAGTGAGTAGACAATGCGGCGGCGGAGTTCCTCGAGATGTTCAAGGAAGCCCATGGTGGGCATAGCGTCAGGGGCGGATTCGTTCAGCGAGGACGACGCGGCCGCTTCAGGCATCGGGCGCAACTTTCGGGGCAGACGCAGATGACGCTGCGACCGGCTCCATGGCCGGATTAGCCTCCTCGACCGCAGACAAGGCGGTGCCCGCCTCTGCGTCGGGCTTGTTTTCGGAAGATGCCGGTTCGGACGGGTGATCGGACGCCGGATTCGACGGGGGATTAAAAATTCGGCTGGCTAGCGCTCCAAGCGGCGCCTGGATCGGCGGCAGGATTTGCGGCTTGACATCAGACTGGACGGAATTGATCTCGGATTCGATCTGCGCGCGGAACTCGTTTGAGGCACGCCGGAACTCGTTCATGATGCGGCCTATCTGGCGGCCAATCTCGGGCAGTTTCTTGGGGCCAAAAAGAATCAGCGCCAGGAGAAACAGGAAGATCATCTCGCTCGAGAAGCCAGAGTTCATGCCGTTATCATAAATGGGTTCGGACAGGGATGACTACTGGATCGCGCGCGTCGCCGTTCAAAGTCCCATAGCGCCACGCGAAACTTGGAGACAACTGTGCTGGCGGGCAACCCGCCTGTGCACGCACACAACTCACGAGTCCACGCCCTATCGGAACGTGTACCCGATCGACGCGCCGTAACGAACCGCGTGGTCGGAGCTGAACTCAACGTTCTTTCGCACCAGCATAAATCGACCCTCAGGGCGAACGAAGAAATGCCGCCAGACGTAATACTTGATTCCGCCGCCAAAATCCACCATGAAGTGGTTGCTACTGCCGTAACATTGGCTCCCGTTGCAGCCTTCCAGATAAAAGCGCGTGCTTTGCACGCCCGCGCCTCCCAGAAGTTCGACATTGAAATGGTGACGGATGGTGGGCGACAACCAGATCGCATTGAAGTCGTAAAAGAGCGGCTTGTAGGGCAGGTTGATGAATCCGGGAAGATAGGTCGAATTGTTCCAGCGCCATGAGTACTCGCCTTCGACACCGATATGCTTGTGGAAGAAGAGGTAGTCCGCGCTCACCGACGGATAAACTCCGCCGTCAAGCGACTGCTGCGTATGATCCCCCACGGCTTGGCTGGCCGAAGGCGCGAACATGGAAGAGCCTCCGACGGCCACATCAATTTGCTGGGCGCAGGCAAGGTTGGCAAAGGTGGCGGTCGCCGCCCAGGCAATTGATAGAAGTAGCGCAATACGCAGTGCTGGTTTCAATCCTAATCCTCCACAGAATTATTTCAGCCCAAGCAACCATGGCGCGAGATGATCCCTCGTGCTCCTCGGGTGCCGATCCTGAAATGGATGCCCCGCTATCATAAAGCCCGCATGTGGAACTTGACTACAGAGGAGTGAGCAAGAATCCCGCGCGGCGGAGCCGAAACCCCGCCGCGGGTGAACAATTCGTTGTTTTTCTACCGGAACGTATACCCGATCGACACGCCCACGCGCGCCGCGTGATTTGAACTGTAATCAGTGTTGTTGTTGATGACGTAAAAGCGCGCCTCGGGGCGGATGAAGAAGCCATGTCCCGGATAAATCTTGAGGCCGCCACCGAAATCCGCGTCAAAGTGGTTACTCGATGACACCAGCGTGCTGCCACCGCCACCCGAGCCTGTGCAAAGGTTACAGGCATAAAAATGCGTGTCGAGCGCGCCGACCCCGCCCACCAATTCGAGGTACACGTGATCCACGATCTTTGGCGAGTAGACGGCGTTGAAGTTGTAAAACACTGGACGAAAACCTAGGCCTGGTCCGAAAAAGCTTTCATAGTAATTGTCGCTCTGCGAGCCTCTCCAGAAAACTTCTGCACCGACGCCGAGGTTATGCCAGAAAAGCACGTCGCCGCTAACGCCCGGATAGGCGCCTCCGCTGAGCGACACGGGCGCGTGATCATTGTCGCTGCTATTAGCATTGGCGCCAGGCGCCAGAATCGTACTGACCCCGAAGGCAATGTCGATTCGTTGGGCATGGGCAACATTCGACAAACTGGTGATCGTCGCGCAGGCGAACGACAAGGCAAGAGCAATCCTCAAAGTACGTTTCAAGCGGAAGCCTCCAATAGATTTATGGTGGTTAACCCTTTGTGATTAACACGTTGGATGCAGCTAAGTTGTGCCACGCTGCGTGTGGTTGGGGATTTACATGAATTTACGGTTGCCGGGAGTACATGTACAAAAGCTCGTCAGGCGGCTGATGGCTTGCCGGTAACTATAAGCAAATAATGACGCTTAGAACAATCAATATCGCGGCAACTAAAAGGCGAGTAACACTCGGAGATCGCGGAGATTGTTCCCAGTCGGCCCGGTGATAACGGCATCGCCAAGTCTGTTAAAGAGAGGATAGGCGTCGAAGCGGCCGAGGGCGTCGCGCACGATCGCGGCTCCGGCGTTTTCTTCACCGGCTCGAACGTCTTCAGTTTGCAACGTGCTTGCCCGCGCAATTGTGCTGCCGTCGACGATCGCGCCAGCTGCGGGGCTGTTGCCATCGATGCCGTCGGTCCCGGCGCTCAGAATCGTGATGGATTCGCCACCTATTTTTCCCGCGCAGGCCAGGGCGAATTGCTGGTTGCGCCCGCCCATGCCGCCATTTCTAACCGTAACTGTGACTTCGCCGCCCGATAGCAAACAAACCCGTGGCGCCTTCGCGCGCAATTCGCGGACGCGACTCAGCAGATAGTCGGCTGCTTTTTCATAGTCCCAGTCATCGCAGGAGTTATCGATCTTCACCGCAAAACCGGCACCTCTGGCTGCCGCGGCAGCTTCGTCAAGCGCAGTTTTGTTCGAGAGCACCGTCCACCACCGCGCGCGCACAAATGCCGGGTCGTCGGATTTAGGAGTTTCATCGAGCGCATGCTCGCGAAAGAGATTAGCGATCGAAGACGGAAACTGGTCGAGGAGTTCGTACTTCGCGGCGATACACTCACAATCGTGAACGGAGGTGGAATCGGGCATGGTAGGGCCTGACGCAAGCGCGTCCGGCGTAGTATCAGGCACATCCGACACCAGAATCGAAACCTGTTGTGCGGGGTAAGCCGCCTGGGCAAGGCGTCCCCCTTTGACGGTCGAGAGATGTTTGCGGATTGCATTGATCTCGGCGATGGATGCGCCAGAGTAAACAAGCACCCGATACGTTGCGATCAGATCGTCGAGCGAGATTTCGTCGCCTTCCGGGCCGTCGATCGGCTGTTCGATGATCGACGACCCTCCTCCAGAAATCATGAAGATGACCAGGGAGGCGGCGTCGAGCGCGCGCAGCGATTTAACTATGGCTTCGGCGGCGCGAATCGATTCGGCATTCGGGATGGGATGGCCACCGCGAAAATAACGGAAGCCGTGGACCTGCGAATCAGGTTCGATTGACGACGCTACAATGCCCTCAAACCGGCTGCCCGCCTGAGCCTCAAGCGCGGCCACCATCGTGTGGGCCGCTTTGCCGATGGAAACGACGAATATTCGTGAGTAGGAATTGAGATCGTAGAGGTCGTCCGAAACACGCAGGATCCCGCGATCGACATGCACGTGCCCGGCGAAGGCACTCGAAATGGAAGCATTTTGCAGCGCTTTCGTGAATATGCCGCGCGCGGTGTCGCGCATTTCGCGGAATTGGTGATCGAGGTCGGGAGGGATCATCGAGCGTTTCTAATCAAGTCTTGCGGCTGGCGCATTTCGAAAATAGAGATCGCTGGAATTATAGTTCGCGCCAAATAGGTCTACCGGCGTTCGCCATTTACTCCTTCGGCGCTATCTCTTTCACCCATTCTTCAATGGCAACGCGCATCTCTCTTAGCCGCCCTTCAAAAAAATGATCGCCCGCTTCGATGCGGACCAGTTTCTTTGGCTCAGCGAAGGTGCCAACTAGCGCCTCGAGCGTTCCGGCCGGGGCAAACTGGTCACGCGCGCCGCTGACAAAGAGTTTGGGCTTCGCGCAGTCGCGCAAAAAGTCGAAAGTGTAGGTGCGCCCCTCGCCTGATTCATTCGGCACCGGTACAACCGGCAGGCCCAACGCGATGAGAGCCTGCACGCGATCGTCGTCATAAGCCGTGCGCAGGCCGACCGCCGCTCCAAACGAAAATCCGGCAAAAACGATGGGCAGCGGAAATTCGCGCTCCAGCCATGCGAGAGCCGTGGACACATCCTCAACCTCACCCACTCCGTTGGCGTGTGCGCCTTCGCTCAGCCCGGTACCGCGGAAATTGAAACGGAGCACAGGGAATCCAAAACTGTGGAGCGCCTTCATGGCATGAAAAACAACCTTGTTGTGCAGCGTTCCACCGTAAACGGGGTGTGGATGACAAACGAGTGCTGCGTGCGTCGCATCGGGAGAGCCTGCATTGAGCAGCGCTTCAAGGCGTCCGGCGGGTCCGTCAAGAAAGAGCGAGCGAATGGTGGAGGTATCGGAAATCACAGAATGTCAACCTATTCTAATCGCAGCAGAGACGCGAGCCCGCTTCTCGCTTTTGTTGGTGTGTGATTTCGACGCGTATGCGCTGGTAAGCTTACTGGCATGGATCTGTTCGCGCTGACGCGACGCCTGGTGGATATCGAATCGATCACGCCAAACGAGGTCGCGGTCGGCGAGTTTCTCTGCGCAGAGCTCACCCGGCGCGGCTTCGATGCACGCAAAATGCCGGCCGACGGCGACCGCAGCAATGTGCTGGCGACCTGGCCTGCGCATCCGCGGCCTTCGATCGTTTTTTCAACCCACATGGATACCGTGCCGCCCTTCATTGCGTCATCGGAAGATGAAACGCGCATCTTCGGACGCGGCGCCTGCGACGCCAAGGGCATCATTGCGGCGCAGATCGTGGCGGCAGAAAAGCTACGGGCTGCGAGTATCTACGTCGGCCTCCTCTTTCTGGTGGGCGAGGAGACGAATTCGATGGGCGCGCTCGAGGCCAACCAGCATCCGATCGGCGCACGCTTCATGATTAACGGCGAGCCCACTGACAACCGCCTGGCGGTGGCCAGCAAAGGCTCGCTGCATGTGGTGTTAACCGCGCGGGGAAAGATGGCGCATTCGGCCTATCCCGAACTTGGAGAGTCCGCCATCGACAAGTTGGTGGAAGCATTGCACCGGTTGCACGCCATGAAATTGCCGCAGGCAGCTGATGTAGGAGCCTGCACAAAAAATGTCGGGACCATCGAAGGCGGCCGCGCGCGCAACGTAATTTCCGACTTCGCGCGCGCCGAGTTGTTCTACCGCCTGGTCGGCCCCGGAGAAGATCTGCGTCAGCTCATCGTCGACGCCGTCGGTGGCCTCGTGGAGATCGAGTTCACCCGTGAGGCTCCCTTCATGCGGATGCACATACTCGAAGGTTTGCCCACCATGGTTGCGGCCTTTACGACTGACGTTCCATCGCTTTCGAACTGGGGTAAGCCGCTGCTCATTGGGCCCGGCTCTATTCACGTGGCGCACACGGAAGGCGAGTTTGTCGAGAAGAAGCAGCTCGCCGAGTCGGTGGATTTGTATGCCGCGATTGCCAAACGGCTGGCCACTGAATAGAGGTTGCGAATCGCGAACTCGACTGCTTATAAGCAAAGCGCTGCCGACCCAGCGTGTCGAAGTGGCCGCTACGGCAGCGCCGCTCGAGTCCCTGAAACTGCCTCAAGCATCGGCGAAAACCGCCGATCTTTAAAGTGATTGTTTAGGTTCGGAGGATTTCCGAATGGAGATCCGCGATATTGATCCCAATCGTCCGTCCTTTTTCAAGACTGCTTTCTGCCTCGCCACCGCGAACTCGTTTCCGTCGAAAGGCAGTCTCTCCCACTCCTGAAGTCGGTCCTCCGTTTTGCCGATAACCTCCAGAGGCGGGGACTGCCACTATGTCATCGACTTTTTTCGACAATCCTGGCTTTCTTCGCACGGTGCTCGAAGATTTGCCGGTCGGAATTTACATCGTCGATCGCGAACAGCGCATTCGCTTCTGGAATCATGGCGCCGAAAAGCTCGTTGGCCATCTTGCCCATGAAGTTGTGGGGCGGGTCAGTGCCGAGCACTTTGTTGAGGCACGTGATCCCGACGGGCAATTTGCAGCCGATGACAAGAGCCCAGTGGCTCTGACCATCCACGATGGCAGCGCGCGGCAAATGATCGCCCATTTTTTACACAAAGAGGGACACCGGGTCGCGGTCGCCATCCGCTGTCGCGCAATCGTCAGTGATGGCGACGCGATCCAGGGGGCGATCGTTCTTTTTGAACCGGCTGGCGAATCGCGTAAGGACCGCGACGAGGCAGCTCTTTATGGTTGCCTGGATACGCTCACCGGCATTCCCGCGCATCGACTCACCCGCGCCCTGCTGGCTGAATCCATGAATGCAATGGAGGAATCGCGCGTCGGTTTTGGTCTCCTGCGGATACGCGTGCTCGGCCTTGACGAATTTCGCTCCAAGCACGGGCCGCATTCCATCGCACCGTTTCTCCGTGCCGCAGCGCACACGCTGAGCCACAGCATGGATCCGGCAAATTTTCTTGGCCGCTGGGGAGAAGATGAATTCATCGCGGTGTTGCCGGTTTCGAATCGGCTCGCCACTGCGACGGCAGCGGCTACCGCGTGGAGCCTGGTAACAAGTTCCGAAATTCGATGGTGGGGCGATCGTTTCCCAGTGGAGGCGGTCGTAATGCACACGGTGGCGCAGCCCGGTGACAAAATCGAAAAACTGCTCAACAGTCTTGAACCGACGCACGCTGCGGCGGCTGGCCGCGCGATCGGGTTGGCGACCAGCGAAGTGATGCCCGGCCAACGCGCCGCCCATTCCGCCCAACGAGGATGACGTTTCATGTTTGCGATTATTGGCATTGTTGTAGTGTTCGGCTGTATCGCTGCCGGCTACCTGATGGAACACGGGAACGTGCGCGTGCTGATGCAACCGGCGGAGTTGATCATCATTGGTGGCGCCGCCGCTGGCACGGTCCTCATCGCCAATCCACTCCACGTCCTCAAACAGATCGGCGGAGGCATTGCGGGAGTCTTCGGCTCCTCAAAATTTCATAAGCAGCGTTATATCGACACCCTCAAGATGATGTACGAGCTGCTTCAGAAGGCCCGCAAAGAAGGTCTGGTCGCGCTCGAAACTGACGTCGAAGATCCTGCCAAGAGTCCGCTCTTCTCCAAGTACAAAGAATTTGTCGGCAATCATCATCTGCGCGATTTTGTTTGCGACACGATGCGCATGGCCATCAGCGGAGGTATCGAGGTCTTTGATCTGGACCAGATGCTCGACGCCGACATGGAGGTCCATCACAGCTCGGCGCTCGAGCCATCTTCTGCGCTCAGCAGCACGGCCGACGCGCTGCCCGGACTCGGTATCGTTGCCGCCGTATTGGGTGTCGTCATCACCATGGGAGCACTGGGAGGGCCGCCCGAAGAGATTGGGAAAAAAGTTGCCGCTGCGCTCGTTGGCACCTTCCTCGGCATTCTGCTCTGTTACGGACTCTTCGGTCCGATCGCCGCGCGCATGGGTAAAGGGGCGGCGGAAGAGCATGCTTACCTGTTTGTGCTGCGGGCCGTGATGATCGCCTTTCTCAAGGGTGTCGCACCTATTATGGCCGTCGAAATTGGCCGCCGAGTCGTTCCCGGTCATGTGCGCCCATCCTTTAAGGAAATCGAACAAGCCTGCCGCAATCGCGGCGCGGAAGCTGGTGCCGCGAGTGGCGCAGCGGCCGGCGCTTGATGCTCCAGTAAACTGCCATGCCCACCCCACCTATCATTATCATCAAGAAAAAATCCGGCCACGGTGGCCATCACGGCGGCGCGTGGAAGGTCGCCTATGCCGATTTCGTCACCGCCATGATGGCGCTCTTTATCGTTTTGTGGCTCCTCAGCTCCAGCAAAGAAGTCCAGGATTCGGTCGGTGGCTACTTCAGGGATCCGACCGGCACATCAAAAAAGGTCGGCTCAAATCAGAATGGATCCGGTGAGAACTTCAAGCTGACTAAAGAGAACATGAATGAACTCAAAGAGCAGCTCCAGAAAAGCATCCGCAGCATCAACGATCTTGAGAAACTGCACAAGAACATCGAGATGACGGTGACCGCCGAAGGATTGCGCATCGAGCTGCTCGAATCCGAAAGAGGAACGTTTTTCGATAGCGGCAGCGCGGGACTTAACCAGAGCGGTAAAGAGATGCTCGTTTTGCTCGCACATGAACTCAGTGGCGTTCCCAATCACGTTTCCATCGAAGGACACACCGACGCAAAGCCTTACGTAGAGCGGGCTGACTATAGCAATTGGGAGTTGTCCGCGGATCGCGCCAACACCGCGCGACGCATAATGCAACAGGCGGGGCTGCGCCAGGATCAGGTTTCACAAGTCCGCGGATTCGCCGACCAGCGTCTTCGAAACTCGGCCGATCCCTTCGACTCCTCGAACCGCCGCATTTCCATTATCGTCCAGTACCTCGCACCGCCCGCGGAAGCGGATGAAAAAACCGGCGCTCCCGCTGTCGAAGCGGGCAATACAAACCCGAAATCCGTCACCAAGCCCCTTCCACAGAATGCCGGAGACAAAAAATAAGGCTGACTATTGGAGTCAGCCTGAAAAAATGCGGATTTCATGATTCTTTGACTTCTATGGTTAAGCGAATCGCGGCTTAGTTGTCGCAATCCGGTTTTGGTGGATAGCACAGCGGCATGGGGCCATCCGGCGCTGGAGCCTTTGGGATCGCAGCATAAGCGAATGTGCCTACCAAACCTACCAACAGCAGTAACGCCCTGAGTGAACGCTTCATTTGACTTCTCCTTAGGGTCTGCCGAACATCGAGAAGGATTCCCAAATGTTCGACGCGGCATTATACACAGGGTCTAAAATTCTGATTCATCTAGGCTTAACAGAAGTAATTGGTGGGCGTGGAGCGCGGGCGCAGGGGAGTGACAAATGTGAGGATTTCCCCGTAGGCAAATCTACAGGATTTACCGTATAGCCCTTAAAGTAACGCTTTCAATTTGTAGGGGTAAGATTCGAAGAGCTTATCGAGGTTGTCGATCGCCGAAAATCACACTTGACAAGTTTTTACAAAACGGTCTTATTTTCGCAGTTGACGACGAAATTACGGCGTTTGTGTGCAAGTTCTTGCGTTAGCCGGTGAGACCGGTTTGAGGAACGACCAACCCTCGGCGCCTCTCGCTTCCCGGTCTACTTTTGCGTCTTCGACCCGGCGGCAGCTGACTTCGCGCGCATCGGCGCCGGGGGCTTGGTGAATGCCAGACGTCGGTCAATCTCTTCCAGATTCGAACTCGCCGAAAATGCTCGCTCCACCATTCCTTCAAACATCGGGATTAGCGAATCATTGGGTTCGGCTGTCTGCAGATCAGCGAGGCCGCGCTCCCAGCGTTGCGTCTGCAGATAATTAATGCCGGCATCGCGCTCCACCACGCGCGAGAACGAGTATACGAACCAAACTAAAACAGAAACGTCGTAGCACATCATATCGATCAGGTTCAAATTGCCCTGATGAATCAGACCACCGGAATGCATGGCCAGCAGCATCAACTCGACTCCGGCCGAGACGCCGAATCCGAGCGCAATGCCGAAGCTAAGCTGCTTGCGCGACACACCCAGAAAGCGCGAGAAAAGAACAAGGAAGAGGATCAAACCGACCTGCACCAGTCGCACGGACCTCTGTAGCGTTAACACCGCGTGAAGTACTGGGCTCTCGTTAAACGAGTTCGAAGCCGCTACCACTACGGAAACCAGCAACATCACCAAGCCGGCCCACTTGAATACCGGCGTCCCCAGATCCTTGAGCGAATGATAGGGACGGAACACATCCAGAAAAACTTCATGAATGATCTTGAAGCTCAGAACCGCATTGAAAACTTGAGACAACCAGTAGAGCGGGAAATACCACATGGTATTGATCCCAGGCATTGCATAAATCGGATATGTAATGGCGAAAACGGCGACTTGCGCTAGTAGAAAAGTAAGGAACCCCGGAAACTGCTTGTACAGTTCACGTTTCCAGACGACTATCGCCACTGCCACCTGTAGGATGGGCTGGGCGAACCACAAACACATCAGCGTCGAGTGGCTATGCAACGACATAGGGAGCCTGGGGTCACAGCTCGCGGCTCTGGGAGCCTTGCGATGCTGCAATCCTGCCCTATCGTGTGGCAGATGACCATAGGTGGTCAATCTACTTAGGTAACCTTAGTAACCATTACCCTTCCTTTTGACCGCCAAACGGAGCGTTTCGGTCACCCACGACCTCTCTTTTGTAGGCCGTGCAACATTGTGATCTTTTTTTTCTCGCCAAGATGTATGAATTAAGGAGGGAAATCGCCATCTGGTCGCGAATGCCAATTCTTCAGGATGGCCCCTGCTGGACGGAAATAACGTACGAAGCAATGCCAAATGCCGGCGGAATCTCCGCCCGCTCGCGCGCGGTGACGATCACGTCATAGTCGTCAGTCACCCGCAACCGCCCAAACACCGGAGTCGCATCCTGCGGCTCGACCAGCGCCAGATAATGGAGGAAATCAAATACATCGGTGGTCGGCTCAAGTCCGGGCGCCACAAACGAGACTTCCACATCTTCGTGATGAAAATGCCACGCGAGGGAAGCCGCCAGACGCACTGTGCGTTCGTAAACCGCGACCGCCACGACCCCGGGCGCAGGATTGTCGAAGACGATGCGCAGCCTGCGCTCATCTTCCCTGCTGAACTCACGCACTTTTAGACTGCCTGTTCGCGCAGTCGCTTTCCAGTCCACATGACGCGCCGAATCCTCGGGCATGTATTCGCGAATGCGGTAAAGATCGTAGCCGCGTCCACGCACGAACGTCTCGAACTCGCCGGTAACCATGGGCAGCACTTCAAGAAAATGATCGGTCGGCTCGACCACCGGATAAACAATCAGCTCGCGAGCCAGATTGATGCGCCGCGTTTTGGTCAGAAACGCAAACGGAAAGCGCGTAGCCACGCCAAAATTCTTCTCCTCATAACGTCCACGCTCCGGAAAGCACAGTTCGAGATCGGCGCGTATTTCCTGCCCGGGCGCGAGGAAGGGGAAATAAATGGACTGTTCGAGAATCGGCTTTTCCAGTTGTTGATTTACGCGCCGCAAGCGGCGATCAGGCAGGTGAAGCCACTGTTTCTCAGGCGCGCGACCGCGCGGCCAGCCAAACGTGTAGGCCTCCCATCGCCAGCTGCGCACCGGCTTGCGCTTCGCCGGAACAACGCGCACCGAGAAAGACGGCATCCAGGTACTCGCGTTGCGGAGCAAAAGACGAGCCATCGTCGGGCGCGCGGCAAATACGTGCTCGGGCAAGAGCACTTCGAGTTCGAGGCTGCGCAGCACAATCGCAGACGCAACGCCCGAGACGATAATCGCCGCGAGAAGCGCCGAGACGATGACGTAAAGAAGATTATTCCCGGTGTTGATGGCGGCGATTCCGATCACGACCGTGATCAGAATGTAGATCATGCCCGCGCGCGTGACTTCGTAATCCATTGCCTCGCGCAAGCGCGCCGCAACCACTCGCCGAGCAAGATAAGGCACGGTAGTGAGTCCAACGAGCGTAGCCAGAAGCAGCGCAGCCGAAGCAAGAACGATCGTTCCCCAAACACTACCCGACTCGCCCGAAACAGTAGAAAAAAGCGCAGCGCCAAAAGCCAGCGCGAGACCAAAGATCGCGACGAGGAAGCGCACCCAGACCTCGGAGAGTCCGAAGCGCAGCGATCGCGGGGAGTTGGTCGCACCTGTACCGGGCATTGCCTTCAGGATAAGACCTTCTCAATCCGAGGGAAAGTGACCGAAGCTACCTGCCTCGCTGTCAGATTGACTTGCCCGGCTCGCGAGGTAACCGCTGTGACCGTTAATAGTTCAGGCTTGCGCGCCACGCGCGCGGCGGCTCCAGAGAAGATACGCGCCGATTGCAAGAACAGCGAGGATGAGGAGGACGAGATTGGCGCGGCCGAGAGTGCGAACCAACCCGGGGAAGTTGCGTCCGAAGAGGTAACCCGCGCCGGCGAACAGCGTTACCCATGCAGCGGTGCCCAGAAAGTTGACGAGCAGAAAAGTACGCGGCTTCATGCGAAGGACTCCGGCAAGCGGGCCAACGATAAGACGCATTCCGAAGATGAAGCGGCCCAAAAAAACAGTGGCTGCGCCATAACGGGCAAAGAGCGATTCGCCTTTTGCCAGCGCGGTCGGATGAATGTGGAAAAAGCGCTCGTAGCGATCGAGGAGCGGGCGGCCTCCGTGGTAGCCGAGAGCGTAGCCGAGTTCTCCTCCCAGTGTGCCCGCGCATGTGGCCACGACGATGATCCAGCCAAGCTGAAGGCGATGCTCCGAGTAGGCGAGAAAGCTGGCGAAGAGCAGCGTGGTTTCAGCCGGTACCGGAATTCCGGCATGCTCGATCAGCAGTGCGACAGCGACCGCCCAGTATCCATAGTTGGCGACAAACTCGCGCAGATGGTGGAGTGGATGCATAGTCTGGGGTAGCACGCAGGTGACTGATATTGAGAGTAGCAGAGCTTGGTGTGTACTTCGCGTGATCGCTGTAGTGATCAGAGGCTCGTTCAAAGAAGGACCACTAGAGGTCCAAAATCCGACGGTTCACTCCTGCCTTCTTGCCCCTTGATCGCCACCGACGTTTTGTTCAGCACAGCCTCTATCAGTCTGGCGCTCGCAAAAAGTCGATGAGAGCTCGATTGAATTCTTCCGGGCATTCCTCGTAAGGCAGATGTCCGACGCCTTCGAACGCGACCAGTCGCGCATTGCTGAAATTCTGGCGAAGCCGTTCGGCGGAGGCAAAGTGAACGGCGCGATCCTTCGTTCCCCACATCAGGAGCGTGGGGCAGCTGCGGATTTGCGGCAGCGCCGATTCGAGATCAGCTAGGTCGGCGAGCCAAGTCTTCACAATCTGCGAGCCGTATTGGAAGCCATGATTCTCAAGAATGGGAATGCGATATCCAGCGAGCGCGTCCGGCGGAATTTTCGCGGCATCGCCAAACAGGCGTCGAAGCCAGATGTGGTCGAGTCCGCGCCAGCGCTCGATAGTGTGGCGGAAGAGCGCGGAACCGAACGGGCTGGCTAGAAACGGTGCGAGCGTGCGGCCGCGCGACGACCAGGGATTAACGGGTGCGACAAGGATCAGCCGCCGCACGCGGGGCGAGACGGTCCTCGAGTTTGGCGGTTCGGGATTGCGCCCGCTAAGGGCTGCCGCCATCATAGCGACGGCTCCGCCGTGCGAGGTCCCGAGAAGGTCGAATTCGGCGAGGCCAAGCGAATCGACGAATTGCAGAACCCGTTCGGCAGCCCCGCGCACAGTGCAGTCGAGGCCAGCGGGCGCAGGCGACAGGCCGGCGCCGAGATTGTCGATGGCATAGACCGTGGCATATGGCGCAAGCGCGGGTATCGTGAATCGCCACGAGAACGAATACCCCAGCAAGCCGTGAATGAGGATAAGAGGCCGTCCCGATCCAGCTTTTAGATAGCGCATCCGTCCACGGGTGATCGGAAGCGAATGCTCTTCGATGGAAGGATCAGGAACCCACACTTCGCGAAGAGCGCGAGCGCCGGAAGTTTGTTGCTCAGAGCTCTCGCCGTCACTGACAGCGTGAGAAACACTACCTGTGGCTTTTTGTGATTTCGTTGGCAACTATTTGCCCAAACCTTGAGTCACACCAAATGAGTGATATCGCCTCTGTCGCTTGAGTGGGAGCCGCGGTTTAGCTCCCACTTCTTTTTTGACGGCGGGATGCGCTTCCCAATCGCGTATTTTCATCGACCCGTTCAGGATTCTTCCGAAGGCTTGGGCGGAGGCGCTTTGGGATCATCTGGATCGAGCCCCGCGGCTGTCATGATGGCGCGGCCGAGGTCTTCGGGCGTGATCATAAAATCGGAAGACGCCGCTTGTGTTGATGTCTGCGCGCCCTGAGACTGAGCGCCGTGCGACGCGGCCTCTTCTCCGGCAATCGGCGCCACGAAGCGATAGCCGTGGCCGACTACCGTTTGCAGGTATTGCGGCTCACCTGCATCGTCGCCGAGAGCGCGACGAATTTTGCGGATCGCGGTGTTGATCCCCTGATCGACGTCAACGAATACATCCTTGCTCCAGAGCGCGGCCGATATCTGTTCGCGGGTTACGAGCTGTCCTTTGTTTTCGACCAAAAACATGAGGAGTTGGAGAGGAAGACCTTCGAGGCGCAATGGTTTGCCCTGGCGAAGGAGTTGAAAACGAGCGCAATCGAGTTCGAAGTCGTCAAAACGAATTCTCTTTCCCTGCGTCTTCCCTTCTTGCAAAGGCACGGCTGACCCTCGAATGAGCGTATGAAGAAATTTTGGATGGCGCGGCGAGAGGTGTCAAGCGTGGAGGCTGTGGGATTCGTGGACAAATTCGTGATTTGAGTCTTCAGATCAATTCAGACCGCTTCAGACTGCCTCCATGGACCTTTTTGGGAAGCGAAGGCATTATGGGTTCACTTGCACGGTTTCCTTACCGGCTCAAAGTAGAGTCTGGTGAGACCAGTAAGTGGGAGGTTCAGGAGACGGGGAAGGCTCCGGAACCTCCCAATACTAAAATCCAGGGTTTGGGCACGTCCAATATCCGCAGTTTCCGCCCGCCAAACACAACCGCCAGCATTCCTCAAACACTCCTCCAGCTCCCGAACCCGCTTCCCCCTCTCAGCCGGAAATTGCGCGCGTCTTGCTACGAGTTAACCCACCTGATATTCGTCGCTGCCTATCGTAGTTCCTGATCCATCGCGCATATCGAGCATCCCAAAATGCGTATGCAGCATCCCAAATACCATAGCAAGGCTCCATGCAAAACCGTATAATTGGCCGAAGTTATTCCAGGCTCGGCACTTGCCGGTAGTGCAAAAGATGGGATGGTGGCAGTGAAGTTGCTTTCTCACGAGTGGAGAAGACCGCACAACGGTGCATCTAAGTTAGCGCACACGAATGCGCCTCCTCCGTTGGCCCAGCCCATGAACCGCGAATTTCAGGCCCGCTTTACCGTCATTCTGCTCGGCCTCTTTACTATCGCGGCTGTCGTTTTCGCAGGATTCAACTACAAACAGGAACACCAGACGGCTACCCCCGATGACGGCGTTTGGTGGCTGGAGAAGAGCGGCCAAGTGATAGCCGACCGCCTGGAACCGAACGGGCCGGCCGCGCTGGCTGGTGTGCGCCACGGCGACGTCGCGGTCAGCATCAACAACCATCCGGTTGCGACGTCTGGCGCCATTGAGCGGCAACTCTACGACTCCGGTGTCTATTCGAAGGCGACATACTCTCTGCTGCGCGGCGGCGTTCCTTTGGATGTAGAGGTCGTGCTGGTGCCGGCTGAACGTTCGATGAACGATTGGCTGCGCCTGATTGCCCTGATCTACCTCGGCATTGGGCTCTATGTGTTACTACGGCGTTGGACGGCGATTGGATCGCTTCACTTTTATATTTTCTGCCTTGTTTCGTTCATTTTCTATTCGCTGCACTACACCGGCAAGCTCAATACCTTCGACTGGATTGTTTTCTGGAGTAATGAAGTCGCATGGCTCTTACAGCCGGCGCTGTTTTTGCATTTTGTACTGACATTCCCGGAGCGGCGTCCATTCGTCGGCAAACATCGCTGGTCGATTCCTGGGCTGTATTTGCCGGGAGCGCTGCTCTTGGGCATGCAGATTTTTGCGCTGCAATTTTTCGCTGCCAGCGCCCGCCTGCTGTGGAATTTGGACCGGGTGCATTGGGCTTACTTGACGATCTTTTTCGTCTCGGCGGCGGTGGTTCTGTGGCGCAACTATCGCCAGGCCACGACCCCAATTCTGCGCCAGCAATTGAAGTGGATAATGCGCGGCACGGTGCTCGCGATCACTCCGTTCACCGCTTTCTACGTGCTGCCCTATTTGTTTGGAGCAATGCCTTCGCCAGCGATGAAGGTAACCGTGCTGTCACTGGGCCTGCTCCCGCTGACCTTCGGCTATGCCATCGTGCGATACCGGTTGATGGACGTCGATCTCATCTTCAAGCGCGGCATGGCTTACACGCTGGCTGCGGCGGCCATTGCAGGCGGTTTCTTTGCGGTGGTGGGCGGAATCGCCGAGTTGGTACACGCCCGTGTGCCCAGCGCCGGGCCGCTCGGCTTGATCGTCGTAATCGTTGTGACGGCGCTGCTCTTCGATCCGGTACGCAAGTGGATTCAGGAAAAGCTCGACCAGTTTTTCTACCGCACGCGCTACGACTACCGGCGCACGCTGGTGGCGTTCGGCCGCGAACTGAGTTCGGAGACCGATCTCGACAAGATGCTCTCGTCGCTCGTAGACCGGTTGGCGCACACGTTGATGGTCGACCGCATTGCGATTTTCCTCGGCAACAGCGATTCGTCGCGCTTCGAGCTTTCGAAGGCATTCGGCTTGGGCGCCGCCGGCGGAGTCGATTTGGCATTCTTGTCGAAGCCTCGAGTCGAGGACGCGGCCGGACATATTTTCTTCGAGAACACGCGCCAGTTACCGCGCGAAACCACCGCGGCCCGGGAAGCGATTGCTCGTCTCGATCTGAACTACTACATTCCGTGCCACGCGCGCCAGAAGACGATTGCATTTCTCGGCCTCGGCAAGACGATGGAAGGCGACTTCCTGACCAGTGAAGACGTGGAACTGCTCGAAACACTGGCCGGGTATATCGGCATCGCGATCCAAAACGCGACGCTCTATGCATCTCTTGAGCAAAAGGTCACCGAATACGAGCGGCTGAAAGATTTCAACGAGAACATTGTCGAATCGATCAACGTCGGCGTGCTCGCGGTCGATCTCGAGGACCGGATCGAGTCGTGGAATTCGCAGATGGAAGTGATGTATGCGAAGCCGCGCTGGCAGGTGGTGGGGCGAGCGCTCGGCGAGGTGCTTCCGGCATCGTTTGTGGAAGAGTTCTATCGGGTGCGGCAGAATCCGGGGATTCACAACCTTTACAAGTTCCGGCTGGCTACGCCAACCGGTGAGTCGCGCGTGGTAAACGTCGCCATCGCGCCGCTGGTGACCCGCAAATTCAACGTGGTCGGGCGGCTCGTCATCATGGACGACATCACGGAGCGCATCGAACTGGAAGTGCAGCTCACGCAGGCCGACAAACTCTCGTCGATCGGGCTCCTGGCGGCCGGAGTCGCTCATGAGGTGAATACGCCGCTGGCCGTGATTTCGTCATACACCCAGATGCTCGCCAAGCAACTCCAGACTGATCCGCAGAAGGCGGGCCTACTCGACAAGATCACCAAGCAAACCTTCCGCGCGTCCGAGATCGTCAACAACCTGCTGAATTTTTCGCGGACCACCGGAACGGAATTTGCCGAGACTAGCCTGAACAAAGTAATTGCCGACACGCTGGCGCTTCTCGAGCATCAGTTCAAAGTGGCGCACGTGGAGGTCCGGACGGAACTGCATGAGCATCTGCCGCCGATTCAAGCGAGCGCGGGGCGATTGCAGCAAGTCTTCCTGAACTTGTTTTTGAACGCCAAAGATGCGATGGCGGGAAGCGGCGGCGTACTTACGATCGCGACTCAGAACGGTGAATTCGTCAGCGTCAGCGTGAGTGACACCGGATCGGGAATCGCCCAGGAAAATATTCACCGTATCTACGATCCATTTTTTACCACCAAGACCGCGCCAGCCGAGGGCCAGAATCGCGGCACCGGGCTTGGGCTATCAGTTTCTTACGGCATCATTCAAGAGCACGCCGGCCACATTCGCGTGGAGAGCCGGCCCGGAGAAGGAACAACATTCACGCTTGATTTCCCAATGGTTAGAAAGGTAGCCCATGCCGTCTGAAGTAGCAGTAATGCCGCGTCGGTACACACCAGAAGGGTCTTCGCAGAATACCGGGCAGAAGTCCGGGCACGGCGCAGGGAAGATTTTAATCATCGACGATGAGCTCGCGATCCGCGAATCACTCGAAACTCTTCTGTCGCTTGAGGGCTATGACATTACTGTCACAGGCACGGCGCGCGAGGGCATGGCACAGATCGGCGAGCGCAGCTTTGACGTGGTGCTCCTCGATCTCGCTCTTCCCGACAAGAGCGGCATGGATCTTCTAGCCGAGATTCGACTGGTTCATCCCGAACAGGCGGTGATCATGATCACCGCATACGGGACAGTGGAAAACGCCGTCTCCGCAATGCAGTCGGGCGCTACGAATTTTATTCAGAAACCGTGGGACAATGAAAAGCTGCTGGCCGATGTGCGCAGCGCAGTTGCGCGCCAGAAGGCCGAAGAAGAGAACGTCCAGCTGAAGCGGGCGCTCAAGCAGCGCTACAACTTTGAAAACATCGTCGGCAAGAGCGAGCCGATGCTCAAGATTTTTGATCTGGTCGCGCAGGTCGCGCCCAGCCGCTCGACCGTGCTGTTGCAGGGCGAAAGCGGAACGGGAAAAGAGCTCATCGCGAAAGCAATTCACCTGCATTCGACGCGGCGTGACCGGTCGTTTGTGCCGGTGAATTCGGGATCGACGCCTCCCGATCTGCTTGAGTCAACGCTCTTCGGGCACGTGAAAGGCGCGTTCACAAGCGCCGTCGCGTCGAAGAAGGGGCTGTTTGAAGTCGCGGATCGCGGCACGCTGTTTCTAGATGAAATCGGGACCATGAGCATGGATACGCAGGCAAAGATTCTGCGTGTGCTCCAGGACAAGAAGTTCATGCACCTTGGCGGCGTGCAGGAACTCCAGGTTGATGTGCGCATCATTGCGGCGACCAACGTCGATTTGCGGCAGATGGTGCGGGAGGGGAAATTCCGCGAAGACCTGTTCTATCGCCTGAACGTGATTACGCTTGACCTGCCGCCGCTGCGCCAGCGCCGCGAAGACATTCCGCTGCTCGTCGAGCACTTTCTCAAAAAATATTCCGAAGAGAACGACCTCCCGCGCCGCCACATGAGCACTGAGGCGCTACGTCCGCTGGTCAGCTATTCGTGGCCGGGCAACGTGCGCGAGCTCGAGAACACGGTCGAGCGCGCGGTCGTGCTGTCATCGGAGGCGATGATCGGAATCGACCTGCTGCCCGATCACATCGTCGGCCGGGGCACCACCGTTCCGCGGCTGGAAGCGAGCGCGGGCGCGACACTCTTTAGCATCATGGAAGATTGCGAGCGCCGTATTATCATCGACATGCTCGAAAAGTGCGGCTGGAACCAGACCGAAGCCGCCGAGCGATTCCATGTACCGCTCTCCACGCTGAACCAGAAGATCAAACGGCTCGCGATCGAGATACGAAAAAAGAATAATCATCGCGACGAGCGAGCGATTTAACGATTCAGCTAACGGGCTGATCGGGTCATCGGGCAATCCGACGGGCTTTGCAGCCATCCGGGAAGTTCATTCGAACTGATTTTTGATGACCCGATGGCCCGATAACCCGATGACCCGATTTCGCCCCTCTGCTATAGTTCCCTGAACGGTTTTCTCGCTCACACATGCCGCTCGAACTCGAACTATTCTCGCCGATTGATTTCGCCAAAGACTTTATCCTGTCGGTACAGGAGTACATCAAGCTCTCCGCGCAATCGGTCGCAAACTTCTTTCGGCCTCCCGTCTACATGGCGGACATGCTGCAGCAGGCTGACCTGATTGGCTTCGGCTCGCTGCCTATCGTTATTCTTACCGGTCTTTCGGTGGGCGCGCTACTCGCGCTGAATTCCGCAAGCACGCTGCAACGTTTCGGCGGCGTCACGCTCATCGGCCAGCTCGTCTCGCTCGGCATGGTAACCGAGCTCGGCCCACTCATCACCGGGCTGATGGTGGCGGGGCGCAACGCTTCGGGTATGGCGAGCGAACTTGGCTCAATGATCGTGACCGAGCAGATCGATGCCATGCGCGCGCTCGGCACCGACCCGGGCAAGAAATTGATTACGCCGCGCATTGGCGCAACGGCGTTCATGCTGTTCTTTCTCACCATCATCGCCGACCTGCTGGGGCTGATCGGTGGCTGGGCCGTCGCGCATTTTCTGTTTGGCCTTGACTCGAATCAATACTGGACCACCGCCTGGCAGATCCTCGTGTTCCGCGACGTCTTCAGCGGCCTGCTCAAACCCGTGCTGTTCGGCTTCATCATCGCAACCGTCGGCTGCTACTACGGAATGTCAACGAAGGGTGGAACACAGGGCGTCGGTCGCTCGACGACTCAGGCGGTGGTGGCTTCGTCGGTAATGATCCTGATTGTGGATTTTTTCGTGACGAAACTGATCTTTGCGCTCTTTGGGGTGCGCTAGAGAATGGGTGCCGTTAAACCATGAGTCCTGTTCTTCCAATTGAGCAATCCGTTTCTACGTCTGCCGATAGCTCCGCGTACGCCATTGAGTTTGAGAATGTTTGCCTCGCCTTCGATGAAAAGGTCGTGCTCAATGGAATTTCCTTCTGCCTGCATCACGGCGAAACCAAGGCACTGTTTGGAGTGGCGGGTTCGGGCAAAAGCGTGCTGCTCAAGCTGGCGATCGGCCTCATGCGTCCGGACAGCGGGCACATTCGAGTGCTGGGCGAAGAGATCACCACCATGACCGAGGAGGAATTGTTCAAACTGCGCAGCCGCGTGGGTATCGTGTTCCAGGAGAGCGCGCTCTTCGATTCGCTGAAAGTGTGGGAGAACGTAGCGTTTCGGTTGATGGAGGAAAAGCTTCCGTTCGACGAGATCGAGCAGCGTGTGCGCGAGTCGCTGCGTTTTGTGGAATTGGAGCGGACCTATGACATGTTCCCATCGGAACTTTCAGGCGGCATGCGGCGGCGGGTAGCGATTGCCCGCGCAATTATTTCGCATCCCGAAGTGATTCTCTACGACTCGCCGACCGGCGGCCTTGATCCCGTCACGTCGAACACGATCGTCGAGTTAATCATGAAGCAGCGCGATGTCTATAAGACGAGCGCGCTGCTGGTGACGCACCGGTTGCAGGATGCCTTCACGATGGCCAGTCACGAGTTCGACGTGAAGACCAACAAGATGGTGCCAATTCCCGAGGGCCAGCGCGGCGGCGTGCCCATGAGCTTCCTGATTCTGCGGGACGGGAAGATAATTTTCGACGGCGACGCGCATGAGTTAGCGGCTTCGCGCGACGAGTACATCCGGGAATATATCTCGTAATGACGCGCGGATGCGCGCGCAAGCCGTTTTACTCCACTGTTCAGGGACAAACAGAGAACTCCAGGACTCCTCATTCGTCCGTTTCCGTGTCCCCGTGACTCCGTGGTTAAACGGAATTCTTGCGATGATCTTTTTCCAACGCTTTCCCCGGCAGGCCCACTGGATTTTCGTGCGTTCTTTCGCGGAACCCGCCTTTCATGCCTGTGGCAAGGCCGATAGTTGATTCGCCGAATTTATCGCGAAGATGATCCGCTGCAGCCAGCACCTTTTGCCAGCGGTCATTCCTGCGAAGGCCATCGCGAGCGGGTTCCAGCAGATCGAGCTGGCTCGGGCCTGCTCCAGACTCATCGCTGAAGTTCGAGGTTTGTACTCCCAGCAACCTGACGGCTGCGCCTCTTTTCCAGTTTTGTAAGAAGAGTCTCCGCGCCTGCTCGAAGATTTCATGATCCATCTGCGTGGGCTGCTCCAGCGATTGAGCGCGTGTAATCGTTGTGAAGTCTTTGTAGCGCAGCTTGAGCTGGATGGTGCGCGCGAAGTATCCGCCTTCGCGCAAGCGGCGTCCCACCATTTCGCTTAACCGCATAAGCGTCGACTGAAGGCGCTCCAGATCGCCGGTATCTTGGTCGAAGGTGTGTTCGTGACTGATTGACTTCGGATCGGTGCGTTCGCCGACAGCAGTGTCAAACCAGCCACCAGCATCTTCCCCGCGCGACTTCCCTGCTAGAGCCAGCCCCCACTTTCCGAAGCGTTGCTCCAGATCGCTTTCTTCGAGCGCAGCCAGGTCCCCGATCCGGCGAATGCCGATCTCATGAAGATTCTTTTCCATCACTTTGCCGACACCCGGAATATCGCCGACATCGAGCGGCGCGAGAAACCGTGATTCCTGCCCGGGGAGCACCCAGAGCACGCCGTTCGGTTTGGCCTTCGCCGAAGAGACTTTAGCAATCAGCCGCGACGTGCCGATACCGACGGAACAGTTGAGCTGCGTCTTCGACTTCATCTCCGTATGCAGGCGATGGGCACAGCGCAGCGGCGGCCCATGCAGTCGCTCGGTCCCTGTCATGTCGAGGTAAGCTTCATCGACCGAAGCCATTTCGACGAGCGGAGAAAAATGACCGAGGAGCTCATGCACGCGTCCGGAGTATTCGCGATAGCGCTCGGGATGCCCATTGACGAAGACGGCCTGCGGACAAAGCTTGGCCGCCGTGCGCAGCGGCATGGCGGAGTGCACTCCAAATTTGCGCGCCGCGTAGGAAGCGGCGGAAACCACGCCACGCTCATCGCGCTGCCCTCCGACGACTACCGGCTTCCCCTTGAGCGATGGATCGTAGAGCTCTTCAACGGAGACGAAGAAGGCGTCCATGTCGACGTGGAAGATCGTCTGCCGGATCGCGGGATCGGGTGGTCGGGTCATGGGAACATCTACCCTGGGGGGCGGCGGACGAATCTTCGCCGAACTTTCGCCCTCCCGATTCTAAACGAACCGGCGCACGCCAGCTCGGAAATCCCGCGCCCCGATCTCTTGCCTATACGATCACTTTGGCCGGCTTGTCAGAAGCCGGCGCCTCTTTCAGATGCCGCACTTTTTCGTAAATCTTGCCGTACTCGCGGGCCGAAGCTCCCCATGAGAAATCCCGAGTCATGCCATTGCGCATCAGCGTCTGCCACGAGGTTTGATCACGATAGGCTTCGAGCGCGTGTTTCACGGTGGCAAGCAGCGCCTCTCCGGTGTATTCGGAGAACTTGAAGCCTGTTCCCTTTCCGCTGCGGGCATCCCAAGGCTCGATCGTGTCGTCGAGGCCGCCAGTGGCGCGCACGATTGGAACCGTGCCGTACTTCAGGCTGTAGATCTGATTCAAACCGCAGGGCTCGTAGCGCGATGGCATGAGGAACATGTCAGCCCCGGCTTCAACCTTGTGTGCGATCGCATTGTCATAAGCGACCTTGACGGCGACCTTGTTGGGAAATTGCTTATTCATGCGCTGGAACATTTCTTCGTAGAGCTTGTCGCCCGTGCCGAGCACTACCATGATCATCTCTTCACGGGCGAGACGATCCATGACCTGTGCAATCAGGTCAAAGCCCTTTTGCGCCGCGAAGCGCGAGACGATGCCGATGACGGGAACTTTCGCATCGGCGTTGACCACCCCAAAGGCGTTGAGCAGATCTTTCCTGCACTTCTGCTTGCCGCTGAGGTCCTGCGGCGAATATTTGGCCGCAATGAACTTGTCGGTCTGCGGGCTCCATTCGTCGTAGTCGACACCGTTCAGGATTCCGCTCACCGTCGAGGCGCGATTGCGCAGCACGCCCTCGAGACCAAACCCATACTCGGTCGTCTGAATCTCCTGGCTGTACTTGCGGCTGACGGTGGTGATGTAATCCGAAAATACGAGTGCGCCCTTCAGGAAATTCACCTGGCCAAAGAATTCCATTTTCGAAATGGTCAAGAGGTCCCACGGCAGCATGAGCAGCGGCAGAATATCCGGCGGAAACATGCCCTGGTAGCCCATATTGTGGATCGTAAAAACCGTGCCCACCTCGCGAAAGGCCGGATCTTCAGCATAAAAGGTGCGTAGCATCACCGGCACAAGTGCCGACTGCCAATCGTGACAATGAAAAACTTGCGGCACGCCAAGGATCTTCGACGCTTCAAGGACCGCCCGCGAAAAGAGCGCAAAGCGCTCGGCATTGTCGGGGTAGTCCGCAGCGGAAGTTCCGTAGAGCGCCTCGCGGTCGAAATATGGAGGATAGTCGACAAAATAAAACTTCACGCCGGCAGAGGAGCCCGCAGTCACCACCGAAGCGAAGCGGTACTTGTCGTCAAAAGGCACGGTAATGCTGGCGACCACGGTTTCGGGATCGGAGAGTTTGGTCTGCCGATAGCGCGGGAGATAAACGCTGACCTCATGGCCGAGGTTCGCGAGCGCCCGGGGAAGAGCGCCCACCACGTCGGCCAAGCCGCCGGTCTTCGAATACGGAACACACTCGGATGCTACGAAGGCGATATGCATGGAGCCTCCCGAGCCAGAACCGGAAAGGGTTGGCTCAAGTTATGATGACTGCTGCGGATGCGCGGCTGGCAATTGATGATCGGCAATTTGAAATTGGTAATTGAAAATCTTTCGGTCATCTTTTCTATTACCAATTGCAAATTGGATTCAGTCTAAAGCCGGCGAGAGAGAGGGTCAAACGTGTCGAAAGACGTGGCCGAAAAGAAAACGCGCAAGCCCAAGCTTGGCCAGCATTTTCTGGCAAGCGATGAGGCTGCCGAGCGCATTGTCGACGCCCTTGGCGACGTAAGCGGCGCGACCGTGCTCGAAATCGGCCCCGGTCGCGGCGCCATCACCGAAATCCTGGCACGCCGCGCGCAGCGGTTGATTGCGGTCGAAGTCGACCGCGTGCTATCGGCACAACTGCGCATGCAATTCGCACTCCAGCCGAATGTAGAGATCATTGAAGGCGACATTCTGACCATCGAACTCGACACAGTCTTTGGCCCGAAGCCAGGCGTTTTGCGGCCGGGAATGGCGTTTACACCTGCGCCGGCGCGCGTAGTCGGCAACCTGCCCTACTACATCACCTCGGATATTCTCCTGCGTCTCTTCGACTATCACCGCTATTTTTCGACGATCGTCATCATGGTGCAAAAAGAAGTCGCCGACCGGCTGGCCGCATCGCCGGGAAGCCGTGACTATGGCCTGCTTTCGGCGACTGCGCAACTCTACGGGCGGGTCGACAAGCTTTTTACGCTGCCGCCCGAGGCGTTCGCGCCGCCGCCAAAAGTGCATTCGAGTGTAGTGCGCATTACCATCAAACCGAAGATCGAAGCGCTGCAGATCGACGAAAAGGGGTTCATTGCATTTCTGAAACTCAGCTTCGGGCAGAAACGCAAAACACTCTGGAACAATTTGAAGACAGGCTACGACGAAGCTGCTCTGCGCGCGGCGCTGGCGAAAAGCGGAGTTAAACCGGCGGTGCGGGCTGAGGCCCTGCCGCTGGAAAAGAGTGCGGCGCTGTTTCGGGCGCTGCGCGACGGAAAGAATTGACCGCGTGAAATGCGTCCCGCGTGAAAAACGCGGGCGAGTGCACCTTCGGCTAGCGCTCAGGTGCGCCCGCGCCACACGATCTTACGTCTCCGTGAGGAGGCCGCTTATGACTTCCGCGTTGCGAGCACCCGCTGTTGCCGGTAGATTCTATCCGGAAAACCCCGATCGGCTACTTCGCGACATTCGCGACTACACTTCCCCACCTCAATCCCGCATCTCCGCGATCGGATGCGTTGCGCCGCACGCCGGCTACATATATTCGGGGCACGTTGCCGGAGCTGTCTATGCCCGCGTCGAAATTCCCGAGCACTGCGTCATTCTCTGCCCCAACCACACCGGGCGCGGAGTTCCGCTGGCCATCATGAGCGCCGCCACGTGGCAAACTCCGCTCGGCGAGGTTGCGCCGAGCACGGAACTCGCAGAGCGATTGCTGCGGCGTTTTCCCGCGCTCCAAGAAAACAGCGCCGCGCACCGCGGGGAGCATGGCATCGAAGTGCAGTTGCCGTTTCTCCAAGTGCAGCAGAAGAATCTGCACATCGTTCCCATCGCCGTCGGCACGAGCGACTTCCGTGTGCTGCGCGAACTTGGAGAAGCGATAGCCGAAGTTATTGGCGATGTTAGTGGAGATGCTGTTGATGCTGCCCGCTGCGAAAGCGACCGGGTCGCGCCCAACATTCTTCTGATCGCCTCCAGCGACATGAACCACTACGAACCCGACTCGATCACCCGCGTCAAAGATCGCCTGGCCATTGAACGCGTGCTCGCGCTTGACGCGCGCGGGTTGTGGGAGGTCGTAATGCGCGAGGACATCAGCATGTGCGGCTTCGGTCCCACCGTTGCCATGTTGACCGCTGCAAAAATTCTGGGCGCGACTCAGGCGTCGCTGGTTCGGTATGCCACCTCGGGCGATGTTTCCGGCGATCGAGACTCGGTGGTTGGGTACGCGGGGATGGTAGTCGAGTGAGCCCAGACTGCTGCGTGTTGTCGATGATGCGCGATCACGCTCAATGTCCTGCAGGCGCCTGAAGCAACTGCTGCGCGCGGGCACGCGCCACATTCATGACCGAGCGGTCGGCTACAATCTGCTCGAGAATTGGCTGAATCGCAGCCACTTCAACCAACTCTCTGTCCTGCGCCATCTCCTGCATGCGCTTGAGTTCGTCATCGAGCGCCAACTTCTGATAGCGGCGATCCCAGTCCAGGCGATGTCCGAATTCGAGCGTGGCAGAGAGAGTTTGAAAAAGGTCGGCCAGTTCGTGGGCGGCTGGATTGGCCGAGTAAACGAAGGTTGCCTCACCCGCACGCTGCGCGTCGGCGTAGCTCAGAGTTTTCCTGCCCGTGAACGCTAGGTTTTTCTGGTGCGAGTCGAGGTCTTTCGCGAAATGCCCAGCGCCCTCCGCCAGTCGGAATATTTTGCCACGCATTTCAGCGGAGAGCGCGAAATCAAAATCAAAACTGTCGAGGTCGTCGGACTCGCTTGAGATACGCCCGGTCGATTGGTAATGACCGGGACCATCCGAAGGAACACGTATCGAGTAGTGTTTGGGTTGCGATTCGGGAAAATCAAAGGTGAACGTAACGACTGGCACGACTGCGACTGCCGCAGCGATCGCGGGCTTTGCAGCGCGGTCGACCGGGTTTGCGCCACCATCATAAACCGGCGGCTGCGCGTAAATCAGCGAGGAAACCAGTAGCAGGGACAACACGCGGACTGAAAACGACATAGGCCGCTGTAATCATTAAGGATGGCAGGAGTAGTGTCAAGGCGGGGTTTTGCTGGTGCGCAGTTCCTCGCAGCCTGAGAAACAGCAAAGTAAAGAGCCGCCCCTTGCGAAGCGGCCCTTCCTACAGAAGAAACCTGAAACCTGCGCGATCTCTTAATTGCAGGTGGCGGTGAAGCCCATGCTCTTCGTGCCCGTCAGATAAATCTGCCCAGAGATGACCCCGTTGTTGTTAATTCCGCCGGCGAGCTCGAAAGAAGCGCCGGTATAAATGATGCTCTTGAATGTGTTGTTTTCGTATACAAACGCAAACGCTTTGTCGGCGGAGAGACGGTTGCCGACAATCACACCCGCATTGTTAATCCCGGTCAGCTGCGTTCCATATTTTGATTTTGGATAGTTGATGGTCGTGAACGAGCCACTCTGCCAGAGAAATCCCGCACTAACCGTGCCAGACATGGAACCACCGACGACGGCGTTATTGTCGTTGACGGCCATCGGATAGGTGACCGCGCCTTTGGGATACGCGATGCTCGTGTATTCCCCGTTGACGTAAAGAAATCCTTTAATTGAGCTGCCGCCACCGTAACTGCCGGTGAGCGCCCCGACATGGTTCACACCAAACATCCAAGTATTGGACGCGCCGGGATAATTGACCGCGGTGAAATCACCGTTGACGAGCGTGAACCCGTGCACGCTCGTGTCCAGATAGGAACCGGCACTCGTGCCAGTCGCGTTCTGCTGGTAGAGCCAGGTCATGGTTGCTTTTGGCGCGGTGTAGATTGTGAAGTCGCCGCCGGAGGAGCGCATAAATCCAACCAGAGCCTGCGTCTTATTGTCGAGTAGTTGCCCCACGACCGTGCCGTCATCGGCGATGCCTTCCACCGTGTTCAGCGTGTAGCCGGAGGGCGCTTCAAAAGTGTCGAACGTGCAGGAAGCCTTGGTCGCATGAAGTGAAGATGAGAACGAAAGCAGCACAGCGAGCGCTGCCAGCATGGATCGGCGGAGGGCCATGAAAACTCCTAAACTACAGGGGATTGCCGAAAGAACCTGCTCTCGCAGGTGCATTCAGCATAAAGAAAGTGTAGGAGAAAAAAAATGAACGATGTACTAACGAGTGTCCTATAAGCAAGCTGGCCGTTCGGACCAAAATCACTGCGCATTCGGACAAAAGTTACCCGGCCCGTTGGGACACGAGCGGAGGTAATGCAGGCATCCCGCCTCTAAATGATCGCGGTCATCGCCCCCGAAGCAAGGCACCAGCACGCGCGCTCAGCTTGCTTGCGGCTCGCGGCCCCAGATTCGCAACCTGTAGTTCCAGAGTCGCCGCGGTATGCAGATGACAGATGGCAATGGCTAGCGCATCCGCCGCGTCGGGCGGCTCGGGAATCTGTTCGAGTCGAAGAAGGCTGGCCACCATCTGCTGAACCTGATGCTTTTCCGCCTTGCCATAACCGACTACCGCGGACTTGATCGACAGTGGGGAGTACTCGGCAACTTCCAACCCAGCCGAAGCCGCAATGAACATCGCTACGCCGCGCACTTGTCCGAGTTTGAGTGCGGACTTAACGTTGACGGCATAGAAAACGTCTTCAATCGCGACACGGTGAGGGCGGTGCAGAGCGATCAGTTCCTCGAGGCCGCGCGCAATGCACGAAAGCCGGACCGGCATGGGGTCGCGAGGAGAAGCTTTGATAGCGCCGCAAGCGACGCAAACGAGGCGGTCATTCTCAGGCCTGGCGGCAAAGCGAGAATCGCTGCTCCGGCCGCTCCGCGCTTCCTCGAAAAGCAAATCGACGATGCCGTAGCCGGTATATTCCGTCCCGCAATCGATTCCAAGAACGCGCATCTTGGCCTGAGTGTAACCGCTGAGGCGATCTTCAGGAATTGTATTTTGAGAGGCGCACCACCTCAGCGCTGGTCGCGCGAGTCGTCGCCTGCCTCTGTCTGCGTCTGGACCGCGCTCTTCATCTCAAAATGCCGCGTCGGGACGCACGTCGTGTAGCCTGCCGGGACCACCACATCGGAGCCTCGCTCCTGCCTCTTCACCCTATAGGTCCGCATGTACGCGCAAGAGGTGCCCGAAGAATCGGGCAGAACTGAATCGGACGACAGGTTGAGGATCAGACGATCGGCAGCGCCGTGCTCCACCGGGGCCGTCAGAAACTCGAAACTCTGCGCAGAGGTTTTCGGCCTGGGCGAGTCCGACTTGGGCGAGTTTTGCTTCGACGATGGTTGATCGGTCGAATCCCGATTGGTGGCATTCTGCCCGTAGCAAACACTCGCGAGGCCAACGAGGAGAAGAAACAAGAAGAGCTTCATATTCGATTCTCCTGACACCAATTATTTACGCCGCTGGATGAGCGAAGTCAAGATGTGCGAAGTCAACTGTTTCGCGCTCGCGCCCCTTACTAGACAGTTGTTAGTTGTGGACTCGATTCCCATCTGGATCCACAATTGTGACTCGGCTTTCGGCAGGCCAGCCGACGGCAGACAATCATAATTCCGTGAGTCCGCGCCAACGCCGCATCCGCAAAACCACCGTGATAACCTTGAAGATAAACTCATAATCAGGAGCAGGCAATGAAGGTAGGTGTACTAACCGGCGGGGGCGATTGCCCCGGCTTGAATGCCGTTATACGCGCGGTCGTTCGCAAGGGGAGCTTCCACTACGGCGACACGTTTCTGGGATTCATGGAGGGCTGGCGCGGACTGATCGAAAACAAAACGATGGCGCTCGACCTGGAAACCGTTGGCGGCATTCTGCCGCGTGGCGGCACTATCCTGCGGACCTCGCGCACTAATCCCGCCAAGCATGCCGACGGACTTGAGCGCTGCGCGCAGAATCTCAAGCAGAACGGTTGTGAGGCGCTCATCGCCATTGGCGGCGACGACACGCTCTCGGTCGCACAAAAGCTCTTCGCAAACGGCATGAAGGTCGTAGGCGTGCCCAAGACCATCGACAACGATCTGGCTGGCACCGATTTCACGTTCGGCTTTGATACCGCCGTGAATGTCGCCACCAACGCTATCGACCGCGTGCACACCACGGCCGAGGCGCACAACCGCGTCATCGTCGTCGAAGTCATGGGACGCGACTCAGGCTGGATTGCTGCCTACAGCGGCATTGGCGGCGGGGCCGACGTGATTCTCGTGCCCGAAGTTCCCTTTGATATCGAGCAGGTCGCCGAATTGATTCGGCAGCGCCACGAACGCGGGCGCTATTTCAGCATCGTAGTGGCCGCCGAAGGCGCCAAGTTCGCAGGGAATGCCGAGGATAAGGGCGGGGCACCGGTTCTTCAAGAGGCGGGCCGCGACGAGTTCGGCCACCTCCGCCTCGGTGGAATCGGTGAGACGTTAGCGCGCGAAATCGAAAAGCGTACCGGCTTTGAAACGCGCTCGGTCGTGCTCGGCCACATCCAGCGCGGAGGCTCGCCAAGCGCCTTCGATCGCGTGCTGGCCACCCGTTACGGCCTCGGGGCTATCGATATGGTGCATCGCCGCGAATTCGGGCAGATGGCCGCGCTGCGCGGCAACAAAATCATTTCTATTCCACTTGCCGAAGCCATTGCGTCCAATCGCAAGCTGGACCCCGAGATTCTGAACGCAGCCGCCGGCATCCTCGATACGCCAGAGAAAGCGTGAGTGACTATCTTAGGGACGGGCGAGTCTGCGTTTCAGTCCTTCGCCAGGTAATCCAAAGCTCCTTTGCGTTCCGTAAACACGGGAAATTCCCGCCGCGAATAGTTGCTCACGTCCTCCCGATGAGACTCGGGCAAGCTTTCCACGCCAATCCAGGCTGTCTTCTTGATGTATGGCTTATTGAAAATTGCGGTCTCCCTCATGGTTCGAAACGCTTCGGGATCAAACGACGCGCCTGAAAAGTCGACCAGCATGCGCACCGATGCAAGCGGTTCCACCGTCACATGGTCGGGCAGTGCGCGCACAACTTTTTCCACTTCAGCCGCCGAGCACCGCGCCAGATCGACCTCTAACACCTTCTTGCCTTCATGCATGATGAAACGGATACGTTCCATATTCCAGCAATGCCTCCTTCCACGCACCATAAGCAGAATTGTTGGTCGGAGTTCTTTCTCCTTAACGTTCTCAGGATAAGCCCAGCGCGCAATCCTCAGACTTCGTGATGCCTTGAGAGTTACTGATTCCGGACAAGGCTGGTAGTGGTGCCGTTTGAATCGGCACCAGTACCACAAGGCTCTATCCCTGCTCCCCGATTGCCATATTCGGTATACTAGTACGATTATGCGTCGGCGCGTTTTCCGCGCTTGGCGGGCACTTAATCACCGATGAGACCGACTTTCACACTCGGCATTGAAGAGGAATATCAGACCGTCGACCCGGAAACCCGGGATCTGCGCTCGCACATTCACGCCGAAATCATCGAAAAGGGCAAACTGGTATTGCAGGAGCGCGTCAAGGCCGAGATGCACCAGTCGGTCGTCGAAGTCGGCACCTCCGTCTGCGCCAACATTAAAGATGCCAAAGATGAGCTGAAAAAGCTGCGCCGCAACATGATCCGTCTGGCGCGTGAAAACGACCTGCGCCTCGCCTCGGCCGCCACCCATCCCTTCGCCGACTGGCGCGTCCAGGAAGTTTATCCCGACGATCGCTATAAAAATATTGTCGAAGACATGCAGCTGGTGGCGCGTGCCAATCTCATCTTCGGCTTGCACGTGCATGTCGGAATCGACGACCGCGAGACGGCGATTCACATGATGAATCACGCTCGTTATTTCGTGCCACACCTGCTCGCGCTCTCGACCAACTCACCTTTCTGGCTGGGAATGAACACCGGCCTGAAATCTTATCGCTGCAAGGTGTTCGATAAATTTCCGCGCACCAACATGCCCGATTTTTTCCCGAGTTGGGGCGAATACGAAAATTACGTCAAGCTGCTCATCAAGACCAACTCGATCGACAACGCCAAGAAAATCTGGTGGGACATCCGCCCGCACCCATTTTTCAACACCATCGAATTTCGGGTTTGCGATATTCCGATGCGCGTCGATGAAACCATCGCGCTGGCCGCGCTCATCCAAGCCACGGTGGTCAAGCTGTACAAGCTGCACGAGTCGAACCAGGGTTTCCGGCTCTACCGGCGCTCGCTGCTGATGGAAAACAAATGGCGGGCGGCGCGTTACGGCATTAACGGCAAGCTCATTGATTTTGGCAAGCAGATGGAAGTGCCGGAGCGCGATCTGATCGAAGAGTATCTCGCCTTCGTCGACGACGTGGTCGACGAACTGGGTTCACGCGAAGAGGTCGAGTACATTCGCCAGATTATGAAGATGGGCACGGGAGCGGACCGGCAGCTGAAGGTTTTTGAGGAAACTGGCGATATGAAGGCTGTGATGGATTACATCATAGAAGAAACCGAGGTCGGCGTTGGCACAGACGCCGACAAAGGCGAAGAGGATTTACCCGCCGCCAAGGCGGTATAGGAGCGACGCGGCATTCGTGCCGCGGAATTATCGGGAAAGTAGCGGCATTAGGCCCGAAATAGCGAACTTATAACATTTCATCTACGGGACGAAAGCATTGCCAAACACAAACGGAAAATCAAACGGCCATTCCCCGCGACAACTGAATCAGGTTTCTTTTGATCCGCAACTCACGCCCGGCGCGCGTAATGCCATCCGCGTGTGCCTCCGCGTGCAGCCCAGCGAAAGAATCACCATAATTACTGACGAAGCCAGCCTTGAAATCGCCGCCGCGCTGGCGAGCGAGCTCGATGCGATCGGCGCCACTTATCATCCTTGGATACTCGAGGAAGTCGCCACGCGGCCGCTGAAAGAGATTCCGCAGGTCATCGCCGAGGATCTCGAAAAAAGCCAGGTGAGCATCTTCGCGGTGCAGGCTCAGACCAACGAGCTTAAGTCGCGCATCCAGATGACGGATATCGTCAACCGCCGCAAGATTCGCCATGCGCACATGGTCAATATCAACAAACAGATCATGCTCGAAGGCATGCGTGCGGATTTCATGAAGGTCGACCGGCTCAGCGCGAAGGTGGTGGAGCGCGTACGCACTGCGCGCCAGATTCGCGCAACCACCCCCTCCGGCACCGATCTTACGGCTGACATGAATCCCAACTACAAGTGGGTCAAGACCAGCGGCATCATCAGCACTGAAAAATGGGGCAACCTTCCCGGAGGCGAAATCTTTACCACGCCGGGCGAGGTGAACGGCACGTTTGTGATCGATGGCGTAGTCGGCGATTACCTGTGCACGAAATTCGGCGACCTGAAATCGACGCCGCTGACGGTCCAGATGAAGAAGAATCGCCTGATCGAGGCGCACTCGTCGAACAAGGAATTGAAAGACGACTTCTGGGCTTACACTCACACCGACGAAAACAGCAACCGCGTAGGCGAATTCGCCATCGGCACCAACATTGAATTGAAAGACGTGATCGGCCAGATTCTGCAGGACGAAAAATTCCCCGGTGTGCACATCGCCTTCGGCAATCCCTACGGAGCCCACACTGGAGCAGATTGGTTTTCATCCACGCACATCGATGTCGTGGGCCGGAAGTTTGACATCTGGGCCGACGATGAACAGATTATGTCCAACGGCAAGTTTTTGATTGAGGCGTAAGGTGGGCATGGTGCCTGGCTGGCGGTGCTGCAATTTCGCCTGGTAAGCGTGTGCGCGAAGTTCAACCAGCCTAACTTCGTTTGCTGACTTCGATACGGCTCACAGCCGCAGAAATAAGAGGCCTCCCCATGCGACCCGATATCATTCCCGGCGCCATTTTCCCCGACTACGAACTCTCCGACCACACCGCGAAGCGCCGCAAGCTCTCCGAATTGCAAGGACCACACCCCATGGTTCTCGTCCTCAGCCGCGGAGGTTTCTGCCCCAAGGACCGCCGGCAGGCGGAGTTGCTCGTGCAACTCCATCGTGAACTCGAGGTCGCCTATTGCCGCCTCGTCACCATCAGCACTGACAACATCACCGAGACGAATGAACACCGCACCGGAGTCGGCGCGCACTGGCCGTTTCTGTCTGATCCGAGCCGCATGGTGCAAAAGGACCTGGACATTGCCGAATACACCGATCCGCTGCACAATCCCATGATTCCGCATGTGATCGTTCTCGAGCCCAGCCTCGTCGTTTACAAGGTCTACAACGGCTACTGGTTTTTTGGCCGCCCCACGATGGAAGATCTTCGGCAGGATCTGCGTTCGGTTCTCAAAAAATGCCGGCCGGACTGGGACATCACAACGCCGGAACTCAGAGCCGCGTGGCAGCAAGGAAAGAAAGATCTGTTCTATCCCTATGGCAAGACGTACGCCCAGACTCTCGGTGAACAGGACTAGCGATAAACTGGTGCACCGCGCGCCTAAAGTTCGGCGCCTCGGCCTCGCATGAAGGATAATGTGGGCACCGCTAAACTCCAATGATCCCCTCCTGCCGCCGTCACTTCAACGCGAACTTCACCGACGAAAA
>JBAWAI010000148.1:0-18959 GCA_049589215.1 Terriglobales bacterium | reverse complement strand
AGACCATCATTATGGTCACGCACGATCCGCACGCCGCCGAGTACGCGCATGTGACCCGGCATCTGGAGAAGGGCCGGCTGCTGCCGGGATAGGAATGGCAAGCCTGTCGTCCCAAATCTGTCATCCTGAGCGAAGCGGCAAATCACTGCACGCTGCACTCTTCCGCGGAACTCGCTCCCCTACGCCGGAATCCGCGCACCCAGAGCACTCTGTCCCACCGTCTGCTCACCTTCGCTGACCCACTCCCAGACGCGGCGTCCGCGATCATTCGACAAGCTGCGTGCCTCGCCATAGTCCACGAGACGATTCAAAACGGTGGTCACTGACGCTAGCGGATCCTTATGCCGTGCCAGAATTGCCGGTGCCTGACGCTCGAGTTCCGCGCACACTTCGCGCGCGCCCATGGGACGGCGCACTTCCATCAGCACGCGTCGGCAAGCCTTCGTGAACCCAGGCTGCCGGCCGTTCGGCTTGCGGTCGATCAGGTCGAGCAATTCCTCACCAAGCGCCTCCTCGCCGAACAGGTCCGCGAGTCCGGTGATCGTCTGCTTCACGGTGCCAATGCGCTTCATGATCTCAGCCCGCTGCTGCAAAAGCTGCCGCAGCTCTTCATGGGCCGCCTTCACGACCTGAAGCACTGACACGTTATTCGCCAGCGCACTTACGTCGTGCAAGCCGTCATGACCGTTCTTCCCCACATCCATAAATCCTCCGAAAAACGACCTGATCCAACCAGTCGTCCCTTTCCACTACATACGGGATGCGCCCCTGCAAAGTTCCCCGCCGCCGCCGCCGCCGCCGTGGCCAGGAACCACGCGGCGCGCAACGCTGCTCCCGCTTGAGCAAAGAGGAAAGCAACTGCTTGATGTTTGGACGCAGCCAGGGGGAAAAGGAAAGCAAACATCGCATCTCTTGGATGATTGCTATTTGCCGCTTACAGATCCCTGTTTGGCGGCATCAAACCATTATGTTCGCTGCGCGAACGGTGGGGTAGAGCTGTCCGTAATTGGACAGCCGAAGAGCAAACTACGAACACCACGTTGCCGCTCGTAGAAATTCGACGACCAACCGCGCTCTTTGCGCGCTCAACTGGCCGATCGCGGCTGCCTACCCCATCACAGTCGTGTGCTCGGGCCGAATTTTGTAAATCACACGCACCTCGCCAGGTTGCGCATACGGATATTTATCGGCCCCAAGATATTTTTTCGCCATCTTGTCGATGTGCTTATCCGCGCCCTCTTCCGTAATTTCAACTACCGTGCCGCGGATCTCAAGATAACGATACGGATTGTCGGGATCAATGATCGCGAGGGCCACGCGCGGATCGCGCCGCACATTTTTATCTTTCTGCCGGCCCTTCGCCGAGTTAAAAATCACCTGCTCGCCATCAAAGTCGCACCACACGGGAGTCACCTGCGGCCGCCCATCCGGCATCAGGGTTCCGAGACTGGCAAAAGCCTTCTTCGAGAAAAGATCGCGGTACTTCTCGGGAATCACATTCGACATGCAGCTCTCCTAAGGAATCGTCACTGAATTATAGATGCCGGCAAAGGTCGACGCGAATCCTATGACACTGCCAATCAGCGCCATGGTTATGTGCAGCAAAAAGTGCCAAAACTAAAAAAGTGCGCAGTTTAATTGGACGATAGGGACGACCAGCAGAGGAGCGCTAGCCAGCCGACAGCCACTAAACTCTCGGCAGCACCGCCCGCAGCAAGCCCACAAACTGCCCCATCACGCGCCAGCCGACTTCCAGCACCTCTTCGTGATCAAGCGGCTTGTCCAGAATCCCTGCCGCCATGTTGGTGACGCACGAAATCGCGAGCACCTCGATCCCCATGTGCCGCGCCGCAATCGTCTCCGCCACCGTCGACATGCCCACCAGGTCCGCACCGATTGCGCGCAGGTAACGAATCTCCGCCGGCGTCTCGTAGCTCGGCCCGGCCAGTGCCGCATACACGCCCTCATGCGGAGCGATTCCAAGACGGCGCGCCTCTTCGAGCGCAATCTCGCGTAACCGTTTCGCATAAGCAAAACTCATGTCCGGAAAGCGCTGCCCAAAGCGCTCATCATTCGGCCCGGTCAGCGGATTCTGTCCCTGCAAATTAATGTGGTCACGCAGCATGACCAGCGCTCCCTGGCCGCAGTCAACATTGATGCCGCCCGCCGCGTTCGTAAGAATCAAAGTCCGAATTCCCATTCGCCCAAACACGCGCGTCGGAAACGCGACCTCGGCTGCGGAGTAGCCCTCATACAAATGCACGCGGCCTTGCATGACGGCGACCGGGATGTCGCCCGAGTTTCCGATCACCAGTTGGCCGGCGTGGCCAATCGCGGTCGAGCGCGGGAAATCGGGAATCTGCGCGTAGGGAATACGCACGGCATCCGAGAGATCGTCGGCGAACGCGCCCAGGCCGGAACCCAGCACGAGTCCGATCTTGGGGCGCAGCGCGGTTCGCGAGAGAACAAATGCAGCAGCCGATTCGGCGCGAGTGAAGGTGTCAGTCATGATCTTCGGAAGACAACCATTGGCGTCAGAATTCTACAGGATGTTGATGTTTGGAAAGGGGCGCTGAGTGGCAAGGTGCACAGGGGCGACGAAACAGAAGAACGATCATAACGTGCGGTGGAGGAGCCACGGCCCGCTCACAAAGTCCGCCGAAACGCCGCACCCCTACTACATTCTCGCAGGATTTGCACAATCAGAATCCTCGCCGCGGAGTGCGGCCGATATCCAATGACGCCCAGAAACTCCGCATAAACATTGCCCTGAACGCGCATCGCCCGGCCAAGTGCACCATCCCCGCACCACCTACCTGTGGATGCGCTGCACTCAATTGACAAATCAGTACTTACAATCCCCGGAATTTCATTGACGATAAAAACAGCCGTGGTAAAAACATAATCGTTCTTTGACACGTTCTGAAGTTTTCCCGGTTGGTGCAAGGTCCGGGGCTCGAGCGAAGTCACTCTGAAAACCGCGAGGCCAGTAAGAGAGGGCAAGCAAGGGTCTATAGCTGAGCGCTGGTTGAGGCGAACAGGAACATCATGTCGAAGGCAAGATAGAGTCCCGAGGCGTTGGACGGATTTATCCGGTTGGCGGTGAGCCCGGAGCCCGAGCAAGATCGGCCAGCAATGACCCGCAAGGGAGTTGCAGGAATAAGGTCAGCAAGGGTCTAAACGCGAGCTACTGGCCGAGACGAATAAGCCCAACATCACCTCGGGACTCTCTATTTGTGCCGCCCTTCCTCGATCTGTTTCCGAACTAGCCCTCCTTCGGCAGTAACCCCAGCGCAGCCATAACATTGATGCCGTTGGTGCGTCTCAGCACACCGTGCCGCATTTGGTAGTCGAAGCGCATCTCTCCGCCTTCATAGTGCTCTTCAAAATGCACATTGATTGCTTGCCCCTTGAAATCTTTCGCTATTTCGGTGAGTGCGAGATCGTGCGTCGTTACAGCGCCCACCGCGCAGCTCTCAATTAATTGTTGGATCACGGCCCGCGCGCCGAACAAACGGTCGGCGGAATTTGTCCCGCCCAGCATCTCGTCCAACAGAAAGAGCAGCTTGCTCCGACGCGCCAGGGCGAGGATCAAAGTCAGCCGCTCCACCTCCGCCTGAAAGCGTGACTTCGCTTGTAACAGCGAATCATGAACGGCAATCGAACAGCCGATCTCCAACCATGCCATCTGGAGTCGCGCCGCGCGCACCGGAGCTCCTGCCATCGCCAGCACTGAGTTCAGGCCCATAGAGCGCAGAAGTGTACTCTTGCCCGACATGTTCGAACCGCTCACGATCATCAGTCGTGTTCCGCGTGCGTCAAGTTGCACATCGCAACGGACACATGTGCGTCGATCGAGCAGGGGATGCCCCAGGCTCTCGGCGTCGAACAGCGCCGGCGATTCCCTCTTGATCACTGCAAAAGTGTGATCGGGGTTCTCGTAGCTGTACCGGGCCAAACAGAGTAGAGCTTCGAACTGGCCGAGCGAATCCAGCCATCGGCCCAATTCCGTCCGGTTTTTCTGTCGCCATCGTTCGGTCAAAATTGCGAAATTCGTTCCCCACAGAAGTGGCGAGGCAAGCACGGCAAAGTATTCGAATCGTCGAAGATGAAGTAGCCATCCCCAAACATGCAATTGCCGGATTTGTCTTGAGGCATGTCCCGCCGACACGGCTAGCTGCGCCTGCAACGATTTGAGTAATGGACACTGGAAAGAAAGCTCCTCGAAGCGAAGCAGCAGAGGCGCAAGAAGCTCAAGCTCGAATAACGGTACGACCAGATCCTGCGCGATCAGGTTCGTTTTCTTTCGAAGAGAAGTTGCCAGAATCGCTTCGAGCGCGGCGATAGCGGCAACTGCCCGCTCCCCGCTATGGCGGACAGCCCCCGCCCCCAACACTAGCGAAAGAATGACCAGGCAAACCGGTAAGACGATCGCGGCTATCCGAGCGTAAAACGGAAACGTAATCGCGGGCGCGTTCGCCCACTCTCGAAGTGATGCTGCGCCACGGTCGAGCCCACCACCTTTTACCGACGCCCAATCTTCTCGTAGGGCAAGCTCATCCGTCAGTTCGGCGATCGCTACCTGCCGTTCCGTGACCTCCTCGCATTGCGCCCGGCTGATCAGCCAATGCGCCAGCGTGGCTCGGCCGATGCCCGTGCGAGCCGTACACAGGAGTTCAAACAACGATCCAGCGCCAAACAGATCCAGATCGGAAGCATAGGCATGGTCCACGGGCCGAAACTCCTCGCCGCCGTCCCCGCGTCCCTGCCACCGATGGCTTAAGCGCGCCACGCCGAACTCGTAGAAACACACGATGCGCTCTACGCTCCCGTGAAATTGCGCGTTCCTCACCAGCGCCCGGAGCACAGCCACGGCCGCTACGCAAGGCAACAGGATCCAGAACCTAGAAATCCAGTGAGCTGAAAAAGCTGCAAAGGTGAAAACCATGCAGCCCAGTGCAGCCGCACCCAGATAAACCCACAATCGCCCGTGAAAATTTCTGATGTTAGTAACTTGTCGTTCTCGCACTCCCGAGCGTCGGGCATATTCACGCTCCGGGCCCTCAAGTGGGGGCACAGACGGGGCTTCCCGCCCGCATTCAGATGTATTCATGACGCATCTCTCCTCGGGCCAAATGACCCGTTCTTGTAGAAAGAAAACAAAGATCGCGCACCGCCGCCTAGAACTTGCGACGTCCGATCAACCGATTAGAGGTAGAGAAGTGCTACGCGAGGAAAGGTGGGGGACGCTGGAAGAGTGAAGAAAGACTAGGGCCACCCGGAACTACAATTGCAATATGCAGTTCATCTGACCGTCGCCGGGCAAAGACCAATGGAAACAACGACCGCGGAAGCGTATGCAGGCAGGAAATTACGAGCTTGCAGATATTTGCCGAATGAACTACGACGAAAGCGAGCAGGCAGGCCAGCACAAAGGAGGCGATTAGCTTAAACAAGCCACCCGCTAGTAGCGGGCGAGAGCCCGCCACCAAAACAATTAATGCACAGTAAGCGATATTCAGGAAGATTTGGCTTCGGCTCGACCGCTCCATGTGCAACCTCGAATACTAAGTATATGGCCCCTACGTCGTCGAGCCATCTTTGTTTATTCGAGCGCCAGCACGAGGTCATGACCCCGTCGCCCCCAGATATGCGTCGATCGCCCCCGTAAACGTCGTCGGGTCGCTCTCCGGCAGACAGTACTGCGGATACGGCTCCCACGACTGAAAGAGCACGTAGTCAGGCTGCCCGCCGCTCTGCCCCTGATACGTCTGAAACCGCTCCAACACCTTACCACTCCACTCGGCATCCGAGACATCCGTGATGTCGCCAATATAGATGATGCCCGATTGCATTCCGCTTTGCTTCGTCGCCTCCTCAATCTGTTTCGCAATCGTCGGCCATTGCGGATTGCTGAAATCGTTGTCGGAAAAAAAGAACGGGAACGGAGCGCCCGTAACCTGCTGGTAAGTCTCGTGCCACTGTGTGATAGCTGTCACCACGTCGGGCGTGTAAACACCGGAAATAATCGGCTCCACGTCGCCGACCTGCGCATTCGGAAACACGGTCTTAACCAGTTGCACGTACTCCCCAACCTCCGTGGCGATTTGCGTCACCGAAAAGTTACACGATCGCGGATCGCTCACCACATTGCCGAAAAAGTACGGCTCGTCAACTTTGATAAACAGTGCCCGCGCCCCCGCGGCTTGTAACGGCTGCAAATAACTCAGAGTAAAACCTTGGACTGTCTGCCCGTAGGGTACATAGCCTTCAACTCCTGACCCGCACGTCGCAAGCGCCTGGAGCGCCGGCGCTTCGATCTCAACCCCAACATTGTGCGCATTGAGAACTGACACAATTGCTTGGAGATCCTGCGGATTCATCGCGGCGATCCATCCGGCATACATCCCAAACGCCTGCGTTTTCGCCATAACGCCCGGCCACGGCGCGTTCGCCTGGAATAATCCAAGAAAGTCGACCGACCCGCCATTGGGATTTCCGCCCGGCCAGGCCGAGGCCGCCGGCAAAGGATGGAACCAGATGGTCGCCGAGGATTGGAAGTGTGGAACCGACGAGCCTCCCGAACCGCAGCCAGCCAGACAAACAGAAATGGCGGCGAGTGCGCACCGGGCCAACACCTTCACAGATCTTCGCCCCGATCCGCAAGTGCACAACAGCGGCTTGCAATATCGACCCTCAAACGAACCCAGCTCATTCATGTTCGCCTCCTTCATCGCCGGTTTCTTTGGCACTGCATCGAGAGCCCGTCAGGGCTGGCGCCGCAATTCCATTAGCTTGTTCTGCTGCGTTTCGGTGAGCGCGTTCTTAATCCGGACGAGCAAGCTGATTTGTGTCTTCTTGATTTCGCGCTCCCGGTTCAATACCAGGTCCACCTGTGCAAGAACTGCGTTTTCGTCGACCTTCGAAGCCTTCAGCAATAGCACCAGTTTCTCGGTCTCCGACTGCATATCCCATTGCATATCCAAAAACTTCGCCTGTGCCTTCTGGATCGCTTCCTTAATCGCCTTTGACTGCGCGTCATCCAGGTTGATTTCCTGCCGGTACTTCATCACCAGTTCGGGCGGAAACAGATTTTGCGCCAGCGGGTCTTCCGCTGGCTTCGAGTCCTGCCCCCAGCAAGCGCCGCCAAACATGACCAATACCAACAACACGAGATAGGATTTCAAGATCATTCCTCCTTAAGGTGCCTGCCCCCGCCTTGCTTGCGTTTCTGTATTGCCCTTTGAACTCCGGCAAAGTCATGCGGTACTGCAATCGCCGGCACCGTCCGCAGCAACTCCTGCCCCGGCGTATTCAGCAGAAAGTCAGTGGGCGCTTTCCACCCGGTGATGGAAGCAACGTTTCTCTCTTGCTCCAACCGCCATGTGACAGTTCGCGTCCACAGGATCAACGCCAGTATCGCCAGCACCGAGGCCGCGACTGCCAGCAGTGGGCCAGCGGAACGCCAAAGACTGCGATCGAACCGGCCCACCGATGGCATTGCGAACGCTGGCGCCCGAGCTTCCTCCTCTCGCCGCAACGCCCCAAAGCGCTCGCGCAGGTCGTCATCTCGAAGGTCGCCCTTGCCATCAATCGCCGCCATGTTCTCCCTCGCGCCGCGCAAGCCGTTTGCGAAGCTGTGCTTTTCCCCGCTCAAAGTGCGTGCGCGCCGTTCCCAAGGAAATCTTGAGAACGCATGCTGCTTCCTCAATCGTGAGGTCCTGATAGAAGACCAGGTGCAGCACCTCTCGTTGTCTTCCCGGCAAGCTAGCCAAGGCTTTCAGCAGCGCGCGGCTGCTCTCCGATCCGCTCGCCGCTCTCTCCGGATCGGGCGCGACGACCGGTTCGGGCTTTCGAATGAACCACCGGCCCATCAATTGCTCCCGCACCCATCGCCGCCGTCGCCTTTCCCAGGCTGTGCGGAGCACCACGCTGAAGAACCACGTTCGCAGGCTCGACTTCCCGTCGAACCGGGCAGCGCCCTCCAGTACTTTCAGGTAAGCGACCTGTAAAACTTCCTCAGCCTCGTCACGCCGGTGATCGCAGCACCACAGCGCCCAACCGAAGCTAGCCGCGTGCATTCGCTCGAGTTCACCCTGGAGATCGGTTTGCTTCATTCTGCCCGGGGCGCGCCCGCGCTCTGATCAACTTCGCAGTATGAGTGTCGTGGGAGGACTATCTATATGACATGAGGACAAACGAAAATGCGTTGAACAAGCCGATCGCCAATGCATCTACAACTCGAGTCCTACAGCGGTATATTCCCATGCTTCTTCGGCGGATTCTTATCCCGTTTAGTCTCCAGCATCTCCAGCGCCTGAATCAATTTCTTTCGCGTCTCCCGCGGCTGAATCACCGCATCCAGAAACCCGCGATCCGCCGCAATATACGGGTTCGCAAACCGGTCCCGGAACTCTTCAATCTTTTGCTGGCGTAGTTCTTCGGCCTGCCGCAACTTCTCGCGCTCCGACCCACTGCCGCCATTTTTCGCCGCATCCAGTTCGCGCTTATAAACAATGTCGACCGCGCCCTCCGGTCCCATCACCGCAATCTCCGCGCTCGGCCATGCATAATTCACGTCAGTCCGAATGTGCTTCGACGACATCACGCAATACGCGCCGCCATAGGCCTTGCGCGTAATCACCGTCACCTTGGGCACAGTCGCTTCGGCAAACGCGTAGAGCAGCTTCGCGCCGTGTTTGATAATTCCGCCATATTCCTGCTGCGTGCCAGGCAAGAATCCAGGCACATCTTCAAACGTCACCAGCGGAATATTGAAGCAATCACAGAACCGCACAAAGCGCGCGCCCTTCACCGACGCGTTAATATCCAGCGTGCCCGCCAGCATCGTCGGCTGGTTTGCCACAATGCCCACCGGCTTCCCATTCAGCCGTGCAAATCCCACGACAATGTTTTTCGCGTAGTGCTCATGAACCTCAAAAAAATATCCGTCATCGACCACCGTCGTAATCACATCCTTCATGTCATACGGCATGTTCGACTGTTCAGGGATAAGCGTGTCCAGCTTCTCGTCGATCCGGTCGACCGGATCGGTGCAAACCTTGCGCGGCGGATCTTCCAGATTGTTTGAAGGAAGAAAACTCAGCAGCTCGCGCACCATCGACAAGCACTCCGCATCATCGCGGCACAAAAAGTGCGCCACGCCAGACGTTTCGTTATGAGTGTGCGCCCCGCCCAGCTGATCCTTCGTGACCTCCTCATGCGTCACCGTCTTAATGACGTCCGGCCCGGTTATGAACATGTAGGAGGTCTTGTCCACCATCAAAATAAAATCGGTGATCGCGGGCGAATACACAGCGCCCCCGGCGCACGGCCCCATGATCGCGGAAATCTGCGGCACCACGCCGCTGTAAATCGTGTTACGCAAAAAAATGTCGGCATACCCGGCTAGCGACATCACGCCTTCCTGAATCCGCGCCCCGCCCGAATCGTTCAGCCCGATCACCGGCGCGCCCATCTTTGCAGCCAGGTCCATAATCTTCACGATTTTCAGCGCGTTCGTCTCGGAGAGCGATCCGCCAAACACAGTGAAATCCTGCGCGAACACAAACACCAGCCGTCCTTCCACGCGCCCATAACCGGTGATAAAGCCGTCGCCGTAAAACTTCTGCTCCTGCATGCCGAAGTCGTGGCAGCGATGCGTGCGCAGTTTGTCGGTCTCTTCAAATGTCCCTTCGTCGAGCAAAAACTCCACCCGCTCGCGCGCCGACATCTTGCCCTCTTTGTGCTGCCGCTCCTGGCGCTTGGCGCCGCCGCCTTCTTCCGCCAACCGGTCGCGTTTTTTAAGTTCGGCAATCTTGTCTTCAAGTTTCATAGCGACACATTATAGGCGACCACAAAAACATAAGCGCTTAACAAGCAGACAGCCTGATGTGAATATGAACGTGGCGTCAGTAGAGCAGAAACATTCGTAAAGACCGGGCCTGCCCCGTCTCTCGGGACAGGCAAACGGATGGCGGGCGAGCGAATGGCAAGAAGCAACCACGATTGACGATGAAGCTCCTACCCCACTACCGCCGCGTCAAACAAATTCAAAAACGCCACCTTCTTCTCCGCGTCCAGGAACGAAGCCTCGAACGAATTGCGCGCCAGTTCCCGCAACTGCTCATCAGAAAATCCAAACTGCCGCTGCACCAACTCGTACTCGTCCACGAGCCACGACACAAACATCGCCGGATCATCCGAATTAATCGTGACCATCAACCCTTCATCAAAATAACGCCGCACCGGATGCTCGGCCACCTCCGCGCAAACCCCAGTTCGCAAATTGCTGGTCACGCAAATCTCAATCGGAATCTGCCGCTGTGCCAACTCCTCCACCAATTCCGGATCCTGCGCGGCCGTCAGCCCATGTCCGATTCGCTCTGCCTTCAAATTCAACGCGCCCCAAATCGACTCCGGTCCAGCACTCTCCCCGGCGTGCGCCGTCAAGTGCAACCCATGCTCGGCCGCCCGCGCAAACACCGTGCTAAACATCTCCGGCGGCCCTTTCACCTCATCCCCGCCGATGCCAAACGCCACAACATTCCGGTCGCGAAGATGAATCGCCCAATCCAGCACCGGCTGCGCTTTTTCCGCGCCAAACTGCCGGATCGCGTCAAAAATCCACAACACCGAAACGCCAAAATCTTTTTCCCCGCGCGCCCGCCCGTGCTCCAGCCCCTCAAAAATCGCGCCGAAGTCCTGCCCGCGCCACAAACACACCCCCACCGAAACCGTGACCTCGGCATGCAAAATGTTCTGCGCCTTAAGGCGCTCCATCAACCGATGCGTAATCAGTTCGTAATCATCCGGCGTGCGCAAGAGTCCCGTAACATCTTTAAACGAAGCCAGAAATCCAGCGAAGTCGGTGAACTTGTAGATCCGCTCAACCTCAGAATGAGTCGCGCCGCCGATGCCATGCCGCTGCCGCAATTCAAGCAACGTAGCCGGCTCAATCGAGCCCTCCAGATGCAAATGCAGCTCGGCCTTGGGAAGAAGCCGGATGAAGTTCGAACGGGGTGGATCGGGAGGGCTCATCATCACGATTCTATGCCACGATTCGCCGAAGGCACAGAGACGCACTCGATGCGCGCCCTTGGTGCGCCAATTCAACCAATCCGCCCCGATCAACCGGAAAATTGCGGCAAAGACCAGTGGAGCAAATTAACCCTCCTTTAACACTGGCGCAACATTGCCGCAACACACCCCCGTTACTGTCGCAATGTCACCCTTTTACCTCATTACTGCAAACAATTGATTTCCTCTACGACAATGTATTCCCAGGAGACGACAGAGAACCCGCGTCATCCGGACCTCATCTACGTAGTCGAGGACGACATTGACGTGTCCCGGCTCATCGAACATAACCTGCGAACCGCCGGATTCGACGTCTCGACATTTTTCTCCGGCACGCCAGTCGTCCCTTCGGCTGCGCTCGCCCAGCCCGCGCTCTTTCTTCTCGACATCATGCTGCCCGAGATGAACGGCTTCGATCTCTGCCGACAGATCCGGCAACACGAGCAACTCGGAAAGACGCCGATCATTTTTCTCTCCGCGCGCACCCAGGAGATGGATCGCCTCCAGGCCTTCGATGCCGGCGGCGACGGCTACATCACCAAGCCTTTCAGCCCTCGCGAACTGATCGCTCGCGTGCGCAACATCCTACGCGCCGAAAAAGAGGCTCCACTCCGTGAACTGATTCAGCTAGGCGAACTCGAAATCGATATCGCATCCATGACGGTGAGCGTCCAGGGCAAAACCGTGCCGACAACCGTCCGCGAGTTTCGTCTGCTCGAATATCTCGTCCGCCATCGCGGACGCGTCTTCACTCGCGACCAGCTTCTTGATGCGGTCTGGAAAGAAGGCTCCTTCGTGACCCCGCGCTCGATCGATGTTTTTGTGCGTCGCCTGCGCGAGAAGATTGAACGCGACCCGCGCCATCCACGCTACCTAAAGACGCTGCGCGGAATCGGCTATCGCTTTGAGACGGGGCGTTGATCCCGGCTAGTACTTGCCGTCGCTCTTATGGCCAAAATCCAGGCCGATATGTGGCTCTGCCTTCGTGCCGCTGATCTTGATCGGAACTTCTGTCCCTGCTCCATTTTTCTTGAAGAAAGGGTCGACCGGCTTCAGCAAAACGGATTTCCATCCCGTCACCATGTGAGATAGCTCGGCATCCAGACGCACTTTCCCGCGAAAATCAAAGGTGTTTCCGTCGAGGCCGTACTGGCCGGTCATGTCCACGTTCGTCCCCGGTACCTCGAAGTGCAGCTGCGAAAACGACATGATCTCCTGCTTCAGGTCAAAAACGCCGCTCATATCGGATTGGACCACATTCGTCGCATCGGATTGCACCAGCTTCGGCCTGCCCTGGCTGCGCAGACTGAGGTCGTCAATTCGCTTCTGGATTTTTTCATTGCTGAAATGCGCGCCCGTCACCTCGAAGTTTCCTGCAAGCCGCAAACGGTTGCTGACATCCTCGGCCCCAGGCTTCAGATCGAGTTTTGCCTTCGCCTGCACTGCGCCGCTCATAATCGCAGGCTCAGTGCGAATGCACATCGTAAGCAGGTCTTCGATGCGAGCATGGTCGATCGTCACATCAAGCGCAATTTCGTGTCCCTGCGGCTTCATGCGCACGACCGAACCCTTCGCCACAAACGAAGAGTGCAGCACTCTCGCATTGACGGGCTGCAGGTATGTGTTTCCGCTGGTGCCGTCAACGATGGCATGAAATTCGGTATTCAGCGGCACAGGGTGGTCGCTCACCGTCAGACGAAAATCCGGCGTCTCGGTTTTACCGTCGACTACAATACTTCCCAAACTTCCGGAATATTGTCCAGTCGACGAAAGAATTCCCGCAATCCCCTTGATGGTGGCCAGGTCTGCATTGCTGAACGTGTACGTGCCCTTCACCGGCGTGTCGCGCGGGCGATCCATCTGCAAAGGCCCAAACAAGCCCTTCGATGAAATGCTGCCGATCGGCTTCGGGTTTAGTAATTTTGCGTCGAAGTGCATAGGCTGACCGGGCCCCACATCCTGCATCTTCAGGTCTTCAATGCTGAATTCCAGTGGAAGCTTATCTTCGCGATTCGTGTTAATCACAAGTTCCGCATCCTGGCTGACAAATTCATCGACCACAATTTTGATCTTGCTCTTTTCGGACCCCATGCTTTGCATCTCTCGCCGCTCGCCTGCCGGAGGAATATTCAGCACCAGTCCCTTGAGACGAACGCTATGCACGTGCATGGGCGTGCGGAGCAGCGCGAGCAAGCCCGTCTGAAAGCGGAATTCCTCGATGCCGATGAGCGGCTGCACACCGGGCTCGTGAATGTTGGGATCGGTCTTCCCATAAATCTTCAGCCCTTCGCCGGACACGGCCAGCCCGTCTTCCACCGAAACGTGAAAGTCACCCATCTCAACTTTGGTCTGGAATCGTGCGGTCAGCGTTTCAATAACGCGCGCGCGCAGAATCGGCTCGGCATGGGCCTTCAAGAAAAACCAGCCTACCTCTGAAATGAGAAGCAGGAGGATGGCAACGGCGACGACGAACCGCCCGCGCTTTCGACGTCGCGCCGAGTCGCCCGCTACTCTTGCCTCAGTGGTCATGAATCAGTATTAACACGAGCTTGAGGGCAGTATTCGGAGCAGCCACAAATAGGGCTATTGAGAACCAAGTCATGATGGGGATTTTTCCATGGAGGACGGGGGCGTAGACTCGCCTGACAGTCGTTCGGCTTCGGTCGAGTCATAAACCAGGGAAACGACAAAAACCTGGACCGCACCCTCCCCCACTGGAACTTGATCAGTCTTCTTAACTGCACGTCCGCAGGAGCATCAGCGACTGATTTCGCACTTGTAAGTAGGCAAGGCTCTACTCACACCCGGCCCATCAGCACCAACACTAATACGACGACAAGTACCAGCCCAAGCCCGCCGCTTGGATAGTACCCCCAGCCATTGCTATAGGGCCAAGTCGGAAGTGCTCCGACTAACAACAATACCAGGATGACCAGCAGAATAGTTGACATAGAGTTCTCCCACGAATGCAGAAGTCACCTGGCGACGCGTAGCCGGTGCTGGTACCAAGCCAGGGACGTAAGCGTGGCTCGCGTCTGCCCTGGCGCGGAAACGAAAAACAAAAAGCGTCTCCGTTGACTCCCATGCAGAGTACAAACGTAAGCGCCCTCGTCAAATCCAGTGGAACCTGTACAAATAAGGTTTTCAATGCGTACCAAGCCGCGGCACCCACCCTAAAGCAGAAATAGCCATGCCTTAGTCGACATAGCCATTCCGATTGATCACCTTTTGTCCGGTGAGGAGTATGAATTAGGCAATTTACATGCCCTGATGATTGTGAGCCTGCTCCGAGTACTTTCTCATTGCGGCAAGAAAGTCGTGGCTACCTTCGGGAGGTGGTACCTTGCCGTTTAAGATAACGGCAAACGGAACCATTTTCCCGCCATACAGCAACCGCGTCGCGTCCTTATCTTGCGTGATTGCGGCACCATTGAGGTCAATACCGGCAAATATGCCACGCGAACGTGAGTAACTCAATACTTCAGCGTTCATCTTCCAGTCGGTATCAGCTCCAGCATTGCGACCTACCGGCCCAGCAGCGGCCGAGGCATCCGCTCCCAGCTTGAACTTGCTGCCAAGCAAATGATCCATGCCCTTCTGATTCATGATCACTAAAACCAGGTCAGTCGCTTCACCACCAAGCTGTAGTCCCCAACTGCCGCCAGTGATTGTGAGGGGAGCTGGAGCGCTCCATGCGCCACTTGCTGTCCTGCACGTCGCCACGCCTCGTCCGTGATTACCACCGAATCCGACGGCGATCTTTATCATCGACGGGATAACGGCGAGACACTTCGCCTCGCTCATGATCTTGTCCGGAATAGCTTTGTCCGGCGTGCCCATGATTTGATCGAGCACATCAGCTGAGGTGTGTATGCGCTTAACGATGTCGGACTCATCTTTGTCGTTATCATCGGCTGCCCAGCTCGCCGAGCTCGCCAGCAGCAGAATGGCAGCACTAAGAACCACAAAGGCCATTTGTCTTGCAGTATTTTTAGCTTTCACGGGATAAACCTCTTTCCGAGCCTCGATGGGCCCCACATTGCTCAACCCTTTTTAGCGACACAACGTTTACAAATTTATTCTCCGCACCAGCCCGCTTCCATCGGAGCGGGCCTGTAGACCACCTTGAAACATGCCTTAGGCCGCCGTAGCCCAACCTCGCGAACCGCCGATCGCCCCGCCCGGCAATGGTCGCGTTAGACTGCTGAGACCGATTACGCCGGCGCGAACTCTCTGGCGGCCGGGCCGCGGCTTCACCTCAGCCTTCTCGGGCCCGATCTGCGATGCTTGCAGAGGCGTCGCAGGCGTCAGCAGTTCGCGAATTCTCTGCCGCGCCTTATGTAGTTGCGATTTGGAATTACCCACCGAGCACCCCAGGAAGTTTGCGATCTCTCGATGCTCATATCCCGCCACCTCGTGCAGCAGGAAGATTTTCCGATAGCCGTTCGGCAACTCGCCGAGCGCTCGATTGAGGGCCATGCGGTCAACGCATGAGGTTAGCCGGCAGTCCGTCGTCGGAAATTCCCTCGGCATCGGATTGTCGTCGTGGCCAGGCTGATCCACTGACACCGTGGCTAGCGACTTCTTCCTGAAATGCATCAGCACGGTGTTGACACTCACGCGATAAAGCCACGTCGACAGGGCCGAGTCCGCCCGAAACGCCGACAATTTGCGGAACACGTGGAGGAAAGCATCCTGAGTGAGATCTTCCGCCTCCGCGGTATTTCTCGTCATCCGCAGGCACAGTGCATACACGCGTGTTTTGTGTTTCTCAAAGAGACACCCAAATGCCTCTGCATCACCTTGTTGAGCGCGCCGGATGAGTTCGGCCTCTGAGAGAACGGGAAGGGTCAGGGGGATTGGCACTTGGATCTCCTTTAGGAGCCAATAGCTGAAATCGAAGCAAGCTTGGCTCGTCATGCTACTGACAATAGAGTCGTGGGCCTTCAGGGTCTATCCAGTTCACTCTGTAGGGCGCGAAGCGCTATCTCCTACAGCATCACTAAGATCATCGCGTATGCTTTTGATACTTGGGGAAGGATGATCCGACGTGGACCGAGCCAGACGGTCAGAAAAAGAAGTGACCGTAACTTAACTATTGGGAGCACTCGAATGTTTATCCGGTCGTAAACACACAAGTGCCGCGGCTGGTTGACCGTGGCTCTTGTGAGTGAATCAATTAATCGTTTTAGTTGAAGTTACCACCAATTACGATGCGCGCCGTTTTTCGTTGTCCACATCGTCCTGCTGGCCGCCTTGCTGCTTCGACGGGTCTTTCTTCGAGATATCCTGCGAGCCTTTTTGCTCGCCGGATTGCTGACCAGACTTCCATTTGTCAGAGGTGTCGACCGTACCGGTCGGGTTCTGACCCTGCTGGTGTGACTGCTGGCCTTGCTGATGGGATTGCGACTGCCCGCCCTGCTGGCCCTGTTGTCCCTGCTGTCCTTGCTGCTTGTTCGGTTCGTTTCCCATGAGGATCACTCCTTAATTAACTTCAATCGCGAAGCACAGGTCTTGCAAATTTGTGCATCGTTTAGTCGTGGTACATAAACAACTCTCTGGCAGCTCTGCTCCGCGTGAGCGAACACCCGTTCGCCATACTTACGCGCTTCCGCGGCCCGCGATCATGATTCCCGCCCCAACGACTACGAGTAACACACTAACCATCGGCGGCACCTTCTCGTCGTGTCTTGTGGTGACTCCAACATGGACGTCCCCGGACCCTATTTCATGATGCGAAGCATGTGGGAAGGGCACAACAAACGAGATAACTCCGATGATTAGTACGACTAGTCCGACAGCCAGCAAAGCTTTCATTATTCGCTCCTCCGATGATCAATACAGATGATCAATACATTGGCTTCGTAAGCATCACCTTCGCCGTGTCTAACTTGCCTTAGGAAGAGTGTCGTACTTCGGCTCGTCCGATGCTGCCTCTGACGTGGCTGAAATGTCTTTCGCGCCAGTGCGCTCTAAGATGTCTTTCGCGCGCTTCTTCATGTCAGAGTTGTCGCAATGGACTGATAGCAGTATGCCTCCATCTTTCACGCGTCCCTCATAGCGCTTCGCCTCATATTCCGGAATACCCATTCCCACCAGCGCTCCCGCAACGCCCCCCACTGCGCCACCGACGCCTACTCCAGCGAGCGCCGCCACCAAAGGTCCTGCCGCAATAAACGGCCCCACGCCGGGGATCGCAATCGATCCAATGCCAACCAGCCATCCGAGCGCACCGCCGAGCACAGCCCCGGTGCCAGCGCCGGTCGTCGCGCCTTCTGGCGCTTTCGTCCCCTTCTCCACCGCAAAATCGCGCGTCCCAGTCCCCTCGGGAAATAGGACAGAGATGTCGCCGCTATTGAATCCACCGACCCGAAGTCCCTCAACACCATTTTCAACACTTGCGTATGCGGGATAGATTCCAAACACTGCCGTCTTGCTTGCCATTGTTCACTCCTCAGAGTCTCTGGTCGATAAAGTACGTTTAATTGAATGAAGAATTTGAGCCGGGTTGAATTGCCGTTCGGGCTTTAGAGTCTCCGTTGTCAGTTCTCGATCTCATGGTCGATCTGTCAGCAGAATATCTACCTGCGCTGTGGAGCAATATAGGGTCTACTCCTTATCCTTTGAGCTAAATATCTGTAGCCAAAGGACCAGCTGACGCCGCTACATTCAGTCGTTGCATATAAAAGGTTGCAGCGATGTCGCGGGAATACACTCTTTATCGATTTGTCTGCATCTTAGAGGCGTGCACAACAAGCAGACTCTCGGCACGACACAGTTTCCCGCGAGTGCGCAACCTACTCCTTTAAGGGTTGGCGAGCGCATTAGCTTCGAAGGAAGGCCGATTGGCAACGGCATCCTTGTCTCTCTTCCCGATGCTGAGTTCCAGTCGGTTCGGCCGATGCTGACTTTCGAGTACCTTCCTAGCCACACCAGCCTGCATGAACCGGGCGATCGACTTGAGTTTGTGCATTTTCCCAACCGCGGTCTCGTCTCAAACGTGGTTGTCACGCGCGAGGGCAAAACTGTGGAAGTAGGAGTCGTCGGCAATGAGGGACTCAGCGGCACATCAGCGATCGCAGGACTGACCCGCGATCCCCATCGCGCGGTTGTGCAGATCGCAGGCGATGGTTTCCGCATGGCCGCTGAGGCTTTGCGAAATCTGCTTCCTTCATCTCCGTATCTTCAAAGCATCACGTGCCGGCATGCGGTACTACAGGGGATGCAGGCAGCCCAATCGGCTGCATGCAACCGGCTGCACGGCATCGAACAGCGCCTCGCGCGTTGGTTACTGATGATGCACGATCGCGTCGACAGCGGCTACCTCGCTATCACTCACGATTTCCTGGCCACCATGCTCGGAACTGACCGGCCCAGCGTGAGCCTGGCCGCCGCTCTTCTCCAGCGAAAGGGCGCCATCGAATACAGCCGCGGCGCGGTTCGAATCGTGAACCGGAAATTGCTCGAAGAGTCGGCATGCGAATGCTACGGCGTGCTTCAGCAGTTCGATAGTTTGATTGGCATCAAGCCGCCGGAGTGAGCGCTAGCCCGCCCGGTAAATTCGTTTAATCTACCGAAACGTCGCCGCTTCTCTACCGCGTTCACCTGATGGATTGCGTATACGGCCAGGTCTTATTCTCATGCAAGGTTCGGAAAGGGGTGAATCATGCTTTATTGGGCAGCAGTGTTCTTCATCATCGCGGTTATCGCGGGGATCCTGGGCTTTGCTGGCGTTGCGGTCGCCGCTGCCGGCATCGCCAAAATTCTCTTTTACCTCTTCCTGATTTTCTTCCTCGTGGCACTCGTCATGGGGATCGGGCGGCGCGGCTCGAGGGTTTAGATCTCTCTCCTTGGACCACACTCACGGCGCTCCTCAAAGG
>JBAWAI010000147.1:0-25716 GCA_049589215.1 Terriglobales bacterium | reverse complement strand
GCGGCACAAAGGCATTCGGGACGGTTGGAGTTTGCGGACTACCCACAGTTTGATTTTAAATAGAAGTCAGCAATTCTTCGCGGAGTCCAATCGATGCCGATTTTTGAGTATGTTTGCAAGGAATGCCGTCACCAGTTTGAAGCGCTCGTCTACGGCCAGCAAAAAGCCGCCTGCCCGAAGTGCGAGAGCAAGAAGCTGGAGCCGAAACTATCTGTATTTGCGGTCTCGGCGAAGAGTGGTTCGTCGTCGCCTATGCCGGCGGGGCCGATGTCCTCGGGACCTTGCGGATCATGCGGCAGCCCGGACGGGCCGGGCTCATGCGCCTGGAAGAATTAGGACGTAGCTCTTAGCTGTCAGCTCTCCGCTCTCAGCAACTCGTTATCAGCTTCAGCCAGCTTTCCCCGCCAATGGCCAGCAGTCGGCCTTTCCCACCTGTAGCCTCCGGCTGGTAATCACCCCCAGATAACTAACGCGATCTATCCACTCAATCGCTTTCGTCCTATGATTTCGCTTGGATTCAGCAAGCAATCATCGGCTAAAAACCGACCGGCGCAAAGAGCCGCGGCTCAGAGTTGAGTTTCCCGTGCGCATCCGGGGGGTTGACCGGATGGGCCGCCCGTTCGAGGAGGTCGTGCGGGTCAAGAATGTGAGCCTGAGCGGCGCCATGCTGCTGGGAGTTCGTGCCAGGATAGGCGCCGGCGGACTCCTGGACGTGCAGCACGGAACACAGCGAGCGCAATTCCGCATCGCATGGGCCGGTTCGGGGGAAGCGGGCATCGAAGCGTTGCCCTCGGAGCCTTGCATCTGGGAAGGCGCGATTCGCAAGAGTATTGACCTGGTGGGAGCCGGATAGGCCATAGCCGAATGGCAATCATCGGCCAACTAACGTGGATTCACGTGGCCGGTTCCCACTTTTACTTTTTGACGCCTGCCGGCTGAATATCGTCAGCGGCTTTTTCTTCGACCAGAAATCTGCCGAACACTTCGTTCGACAGCAATCGGCCGCGCTCGGTCAAACGTACATTCTCGTCTCGCCTTTCCAGCAGGCCGTCGCGCAAACAATCTTCGACAATAGGATCGAAGGCCGCGGCTTCGGCCGTGAATTCGGCTCGCAGCCGATTAAGATCGATGCCCCGATTGAGCCGCAGCCCAAGGAAAAATGTCTCTTCGAGGGCCGCATGGGGGGAAACGGGTGTGAGCGCCGCAGGTCCGCGATTCATGTAGGCATCGAGCGAATCCGGCATGGCGATGCGAATCGACTCGCGATCAGCGGAAAGATGGCTTGGGACGACGGCCAGCATCGAGTGCGCATCCACACCGAAGCCGAGATAGGGCTGGCGCGTCCAATATTTGAGGTTGTGGCGCGACTGCCAGCCGCGCCCTCCCACCTGAGGCTCGCTAGTGGCGTCGCGCTCCGGCCCCAACTTCGCAAAATTTGAAATTTCGTATTGCTCAATCCCCGCCGCATTCAGCGCCTCGCATGCTCGCACGTAGAAGTCGGCGGTGGCCGCGTCGTCGGGCACAAAGTGGGCGTGATAGCGCGTGCCTCCGGCAATCAATTCGCTGCCAAGACGCGAGTCCTCGTCCACCTCGAGCATGTACACGCTCGCATGCGGCACATCCAAAGCAATGAGCTCGCTCAATGAACGCCGCCAGCTCTCCTCCGTCTGATAGGGCAAACCGGCAATCAGATCGACGTTGATGTTCGGCAGTCCGCTTTGACGCAAACGCGCGATTTCCTCAATCACCGTGGAGCGTTTGTGCAATCGCCCGACTGACTGCGCCTCGCGATCGTCAAATGACTGAACGCCGAGGCTGACGCGGTTCACGCCCGCCCGCAGCAAGGTCTCGATCAGCGAATCGGACAGCGTGCCGGGAGCGCACTCGACTGTGATTTCGGCGTGGGCATCGATGGCAAAGTGATCGCGCAGCGCGCCGAAGATACGCAACAACTGTGCGCCTTCCAGAATCGACGGCGTTCCTCCACCCAAATAGATCGAATCGACGCGCTCGTCGAATTCACCTCCCGCCTCGGTCGCGGACGCGCGAGCGTTGGCAACATCTTCGACCACGCGGGCCACATAGTTTTCGTAGGCAGACTTCGAGAAGACGTCGGAAGCAAAGTTGCAGTAGCTGCACTTGGTCCGGCAGAACGGAACCGACAGATAGAGGCCGAGGGGCACGCTGTGGTCATTGTATTCGCGGCGCGCGCGCCACAGCGGCAGGTGTTGGCTTAAAATAGTTGGGATGCCACACAACGAGATAAATCCAGCCGACGACTCCATCGAAGCCCTATGCAACCAATGCGGCCAGACTTTTTCTGTATTCCTTCACCAGATGGAGCAGCAGAACTCCAAGGTGGTGTGCCCGATTTGTGCGAAGGGTACCGATTGCCCTCCGCCGCCCAAGGCGACCGGGTCCACGCAGACGCAGTGATGTTTTTTCGTCAGGAAGATGCCGCTCCAGCGGCCAGACTGTCGCTTTAGTCTCTTAACCCGGCTGTTGTTCCAGGTCTCGCCCCCAGCGCCTGCATCGTCCGCGCGCAGATTTCATCGGGCGACCCCACGGCCGCGACCGTCACCAGCAGGCCCATGCCTCTGTAGAATTCGATGAGCGGCGCGGTGCTGCGCTCGTACGTTTCCATGCGCACGGCGATTGATTCGGTACGATCATCCTCGCGCTGAAAAAGACTGCCCTGGCAGCGGTCGCACACGCCATCGACCTTCGGTGGGTTGCCGGTCACGTGAAAGACGGCCTTACATTTTTCGCAGGTGCGGCGTCCGCTCAGGCGTGCCACAATGTCGGCCAGCGGCAGTTCGTAGTTGACCACCGCATTGAGCGGAATCCGCTCGCTTTCCATAAGCTGCCTGAGCGATTCCGCCTGGCAGAGCGTGCGCGGAAAACCATCCAGAACAAATCCCGCCGAGCAACGCAGGCACTCCGTGCGCTCGCGCACCATCTCCCACACCGTGCCGTCAGGAACAAGGTCGCCGCGCCGCATGTAATCGAGAGCGACTCGCATCGCGGGACTCGGCTCCACATCTTTTTGTTTGGAGGCGGCTCGAAAAAGGTCGCCGGTCGAAAGGTGGCACGCCTCGAGCCGACGGTTCAGCAGATCAGCCTGCGTGCCCTTGCCGACGCCCGGCGCACCCAGCAGCACCAGCCGCCAGGCCGACGCATTAACCGCCGTCGCGTTGGCGCGTCTTAAGGCCGAAGGCTGGAACCACCCGCAGCGGTCATTCGGCGCCGGCGAAGCCTTTTCCTTCTGGCTAACCTTAGAAGTGAACTTGTTCGCAGTCGCAAGGTTCCCAATCGGATTGCCCACATTCATGGAGCCTCCTGCCACAGGACGACGACCATCGCAAAACGTAGCAAAATACCGCACTTGCAGCCGTGACTGCAATCACATAATCATGGCCGCCATGACACCCTACCGGCGGCGATCCCATAACAGTGCACTCCGAATGCCAAAATAAGGCCGTAAGTGCAACAAATGGCAGGCGGACAGCCGCCCCCATGCTGCAAACCTTTTCCATCCTTCGCGGCATTATGCCATCTATTTAGGGTAATCTTTAGCTTCGGCGCGAGCGTTCCCGGCCCGCGAGCGGCCGCTCCGTCCACCATTAATGGCGTCCAATCAAGAAGACGAAATCGTAGGTAAAGCATATGACGGCCGCCTGATGCGGCGTCTTCTGGGCTACCTTCGGCCCTACAAATTGCATGTCGCGGTGGCTCTGGTGGCCATCGTGCTGAAGTCGATTGCCGACGTGCTCGGTCCATTTCTCACCAAGATCGCCATCGACAAATATCTGGCGAAATCCGAGCACACCCACTCCTGGCTCGGCGATCGCCTCAGCAATTCCCCGCTCAAAGGCATCGCGCAGATTGGCGAACTCTACGTTGGGCTGCTGGTTTTTACTTTTGCGCTCGAGTTCGTGCAGACCTACCTGATGCAGTGGACCGGCCAAAAGGTGATGTTCGATCTGCGCAGCCAGATATTCCGCCATCTTCAGCACATGCATGTCGGTTTCTTCGACAAGAACCCGGTCGGCCGGCTGGTGACGCGTGTCACTACCGACGTTGACGCGCTCAACGAAATGTTCACGGCCGGAGTCGTCTCGATCTTCGAAGATGTGTTCGTGCTGACCTTCATTCTCGCCATCATGCTGGACATGAACTGGAAGCTCGCGCTGCTCACCTTCCTGGTGCTTCCTCTGATCGTTTACGCGACCAAAGTTTTTCGCGACAAGGTGCGCGACTCCTATCGCCGCATCCGCACCGCCATCGCGCGTATCAATTCGTTTTTGCAGGAAGCCATTTCGGGCATGCTCGTCCTCCAGCTCTTCAACCGTGAAAAGCGCGCCTACCAGCAGTTTTCGGACATCAACGCATCGCACATGGAGGCCTACAAAGACGCCATCCTTGCCCATGCGATCTATTATCCGGTCGTTGAAGTTCTCTCCTCGATCGCGGTCGCCAGCATCATCTGGTTTGGGGGCGGCGGCATTCTGCGTCAACTCAATGTCTCGACCGTGAGCCTCGGCTTCTCCTTCAAAACACTCTTTACGCTGCACGTGACCGAGACCGCCATGACCATCGGCGTTCTCGTCGCCTTCATGCAATATGCGCAACGCTTCTTCCGTCCCATTCAGGATTTGAGCGAGAAATACAACATTCTGCAGGGCGCGATGGCCGCCGGAGAGCGCGTCTTCAAGCTGCTGGATACGAAAGTTGAGATCACATCGCCGGCCGTCACCAGGAAAGCAACCGGCCCGGGCCGCATTGAGTTTGATCACGTGTGGTTCGCCTACAACACTCCGGGAACCAGTGTCGTTGCGCCGGAAACGATAACGGCGGCGACGAGAGCTGCGACCTCTGTGGTCGGCCAAACCGACGCAGCCCCCACGCCCACCAAAGATCCCGACTGGGTGCTGCGCGATGTCACTTTTACGATCGAGCCCGGCCAGACCGTCGCTGTCGTCGGCCACACCGGCGCCGGCAAGACAACTCTCATCTCGCTCCTCATGCGCTTCTACGACGTGCAGCGCGGCGCGATCCGCATCGATGGCGTCGACATTCGCGAGATGAATCTTGACGATTTGCGCAGCCGCTTCGGCGTCGTGCTACAGGATCCATTTCTATTTACGGGCACGGTCGCGGGCAACATTCGGCTCGGCACCACCCGCATTCAAGACGCCGACATTGAGCAGGCTGCCGAAGACGTGAACCTCGCCGATTTCATTCGGACCCTGCCGGGCGGGTTTCACGAAGAGGTGCGCGAGCGCGGCTCGACGCTCTCTACCGGACAGAAGCAGCTGATTTCGTTTGCGCGCGCGCTGGCGCACGATCCCAAGATTCTGATTCTCGATGAAGCCACTTCGAGCGTCGATACCGAAACCGAATTTCGCGTCCGCGATGCCCTGAACCGCATGGTCGAAGGCCGCACGTCGCTCGTGATCGCCCATCGCCTCTCCACCATTCAGCGCGCCGATCAGATCATCGTGATGCACAAGGGCCAGGTCCGCGAGATGGGTACGCACCAGGAACTCCTCGCGCGGCGCGGGATTTATTACAAGCTCTATGAGCTGCAATATAAAGATCAGGAACTAGCGCCCGTTGATTCCCCCTCGCCGCAATCGACCGTCAGCGCCAACAACTAGTGTGAGCGCCGGCGATTAGATCGATCGAATATCGGCGACGATGCGCGCCTAGAATTGTCTTCGCAGAAATTCAAACAGCGCGTAGCCGATGAATGCGGCAACCAGGGCAATCTCAAAGTTGGCGGCGGTAAACACATCATGGATCGCCCAGACAACGCCTCTCTGCCGCGCCACGCCTGAGCGCTCAAATTCACCCATCAAAAGATTCGCATAAAACAGGAACACGATGAATGCGATCTCAATCACCGCTCGCCAGACGTTCTTCTTCATCGGTATCTGCTCTCGCAATCCCTAAGACCGAGAATACTCGCGGAAGTTGAACGGCAACAACAGGTATCGCAATCGCGGTGAGTTTACAGCTTGAGGATTTTTTGTCGGTGACTCCGCGCCTCCGTGGTGAACAAGAAATTCGGCAGCCCGCCGCCATCGCCCAGGACCAAAGCTCCCTTACAATTGCAACGTGCAGATTCTCATCTCGGCGGGCGAGGCTTCGGGCGACATGTATGGAGCCGGGCTGATTGAGGCTCTGCGCGCGCGAGTTGCCGGCCGCGTCTCCTTCTTCGGCTCAGGCGGAGAGCGCATGCGCGCCGCCGGCTGCGACATCGTCGTCGACGCCAAAGACCTGGCCGTCGTCGGCATCACTGAAATTGTCAGCCATCTCCCAAAAATTCTCGGCCTCTACAAAAAACTGATCCGCGCGGCTGACCAGCGCCGCCCCGACCTCGCCATCGTCATCGATTCGCCCGCCTTCAACTGGCGGGTCGCGCGCCAGATGCACAAGCGCGGCGTCCCCGTCGTTTACTACGTCTGCCCGCAGTTCTGGGCATGGCGGCAAGGGCGCGTCAAGCTCCTGCGCAAGTACGTCGATAAGGCGCTCGTCATCTTTCCGTTCGAAGAAAAGTTCTATCGCGATCGCGGAGTGGATGCGACCTTCGTCGGGCATCCATTGGCCAATCTACCCGGGCCCACCATCGCGCGCGAAGCCTATGCCGCCGAGCACGACCTCGACCTCGCCAAGCAATGGATCACGCTCATGCCCGGCAGCCGCCGCAAAGAATTGCGCATGAACCTGCCAACCATCATGGAAGCAATAGACCGGCTCGGAGATAAGTATGAATATTTGCTCCCGGTCGCGCCTACGTTAGATTCAGGGTTCCTATCGGGCTTGATCGCTCTCGAGAGACGCGAACTGCCGAAGGTAAAGCTTGTCCCCGAGGCCCTCCCCGCGCTTTTTCACTCCCGCGCCGGAATCATCGCCAGCGGCACGGCGACCGTCGAGGCGGCCATCATGGGGACGCCTTTCGTCATGGTCTACCGCGTTTCGCCCCTGACCTACGCTCTCGGCAAGCCGCGCGTCAAAATCGCCCATTATGCGATGGTCAACCTGATCGCTTCGTTCGGCGGGAGCAATAATGACGAGGAGGTCGTCCCGGAGCTGGTCCAGAGCAAATTCACCGCCGAGAATATTGTGGGCGAACTCGAGAAGATTATGGCCGACGGAGAGCCCCGGACCCGCATGATTCAAGGCCTGGCGGCAGTGAAGGCGAAACTGCGGGAAGGCAGCGGCGGCCAGCGTCCGCCTGAAAAAGCGGCCGACATCATTTTGGCGATGCTCGGGCCGAAAGCGCGCAACCCAAGCCCCGCGAAGGCCACCGGGGGACGGAGTGCAGGATAAGTCCGGTAGGATGAATATGGCCGGATGAACGTGCCCCTTGTCCCCTCAGCATCTTTTGCGTGAAAATCTACATCATACTGATTGCGGTATCCCCCAGGAGACCTACTCGATGCTCTTTCAGTCTCGGCTCGTGCGCCGGACGTGTTTTGGCTCTTTTCTGGTCGTGCTTGCGTTCTCAGCCGTGGCAGCGCAGGCGGCAGACAAGCCACGCATGCGCGTCGACGACTACCAGATCGCGGTCGAACTGCTGCCTGAGACTCATCACCTCACCGCCCATGCCACGGTGAAGGTCACCGCCCTCGAAGATATGAGCGTGGCGTCCTTCCAGTTGAATAACGCGCTCCGCGTGACCAAGCTCGTCGATGCCAATAACAAGCCGCTCTCGCCCGAGCGCAGCACCCAGGATTCGAGCATCCGGTTTGCGCTCAACTCCAGCGTTCAGAAAAATTCCAGCACTACGTTCACCTTCGATTACGATGGCACCCTCGAAAGCGCCGACGACAGCCCGGTGCAGGGATTGAAGCTGGCCTATGTCGGTCCCGATACCAGCTATCTGCTCTATTCCGGTCTGTGGTTTCCGGTGGCGGGATACGGCGTCAACCGCTTTACCTCGACCATCAGCGTAACCGTGCCCGCCCACATGATTGCCATCGGCAGCAGCAACGGCAAGGATGCAGAGCCGGCTGCCGAAAAGGCGCTCGAAAAGAAATCGTCACTCGCCAACTCCCGTACTTTTCTCTTCCGCTGGACTAAGCCGGCATTCCCCGGCACCATCATCGCCGGTACTTTTAAGGAATACAAAAGCGACGAAGCCGGCATGGACCTGCACGTCTTCTTCAAACCCGTGCACGAGACTTTGGAGTCGGAATACGCTTCGACCGCTGTAAAAGAGTTCACCTATTTCATCACGCAATACGGAATCGCGCCTTCGCAACGATTGCAGGTCGTCGAAATTCCCGATGACACGGTACCCTCGGCCTACGCTCCGGAAATTGCCGCCATCGCCAGCCGCGCCGTCACCGAGAGGGTCAACTACCGCCTCCTCGCCAACACCATCGCGCATCAGTGGTGGGGGGTTTCGGTGAGCCCCGCGACCAAAGACGACTGGTGGATCAGCGACGGCTTCGCGCGCTACTCAGAAGCGCGTTACGTGGAAAGCGCCGCCGGCAGCGCAGGCCTAGAGGAGATGGTGAAAGATATGTCGGTCGGCGCGCTGGCCTATGACAGCGTGCCCCTTTCGAGCGCCGACAAGCTCGACTTCTTCTCCCCCGAGTTCCAGTCGCTGGTCACGGATAAAGGCGCGATGGTGCTGCACATGCTGCGCTATGTGGTGGGCGATGCGAAGTACTTAAAGATCATGCGCGACTTCGCCACGCAATACGCCGGGAAGCCCGCCACCACTGACGATTTCCGCAAGCTCGTAGAAAAAATCTACGACCAGCGGCTCACCTGGTTCTTTTCGCAATGGATGGACTCGACCAGCGCGCCGGAATTCAAAACCAAATACACCGTGTATCGTCTGGGCAATAACAAGGGTTTCCGCATCGTCGGCGCTATCCAGCAGGACCTCGACCTTTTCCGCATGCCGGTCAGGCTGCGCATTGATACCGACGGCAAAACCGAAGAAAAGCGCATCGAGGTGGTCGGCACCGATTCCCCGTTTTCGGTTGAAACCTTCGGGCGCCCGCGCCGCATCTCCGTCGATCCCGACAACCATGTTCTCACCAACTCCAAAGACATCAAGCTGCGTTCCTCGATCGTTCGCGGACAGGGCCTCATCCAGCAGGGCGACCTGGCGGGCGCGCTCAGTGAGTTCAACAAGGCGCTCGAAGTGAACAAAAACAGCTCGCTGGCTCACTATCGCATCGCGGAAGTATTTTTCATGCAGCATAACTTTCAGTCTTCCGCCAACGCCTACCGCGAATCGCTCAATGGAGACGGCGACCCGCGCTGGACCGAAGTCTGGAGCCATCTGCAACTGGGAAAGATCTTCGACATCACCGGCCAGCGCGAGCGCGCGGTGAATGAATACCGCCAGGCCATTCAGACCAACGACGACACCCAAGGCGCCATCGACGAGGCCCGCCGTTACATGCAAAAGGCCTACGAACCGCAACCCAATAGCTAGCGCCGAAGATGTCCCGAGCGATGGGCGGCAATCCTTGCGCGCTTCGACGCCGCGACCAACTCACGCCGCCATATCGTAGCGATCTCGAAACCTTCCAGCAAAAAAGATGACCCGCACGCGGGGGCGATCCGCGGTACGGGTCGGGAGGAAACAGCTACAAAACTACATCTGCTCCCCTCTAATGTCAAGTAATATTATCGACTTTATTTGTTATCCCGCTTTATCCCGGCCAGTCCTTGGCTCCTAAAGACTTTGTGGTAGGATGTTAGTAGTATGAAAGAGAAGACTTCAATCACACTATCCTCCGACGTACTGGCCGGCATCGATCGCATGGCCGGCTCGAAGCGGTCGCGCTCGGCTGTCATCGAGGGAGTTCTTCGGCTTTACCTCCGGGAGCATGCGCGGGAAAGAATTCGGGCTCGTGATCTGGAATTGCTCAATCAGCAAGCCGACGCGCTTAACCAAGAGGCCGCCGATGTTCTGGGGTTCCAGGCCTCAGAGAGCGAACGCTAGCTAATGAGGCGGGGAGAGCTTTATCTCGTTTCCAAATCGCCGGATACGCGAATGGCCGCGAGTCAGCGTGCAACTCCGAAAGCCCTTCGCGTTTTCGCCGTAGTAAGCCGGCAGCTTCTGCTCGACTCCCGATTTTCAACGGTGATCTGCGCTCCGGTTTTCACCAGTGGTCAAGCTCTTTCAACGCAGGTGCCCGTCGGCGCGGAAGAGGGATTGAAGCATGCCAGTTGGATCATGTGTGACAATCTTGTGTCTTTGCGCAAATCTGACCTCACGCGTTTCGTAGGCTCTCTTTCGCGCGGGAAAATTGCGCAACTTGACGATGCATTGCGTGCTGCGCTAGCGCTAGACTAGTTGCCGCCAGCACCCCGCCCTTACCCTTTAACCCCGTGAAATCCCTTCCGCCGCTGCTCACTATAGCGCCGCAGCGCGTCTTCAAGAATGGGATAGGCCCGCGCCGCCGGCTCGATCTCGTCCACCTCCACCGACTTCCCTTCCAGCTGCTTGTAGTCCTGGAAAAAGCGCCGCAGCATGAGGAGCCGGTGCGATGGCATCTCCGCCGCCTCGGTGTAAGCGTTGAACTCGGGGTCCTCGGTCGCAATGGCGATGATCTTATGGTCTTTCTTCCCAGAGTCGATCATCGTCATCAGGCCGATCGCGCGCGCGTGAATGATGGTCAGCGGCACCACCGGTTCCTGGCAGAGCACAAGCACGTCGAGCGGGTCGTCATCTTCGGCGAGCGTCTGCGGAACGAAACCGTAATTCGCCGGATAGTACACCGCCGAATACAAAATGCGGTCCAGCTTGATCAGCCCGCTTGCCTTGTCCAGCTCATACTTCACGCTCGAGCCAAACGGAATCTCGATAACGGTGTTGAACTCCTGCGGGAGCTTGCTGCCGGGAGTGACGTCGTGCCAGGGATGAATCATGGATGCCTTTCTGTGTGGCGCGGACACTCCTGTCCGCGTGCCAGCGGCGGATTAACTGTCGTGGGGACGCGAGCCCCGCGTCACGCATCTTTAACACTTACCAGCAAATGCCTTCATAGTTCTTCGCGCCCTCAGGCCGCTTGGCGCGGTCAAGATGAATCAGGTCGATCACGATCTGCTCCGGCCGCAGACGACCAGCCAGCCGCTCTTTGCTCGCTGACTTATTCCCAAGAATCACGACTTCCGCCGCCCGCATCACGCTTTCAAGATCGTCCGTCAGCACCGAACCGATATGCGGAATCACCTCTTCAATGTACTGCCGGTTCGCGCCCGCAAGCCGTCCGAGCGAAACATCTTCGTCCCACACGCGAACTTCCAGGCCCTCGCCCATCAACCGCTTGATGACCTGCACTTGCGGGCTCTCGCGCAGATCGTCGGTGCCGGCTTTGAAGCTAAGACCAAGCTGCGCAATTTTCTTTTTGCCCGTACTGAGCACCATATCGACGGCACGATCGATGTGTTCGGCGTTGCTCGGCATGAGCGACTCCAGCACGGGAAGCTTCAAATCCAGCTCTTTCGCCTTGTAGGTCATCGCCCGCAGATCTTTCGGCAGGCATGATCCGCCAAACGCAAATCCCGGAGAAAGATATGCCGGAGAAATATTGAGCTTGGTGTCGGAGGTAAAAATCTTCGTGACCTGATGCGCATCCACGCCCAGATGCTTGCACATGGTACCCATCTCATTGGCAAAACCGACCTTCAGCGCGTGATAGCAGTTCGAGAAATACTTCACCATCTCGGCGACCGGAATCGTCGTCTCATACAAAATAGCTGGCACGTCTTTGTAAAGCTCACGCAGCGGCGCCAGATGATTAAGGTCGCTCGCTCCGAGAATCGTGTATGGAGGATTCAAAAAATCCGCGACCGCGCTGCCCTCGCGCATGAATTCCGGGTTATAGCAGACGGTAAAGTCGCGTCCGCACCTCTTCCCGCTCGCCTGCTCCAGAATCGGCAGCGCCACGGTCTCGGTCGTCCCCGGCAGCACGGTGCTGCGCAGTACGAATACGTGCGGAGATTTCTTCTCCCTCATTGCCGCGCCAATTTCGCGCGCCACGTTTTCGATGTGGCTCAGGTCGAGCTTGCCGTTCTTCAGGCTCGGCGTGCCCACGCACACAAACGACACATCCGAGTTCATCACCGCTTCGGCCGCATCGGTCGTGGCACGCAGGCGGAATGACTTGTTCGCCTCCGCTACCATCTCGCTCATGCGCGCCTCGATGATCGGCGTCCGTCCCGAGTCGAGCATCTCAACCTTGGCGCGGCTCACGTCCACACCAATCACCTTGTGGCCCATCGAGGCAAAGCACGCCGCCGACACCGACCCGACATATCCCAAACCAAAAATGCTGACCGACAAGCCCACCGAAACTCTCCTGAAAATGTTATGAGGCGGCAATCGCTATTGGCACTATATCAATACCAGCCCAAAACTGACGGTCGCGACAACCGCGCCTTGTGCGCCATGCGAAGCCGATACCTCCCACGGCAACATATTCATTTTCAATATGTTAGACGTCAGTCTTTAATCGTAGCTGAGGCCGCGGGGCTGCGGAGCGAAAAGTGAATGCCCGACACTCCGCAGTAATCGCCGCCCGTTCCCCCGTCGTTGGGAGCAGCCATTTACGCATGTAAGATTAAGGCAGGTTAACTGTGGCCTCACGATGGCACAACAAGCTGGCGCGCCTCTTCCATTCCGACTGGAAGGAAATTCGCACGCGCGGCGGGCAGGAGCTGAACAAGCGCAGCGACCTCTTGCGCTACCGCATGGGCTCGCCTGCGGGGGCGATCCAGCTTTCACCTGCCGCACCACAAGCATCAACCGCGTCAAAACCAAAATTCTTTTTCGATACCGGCGAAGCCGCCGAGCGCGCCGCACTCGTGCGCACGAATCTGCCCGATCAAGCCGAAGGCGTCATTCGCGAAGCTGACGAAATCTGCCAGCACCGTTTTCGCCTGCTCGGGTACGAGAACCTCGACTACGGCTCAGAGATCGACTGGCATCTCGATGCCGTCCACAAGAAGCGCGCCCCGCTCGATCCCTGGTTCAAAATTCCTTTTCTCGATTTCGCCAAGGTCGGCGACCACAAAATCACCTGGGAGCTGAACCGACATCAGCATCTGGTCACGCTCGCCAAAGCCTGGCTACTGACGCAAGAAGAAGAACAAAATAAGAAAGACAAGAAAAGCGGCGACAAGTATCTTCGCGAACTGACTGCGCAATGGCGCAGTTGGATCAAGGCTAATCCTTATCCGCTGGGCATCAACTGGGGCAGCGCGCTCGAAGTCGCCTTTCGCAGCCTGTCGTGGATATGGGTCGATCAACTGCTAAGTGATCAGCTCCCAATCGGCGCGCCTGCAAAATCCGTGGCCGAGTTCCGCGCCGAACTGCTGCCCGCGCTGGCATTTCAAGGCCGCTACATCGAGCGCTATCTATCCACCTATTTCTCGCCCAACACGCATCTGCTCGGCGAAGCGCTGGCGCTCTTCTTCATCGGAACGCTTTATCCTCAAATGCCGCGCGCGGCGAATTGGAAAAACGACGGCTGGCAAATCCTGCTGAACGAAGCCAGACGCCAGGTTCGTCCCGACGGCGTTTATTTCGAGCAGTCGCTCTACTATCACGTGTATGCGCTCGACTTTTTTCTGCATGCCCGCCTGCTGGCCGCGCGAAATGGAATCGAAATTCCGCCCGCCTATGACGAAGTCGTACGCCGCATGCTCGACGTTGTCGAGGCGCTCGCCCAAGCCGGACCCGCCGAGGGTTTCGGCGACGATGACGGCGGCCGCCTCTTCAATCCACGCCGCGATCGGACTGAACACATGACCGACCCGCTCGCTCTCGGCGCATTGCTCTATGACTCTAACGTCGCCTCCTCCGCGCACGCATCTGCCGCGCAACTAACCGAGGAATCTATCTGGCTCTTCGGTGCGCGGGCGGTTGAAAAGCTGGCAAAAATAAACAAGCCAAGCGAACCGCGCTCAACTGCCTTTTCAGATGGCGGCATCTACGTTCTAGCAGGCGTCGAACCCTGCCGGCAGGCCATGATGATCGATGCCGGCCCGCAGGGCGTCGGCCGCTGCGGTCACGGCCATGCCGATGCCCTCAGCCTCCGCCTCACCATGAATGGCGAGCGCTGGCTGGTCGATTCCGGCAGCGGCGTCTACATTTCCGAAGACCCGGCCGAGCGCAACGCCTTCCGCGGCACAGCCGCCCACAACACACTGCGTGTCGATGGCGCGGATCAGGCAACTCCCGACGAGCCATTTTCGTGGAAAGAAATTCCCACCACGCGCGTCGAAACCTGGTTGACCGGAGAAACGTTCACCTACTTCGCCGGCAGTCATAACGGATACGAGCGCCTGCCGGGTCGCGTGACGCATCAGCGTTCGGTTCTGCGCATAAACGGCGGCCAGCACAGCCTGTGGCTCGTTCGCGACGCCGCCCTCGGCGCCGGGGAGCACGACCTGGAACTGAACTGGCATTTCGCACCCGACGTGCAGTTGCGCGAAGCGTGCGGCGGAGAGTTTGTCGCCTTCCGGCCGGAAGCACCGGAAACCGCTCTGCGCCTGATCGTTGCCAGCACTTCGGCCGATAGTTCGCTCGATCAGACGCCCGGCAGGGATCCCAACCGCCCAGACTGGCACGCGAACATCACCCAGGGCCAGATTTCTCCCGCCTACGGGCGCTACGAATCAGCTTCCATCTTGCGTTGCATCGCGCGAGCCAAACTGCCCGCCGAGATCGCCACCGCCCTCGTCGCCGATACTCGCGAGAGCCACTCGCTGGCAGGCACCAGCGGCGCAACTCTGATCCGCATTCAACAACTGGCCGTCCAAATCTACGAACTCAAGGACGACGCCGACAAGACTCACAACTTTTTCTTCGCCCGCGACAAGCAGCCGTGGAACTCGGGACTCTGGTCGTCCGACGCCGAACTCGTCTATTTCCGCTCCGAGCATGACGAGCTCTCGCAACTGATCGTGATCGCCGGCAGTTCCGTCACATGGCGGGGCGAGCCGCTCCTTAATGCCGCCGGCCCATTTCAGTTTTTCGAGTGGTGCAGAGACGGCGACCTCACCAACTCCGGCGGCGAGAAATTTTCCACCACTCCTGCCTTCAATGAATTAACAAGAAGTCTGAATTTTTCGTCTTCCGGTTCGCATCCAACTTCTACGTACGCGGAGAAACGCTAATGTGCGGCATCGCCGGCATTCTCGAATTTGAACCGGGCGCTCGCGCCGATGCTACGGCTCTCCGCGAGATGTGCCACATCATGGCGCATCGCGGCCCCGATGACGACGGCTTCTACACCGACGGCTGCGCCGGACTCGGCATGCGCCGCCTCAGCATCGTCGACCTCAAAACTGGTCATCAGCCCATCTCGAACGAAGACGGCACCCTCTGGATCGTCTTCAACGGCGAAATTTACAACCACCGCGCGCTGCGCGACCAACTGATCGAGCGCGGCCATCAGTACCGCACCAACAGCGATACCGAAACCATCGTCCACCTCTTCGAAGAATACGGCGAGGCCTGCGTCGAGCATCTGCGCGGCATGTTCGCATTCGCCATCTGGAACCGGAACACAAAAACTCTCTTCATCGCCCGCGACCGCCTCGGCATCAAGCCGCTCTGTTATAGCCTCACGTCGCAGCGCCTGCTCTTCGGCTCCGAAATCAAAGTGCTTCTCGCCCACGGCAGCCTTCGCCCCGAGTTCAACCAGGCCGCGCTGCCGGAATATCTCGCCTTCGGATACCTGTCCGCCGAAGAAACGTTTTATTCCGGAATCCGCAAACTTCCTCCGGGACACACGATGACGATCGGCCCGGACGCGAAGCCCGAGATCCATCAATACTGGGATCTCGACGCCTCGCAGCCGCACGAGTCACGCGACGAAAATTATTACGTGCGCAGTTATCGCGAACTGCTCGAAGGCGCCGTCGAAAGTCATCTCATGAGCGATGTCCCGCTCGGCGTCTTCCTCAGCGGCGGCGTCGATTCCAGCGCGGTCGCCGCGCTTATGACCAAAATTCGCCGCGAGCCGGTCGAAACATTTTCAGTCGGCTATGGCGAGCAGACCTACAGCGAGCTACCCTTTGCGCGCACCGTCGCCAGCCACATCAACTCGAAGCACCACGAAGTGCTCGTGAGCGAAGAAGACTTCTTCGGCGCGCTGCCGCATCTCATCTGGCATGAGGATGAGCCGCTCGTCTGGCCCTCCAGCGTCTCGCTCTACTTCGTGGCGCGCCTCGCGCGCGAGCGCGTTGTGGTCGTGCTCACCGGCGAAGGCGCCGACGAAACGCTCGCCGGCTACACCCGCTACGCCTTCACGCTCAAAAACGCGGCCATGGATCGCGCCTATCGCAGCGTGATGCCCGGCCCGCTGCGGCGCACTCTGCGAAAGTCCGTTGCCACTTCTTCCCTGCTCGGCGCGACTCTTCGGCGCAAGCTCGAACACACCTTCGTCGGCAAAGATGGCGCGGCGTGGGACTCGTTTTATTTCGATAATTTCTTTTCCGCCTTCAGCGGCGACGAGCAGGGCGGCCTGCTCACCGAAGAATTCGCGCGCCAGTTCCCGCCCAGCACCGCTTACAAAAACGTTCTCGCCTACTGGGATCGCTCGGCGACGCAGGCCGGCGGCGGGATGCTCCAGCGTCTGCTCTACACCGACATCAAAACCTATCTCGTCGAACTGCTCATGAAACAGGACAACATGAGCATGGCGGCATCCATCGAAAGCCGCGTGCCCTTTCTCGATCACGTGCTGGTTGAGTTCGCGACCCGCATTCCGCGCGAGGTTCAGCTGCAGGGTCTGACGGGAAAACGAATTTTAAAGAAGGCGATGGAAGATTTGCTGCCCCACGAAATTCTCTATCGCCCGAAGCTCGGCTTCCCCACTCCCTGGAGCGGCTGGCTAGCCGGGCCGCGCCTCGAGACGATTCGCGCTCTCCTCCTTGAACCGCGCAGCCTGCGCCGAGGATTCTTCCGCCGCGAAGCCATCGAAAAACTCTTCGACGACCACCGCGCCAACCATCGTGACAACTACGATCGCATCTGGCGATTGCTCAATCTCGAACTCTGGCACCGCGTCTGCCTCGAAGGCGAGTCGCACGATGAGGTGGGTATGTCAGAACTGAAGATGGCGTCAACGCGTTAGCACGTGTCGCACGCGCCCGTGTAGCGCGGACACTCCTGTCCGCGGCCTTGCCCCTCAACCCTCACCCCGCCTGCGCCACTCCCGCCCCAGCCCCGCTCTTGCGCAAAAACGCCGACTGCAGATTCAAAGTAAATTGATCCAGGTCCGGAGGCGTATACATCCGCTTCAGCGCCAGCGAATCGTCCCCCGAGCGCACCGCGCCATAAGTCGTCAACACCGCGGACCAGAATCCCACCTCCCGCATAATTCCGAGCGTCACGCTCGACCAGTGCGGATTGAGCGCCGGATGCGGATAGGAGAAATGCTTTACCGGCGTCCCAAGCTTTTCTTCCAGCCGCTTCTTGCATCCCAAAATCTCCGAGCGCGCAGCGCTCTCGCTCACCTGCGCTACATTCGGATGCGAAAGCGTGTGCCCGCCGATCGTATGCCCGGCTTTCTGCAATCCCCGCACCTGCTCCCAATCCATCATCAGCCCGTGTTTGGCTTTGGAGTTGAGTGGGTCAATCTCCAGCGCCCTTTCGACTCCTTCCACAAACGCCTGCTGCTCCGCTCCCGCCAGCGCCGCGCCGCGATCCCACGCCACCGGCATCGCCGCCCTGCGCTCCTCGGGCGAGCCCAATTTATAAATCTGGCCCGTCTCCGCATACGTCCACTCAGATTTTTTCGTTGTGTTAAATGCGAACCGAATCCGGCAGTACCAAGGTAACGTTCCGTTTTCTACCGCATCGACCATAATGTAAAAGGTCGCGGGAACGCCGTAGTGGCTGAGAATCGGCAACGCAACCTCGTAGTTGTCGGCAAAACCGTCGTCGAAGGTGACCGCAACTGCCCGCGGTGGAAGCCGCCGGCGGGATCGGGCAAATTCGGCGACATCGTCGATCGTAACCGGCGAGAATTTGCGCGCCAGGGTCTCCACGTGACGCTCGAAGTGAGCGCGAGCCCGCGAGGAACCAAGAATGTAGTCGGTAAGCTGTGGATCTTCGACCACCGAATGGTAGGCCAGAATGGCGGCGGCAGGTTTAAAAAAGCGACTGGCTACCGGAAGAATAGAGCTGCGCACCAGCGCCTTTTTCAACCAGCGCTTGGATTTTGACACCAGCACTCTGCTAACTCTCCCGGTCTCCGCAACGCTGCGACGCTATGATAGCATACGGTTTAAGGGGTTCCAGCCGGCCTTTCTGGTGCGATCCAACGGGTCAGTTCAAAGCAAAACCGCGGCCACGGCCGCATTGTCTGCGCGTCTCGAGACGCGCCCGGCAATAATCAAAATGGGGGCGATGTGAGCACGAAAGAACAAGTAACCGATCTGTTTACACAGACTGTCGACGACTGGGCCAAGTTTTATGACGACCCGAAACCGCGCACGCTGACCGCGCAGAATTTCGTCTCCCGGCGCCGTTTCGCGATCCAGATGATCGAAGCGCGCCTCCCCAAGGGCTCCAAGGTCCTCGACGTTGGCTGCGGCACCGGCCACCTCGCCGCCGAGCTCGCCCGCCGCGGCTACGAGACCTGCGGCACCGACCTGTCCGAGGGCATGATTCATTACGCCCGCACCCACTACAATCCCGATTCCTTCCAGGTCGCCGACATCGAAAAAATTCCATTCCCTGACAACACCTTCGATGGCATCGTCTGCCTGGGCGTCGTCGAGTACCTCGCCAGCGATGGTCCCGCGCTAACCGAAATGCATCGCGTGCTCAAGCCAGGGGGCTTCGCCGTCATCACCACTCCGAGCAGCGTTTGCCCGTTCTTTTACATGGATCGTGGCCTCATCCGTTTTCGTTTCGCCGTCCGCCCCGCACTTGGCGCAATCCGCGGCATGTTCGGCGGCAAGCTCCGCGACTCGCAGCCTTATCCGAAGGTGCAGCATCGCCGTTATCGCAAGGGAAGTTGGTCAAAGCTGCTGCGTTCGCACGGCCTTCAGCTCGATGATTGGGTTTGCCACGCTTGGGGAATGTACGGCATTGAGCGCTTCTGGCCGCAAGGCGGCTTCTGCCGCGCCAGCGACCGCTTCGCCCGCAATGGCGCAATCAACTGGATCGCCTCCGATCAGCTCTCATGTGTGAAAGCCGTGAAGTAGGTCACCTCACGGCTTGATTCTTATATTGGCGATGCGGTTGTTATTTGAGATCGCACCCGGCGGAATCCTTCCGCGCTCGAGCGAGCGCGTTTCCCGTGATCCCTAGTGCGCTTGCCCTTGCCCCTTTTGCTTCAACCGGCCCTTCAACGACCCGCCATTCCGGCTGCCAATGCCCGATCCCCCACCGCCACCCTTGCCATTGAAATTGATCGTCGGATTGTTGTTGCTCTTGTCGGCCTTTAACACGGTCGGAGCGTGTGTCTTCTTTGGCTGCCCGTTCCCTGCGCCCTTCGTCGTCTCCCGTTCAATCCTTTGCAGGTCTTTGCTCTGCGCGTTTGCTGCGCCCGCGCCCGTCGTTTTAGGGGCTGCCGTACTCTTTGGCCCGCTCTTCGCGGCACCCGCCGAATGCCCTCCGCTAGACTTTACTTGCGCTGCGCCGAACACGCTGAGCGCCACCGTCACCACCATCACCGCCGACAAAAATCGCATTTCATTCCCCTGACTCGAACCGCACTCGAGTTGATTCGCAGCATGCTAGATTGGAAGCACGCCCTGTGCCATCCACTTACACTATGTTAACCCGTAGCCATAAGAAAGCACTCGCCATAATCAAAAGGATTATGGCCAGCGGTGCACTCTCCACAATCCGACCCCAGCTTTGACGGGTGGATTCAATAAGTGCCGCAAGTAACGCAAACAAGCGACTTACGCAGAGGGCGCGAGGCAAGCGAAGCGCGGAACCCCGCCTCAACCAGATTGCCTTAATCCTGACCCTTCCATCCTGGCAGCCGGTCAGCGATTTCCAGCTACCACCTGCGCCACTCGCTCCCCGGCGCGCCCGTCCCACAGCGGAGGCACAGTTCCCTTCTTCCACTGGGCCGCCAGCACTCGCGCCATCTCCGCGCGCAGCTTTTCCGGATCGCTCCCGACCAGAACATTCGTTCCCACCGTCACCGTAATCGGCCGCTCGGTATTCTCACGCATCGTCAGGCAGGGCACTCCGAGATATGTCGTCTCCTCCTGAATGCCGCCCGAATCCGTAATCACCACCGCCGCCCGCGCCTGCAACGCCAGAAAGTCCACATAGGGCAAAGGATCGAGCACGCGCAGCTGATCCGTCTTCAAGGCAAACTCAGCAATCTTCGACCGCGTCCGCGGATGCGCCGGAAATAACACCGCCAGCTCGCGGCTCACGTCAACTAGCGATCGCAAAATGCGTTCCAGCGTCTCGCCGTCGTCCACATTCGCCGGACGATGCAGCGTAACCAGGGCATAACGTTCCGGCAGCCCGTCTCGGCTCTGGCGCTTGGCCAGCGGCAAGAGCTTTACCAGCGAGTCGATCATCACATTGCCCACGCAAAAAATCTTCTCCGCTTCAACTCCCTCTCTTTTGAGATTGGCGTCCCCGTCTTCCGACGGAGTAAACATCAAATCCGCCAGCCGGTCCGTCACCATCCGGTTGATCTCCTCCGGCATCGTCCGATCGAACGATCGCAGTCCGGCCTCGACGTGCCCCACCCGCACTCCCAGCTTCGAGCACACCAGCGCCGCGGCGACCGTCGAGTTGACATCGCCATACACCAGCACCAGGTCGGGCTTGGCCTCCAGCACCACCGGCTCGAAGCGCATCATGATCTCGGCCGTCTGCCGCGCGTGCGTCCCCGATCCAACCGCCAGGTTCACATCCGGAGCCGGAATGCCGAGCTGCTCAAAGAATATGTCCGACATATTGGCGTCATAATGCTGGCCGGTGTGAACCAGAGTTTGCGTGACGTGCTCATGCGCGCGCAGCGCATTCAGTACAGGCGCAACCTTCATGAAATTCGGCCGCGCTCCCACCACGTGGAGTACTCTCATAGCTTTTCGTCTTAAAGCTCGGCGCGGCTCAATACCGGCTTCTCCGCCAGGTCAGGATCGTGTTCACTCCGTAATTCCACACCGAACTGATCGCCGTTCCGGAAACTCCCGCCACATACCAGGGAATCGCCTGCCGGTGTAAAAACTCCGCGAAGCTCACATTCATCAGCGCCCCGAGCGAACATGCCGCATAAAACGTCAGCAGCCCGGTCAGCAGACGCCAGCCGCGCAGCCGGCGATCGCGGAAGGTCACGATATTATTCAGCACAAAATTGAAGGTCATCGCCGCCACCGTCGCGGACGTCTGCGCCACGATAAAACTTTTCTTCGCCACCGCATACAGCAGCGCCAGCGTGCTCAGGTGAATCATCATGCCGAGCGAGCCCACCAGCACAAACAGCACAAAGCGTGTGGGCACATAATTGCCGACCATCTTGTCGATCAGCAAAAACAAATATTCCAGCTCGACGTTCACATCCAGCTTGCTTTCGCCGCGCGCGCGATTGCGAAACCGGTATGGAACCTCAGCCACCCGCACCGGACGCCGGCTCGAGGCGAGGATGTCGACCAGAATCTTGAATCCTGATCCCGTCAGCCGGTGCACGATCTCCTGAAAGAAATGCCGGTCGATGACAAAAAATCCGCTCATCGCGTCGGAAATATCGCAGTGGCAGACCAGCCGGCTGACGCGGTTTCCCATGTTGCTCAGCCACACCCGCCCGCGCGAAAACTCTCCCATCCCGCCGCTTCCGAGATTCCGGCTCGCCACCACCAGGTCGAGATGCTCGTCACGAATCTTCTCCAGCATCTTCGGCAGAACGGTCTCGTCGTGCTGCATATCGGCATCGATCACCGCAATGTAGGGCGCGGAAGTCGACAACATTCCTTCAATGCACGCGGATGAAAGGCCGCGCCGACCGATCCGCTCGATCACGTGGATTCTCGGATTGGTAGCCGCCATTTCGCGCACGGATTCCGCCGTCCCGTCCGGCGAGTCGTCATCGACAATGATCACTTCCCAGTCGACGTCGTAAAGCGCGCGAGCCAGCGCCGTCAGCACAACCGGCACGTTTTCTTTCTCGTTGTAGGTGGGAATCACGACCGCCAACTCGATGCGCGGCTGTGGCAGGGGCACGGAAGTGGACATGTCGGAAAAAGCCGTGGTCTCGGCGGAGTTCGCCTCCGCAGGCATCGTCGCCGAGTCAGTTGTCGTTGGTCTAGTCGTTGTCTTCAACGTTCAATGCAACTCTCATTGTAAGTTCAGCCCATATAACTTGCCACGCAAACTCGATCCCGCTCTAAACCTCGAAGCAGACCACGCCCGATTATCAGGCCCAGTCTCTCCAGGCGCAATGCCCCAAACATTACCCTCCAACTGCCAGACCAAACGCGCAATTGACCTCCTCCCATAAATATGGGAGTATGGCAGTAATGAAGACCACGCTGGAAATTCCGGATGCGATCTTTCGTCGCGCCAAGACGGCTGCGGCGGAACGCGGAATTCCCTTTCGAGCGCTTGTCTCCGAGGCCTTGGCCGACAAATTACGCTCGCAGAGCCATCCAGACAACAAGCCCTGGATGAAAACTTTTGGCAAACTCCGCCACCTGCACAAGGAAACCACGAAGATTAATCGCATCATTGAAGAAGAGTTCGGCCAACTTGAAACCGAAGATCGAGCCTAAGAAGATCGAGCCTGACAAGATCGAGCCGAAGAAAAATCGAGCCGAAGAAAAAAAGATCGAGCCTAAAAAGTCAGGCTTGATCAATCGACGTCAAACGGTAAAGGCCGCCCGTGATCCTCGACACCAATGCGCTGTCCGCCATTGCCGACGGAGATGCCGCGCTCGAACCAATTCTCCGTCACGCCGAAGAGATCGCCGTTCCTGTGACTGTGCTGGGCGAATATCGCTACGGAATTCGGCAGTCTCGCGACCGCGCGCGCTACGAGCAATGGCTGGCCGAGTCGGTCCGCAGCTACCGCGTGCTCGATGTGGATGAAGAGACAGCTGGCGTCTATGCAAATCTTCGATCCGAACTCAAGCGCGCCGGAACTCCAATTCCCTCCAATGACGTTTGGATCGCCGCGCTTTGCCGCCAGCATTCATTCCCGCTCTTAAGCCGCGATCGGCACTTCAGTTCCGTCCGCGGAATCAGGCGGATCGCTTGGTGAGTCGCCTGAGTTTTTCCCGATTGACGATCCCGCCGAAGGGCGCTATAGTTCCCGGCATTCGTACTGTTTCATCTTGGACGCCCTGTCTCCGGCGTCCTCAGCTGTTCACCTCCGTATCCCTGCAAGCGCCGTACCGGGGACCTAAAATGCAGTTCTGCCCGATTTTTCCGAAGACTACGCTCCCGTGCGTTGCGATCGCCTCCGTGGCATTTCAAGTCGATCATGGCCAGCAACATGGCCAGGAGTCCGGACAACGATCCGGCCGATCGCATCCGCGGACAAATCGAATCTCTCAAAGGCGGTGATTTGACTGGCAGCCAGTGGCCCTCGCCTCGCACCGTGCGGGCGAACGTGGTCACGCCGCTCATGGCGGCCAAGGCATCGAAGGCCACGGATAGCAGGCAGCTAGCCCTACGGGAGCAAGGCGGCGAGGCTTACGTCACGCCGCCCAACCCGGACAGCCCTCCCCCTGTTCCGCCGCTTCCTGGAAGAGCGTCCTGCGACGTGGCCTTCGATACAACTTTCCGCTGTCATGACTTCGTTCAGTCACGGCATCCCATTTCACCGCGCTCGGCAACCGTCGCCCGAATCTGCCGCACGCCCTCCAGCATCTAGTCATGCAAATGCCCATACCTCCCGCCATCCACGGACAGAAGTACATCTCGCTTGCTACCTTTCGCAAGACCGGAGTCCCTGTCTACACGCCCATCTGGTTCGCCGAGCTGAACACCAAGCTCGTCCTCATGACCAACAGCAAGCTCGGCAAAGTGAAACGACTCCGCAATAATTCGCAGGTCAAAATCGCCCCCTGCACCATCCGCGGAAAAATCACCGGCCCCGAATTCGCAGCCACCGCCCGCATCCTGCCCATCGAAGACGCAAGCCGCGTCCGCAACGCCATCAACGCCAAATACTGGCTGGCCAGGCTGCCGTTCCTCTGGCGCAATACCGACACCTATATAGAGATAGACGTCGCCTGACGATCTACCGTCGCCAGTTTCACCTCGCCTCATTTACGCTTTCTCCTCCGCTTTGTTACCATCGAAGTTCGTCTTTCGGCCATCATCACTGCTGTCTAGCATTCAAGACTTTCTCCCGGAGGTTTCATGCCTGTAAAGGTTGGCATCAATGGTTTCGGACGCATCGGACGCAACGTTCTTCGCACTGCGCTCGCCGACAAAAATATCGAGTTCGTCGCCGTCAACGATCTCACCGATCCCAAAACTCTCGCTCATCTTCTCAAATACGATTCCATCCTCGGCAACCTGCCCAACAGCATCAGCGCCGGTCCCGACAGCATTTCTATCGACGGCAAAACCATCAAGGTGTTCAAAGAAAAAGATCCGGCCCTGCTCCCGTGGGATAGCGTCGGCGCGCAGGTCGTCATTGAATCCACCGGCCGCTTTACCGACGCGAACGACGCCAAAAAGCACATGCGCGGCTCGGTAAAAAAAGTCATCATCTCCGCACCCGCCAAGAATGAAGACCTCACCGTGGTCCTCGGCGTCAACGAGTCGAAATACGATCCCGCCAAACATCACGTCATCTCAAACGCCTCATGCACCACCAACTGCCTCGCGCCCGTCGCCAAAGTCATCCACGAAACTTTCAAAATCGTCGCCGGCACCATGACCACCATTCACTCCTACACCAACGATCAGGTCATCCTCGATTTCCCGCACAAGGATCTCCGCCGCGCCCGCGCCGCCGCGCTCAACATGATTCCCACCACTACCGGCGCCGCCAAGGCCCTCAAACTTGTGCTGCCCGAACTCGCCGGCAAACTCGACGGCTTTTCCATGCGCGTGCCCACGCCCGACGTCTCGGTCGTCGATCTGGTCGTCTGGGTCGAGAAGGCCACCAATAAAGATGAGGTGAACGCCGCGCTCAAAAGCGCCAGCGAATCCGGCCCGCTGAAGGGCTACCTCGGCTATGAGTCGAACGAACTTGTCTCCGCCGATTTTCTCGGCGATCCGCGTTCCTCCATCGTCGACGCGCCCATGACCCTGGTAGTCGGCGGCAATTGCGTCAAGGTGATCTCCTGGTACGACAACGAGTGGGGATATTCCTGCCGCGTTCGCGACCTCATCAATTACATGGCAGCCAAAGGACTGTAAGCTCACGTGTGGGGCGGACACTCCTGTCCGCCGCAGTTGTCGTTGGTGTTGATCTTGCACGACGCGCTCGTAAAATCAACATCAAAGGGGCGGCCCGAGAATGTCCGCCCAACATTATTATTCGGAGCATTCATGCCCAAACTCTCGATCCGCGATCTCCCTCTCAACGATCGCCGTATTTTCATGCGCGTCGACTTCAACGTCCCGCTCGACGACGGCCGCGTCATGGACGACACTCGCATCCGCGAGACTCTGCCCTCCATCGAGTACGCGCTTCGTCACGGCGCGCGTCTCATCCTCGCTTCGCACCTCGGCCGCCCCAAGGGCAAGCCCAATCCAAAGATGAGTCTCAAGCCGGTCGCCGAGCG
>JBAWAI010000146.1:0-4222 GCA_049589215.1 Terriglobales bacterium | reverse complement strand
CGTGCCTTTCGCGCGATGGGGTGGAGGCGCCGCCACCACATGCGCATCCCAAACCTTGTCAAATAATGTCCGAGCAGCCATATCCCACCTATCTTATCGAAACTGCGATTCGAAACGGCAATGCTATCGAAATTGTCACCCTTCCATGAAGGACGGCTCGCCTCGCCACGAGTGTTCTGGCGGGCGTCTCCGCACTTCCGGAGCAACCCTTTCCCGCAAGAGCGTTCCAGCGTAAGATGGCCGACTTAGTAGCAAATAACGCATGATCCAGATCGCCAATCTCCGCAAAGAATTCGACGACCTGCTTGCCATCAACGATCTGGTTGGAATCGAAACGCGATGCGCTCATCCACGGTCTCTCGCGCGGCATGAAGCAGCGGCTCGGCATCGCTCGCGCCATGATTCACCGCCCCAAGGTTCTCCTGCTTGATGAGCCTGCCTCCGGCCTCGATCCCAAAGCCCGCATCGAGCTCCGCAACCTTCTCCGCGCCACGCGTGATGCGGGCGCTACCATCCTCATCTCTTCGCACATCCTCACCGAACTCGAAGGCCTCTGCACTTCAATCGGCATCATGGAAAAAGGCCGTCTGGTTCGCAGTGGCAAACTTGAAGAAGTAATCTCGGCTGGAGTGCAATCGCGCTTGATCAGGCTGCAATGGCTGGGCGACAGCCCTAATCGGGTTCAAGAATTACTAACCACCATCCCAACCGTGTCGGATCTCGTGTCGGAAATAAAGATAAACCTGTCCGTGCCGTCGGTGCCCCAGGTTCGCGCCCGCACTTTGGGCGATAACCTGGGAGGGCAAATAGCTGGAGGCGGGCAAGAAGGCATGGCCGAGCGTGAACCCGTCATCGATGGGAGCGCAACCGCCGAAGCCGACTTTCGTTTCAGCGGCAGCGAAGAAGATCAATCACAGCTCCTCGCCCAACTGATCGCCCAGGGCTTCCGTGTGGTCTCCTTCCGCGTAGTCCGTGAGACCGTCGAAGAAATGTACATGAAGCTCTCCACGCACGAGGTCACGTAATCCATGCGACTGCTCATGTTCTGGCGAAATCCTGAATTCATCCGCCACCGCCGATCCGAACTCCGCAAGGGCCGCGCCATTACCATCCTCGTCGTCGTAGTCGTCATCTGCGTCCTCGTCTGGCTAGGCAATTGGGGCTCGGAGCAGCGACAAATCGCTGCCAACCACTACCGCGCCCAGCAATTCCAGCTTTCATCCGAAAAACTCGTTCAACTCGACGCCCAGGCTCCCATTGACCTCTGGCGCGACTTCTGCCAGATGCTCATTTTCGGGCAGGTCGCCGTCCTAACCTTCTGGTCTCTCCTTTGTTGCGCGCAATCCATCTCCAGAGAGCGCGAGCGCAAGACCTGGGACTTCCAGCGCGCCACAAGCCTCACACCAGTCGACTTTCTGATCGGCAAACTCCTCGGTGAGCCAATTGCCGCTTGGCTCATAGTCTTCGCTTGTCTTCCCATCACAATCATCGCCGCATGGCGAGGTCATCAGGGGATAGCCACCATCGTCGCCGGCTACGCGCTAATCATTTTCTCCTCGTTCTTCATCGGCCTCGTCGGACTCTGGCTCTCCAACCTGTTTGAGACTCGCAGTCGCGGCATCGGCCTACTCTCTACTTTCGGCCTTTATCTCCTCTTGGCTGCTGCCTCCAAATGGGGAGACTACCCACTCCCAGGGTTGGCCGCCTTCAGCCCAATCATGGAGATGGATACACTTTTCGGCCCCACCGAGATCAGCCGGCGCGCCGCAACCATCTTCGGGACCCAGGTATCGTGGCTAGCCATGAGCCTTCTCCTCTACTTCACCTTCGGGGCTTGGTTCGTCCTCATGATCCTCCGCAGCCTCAAAAAAGACTTCGACCAAATCAAACCACTCTCTCGCTGGCAAGCCGTCGGCTGCGCTGCCTTCCTCAACTTCACCATCTACGCGCTGTTTCAGCCCAAGCTTACATACATAGAAGGCATTCCGGAGGCACAATTCACTGCCGACATGTTCGTCACCTTCATGGTCGCGATCAACGCCGCCATTCTCTTCGCCATGGGCTTGGCGATGATCTCGCCCTATGATCGCCTTAAAATCTGGTGGCGCGAGCGCCACGGCCTAGAATCGCTTCTCGCCGAAGACAGTCCTCCACTCCCGTGGCTGGTAGTCTCCGCGACCACCGCCTACATCCTTTTAATGTGGGGAATGTTCGCCTGGAAAAACGATGTAGGCTTCGACGCCCGCGCCCTCCTCAGCGGACTCCTTCAGTCAGTCACAATCCTGATCTTCGTAACTCGCGACATCCTCTTTCTGCAATTCTGCCGCCTCACAAAAATGCGCGCCCCGCTCCTGAAGGGCCTTCTCTACCTGGCGCTCTATTAGATAGCCGCAATAGTTCTGGTCGTAGTTTTCAGCGCTGGCCCAAACCACAATACCCGCGGAGAAAGCGTCTTGGCATTGCTGACCCCAGCCGGCGTCTTCGAAATCGGCCCCGGAAAAATCGGCACACTCCCAGGAGTAGTAGCCGGCCTGGTAATTCAAATAGCGGCAATAATCTTCATGATGATAGCCACAGCCAACAAACTAAAACGCGCCACCATGACCCCGCGCGCCGCATGAAGATGGACAGCAAAGACGGACGATGGGTGCCCCGGAGGCGGGTGCCCCACGTCTCGTGCTTTGAGGTTGTTACGAAACTCGTCGATGAACAGTACGGAAGATAGGAATAAAGATGGCCTGTGTCGGTAGTTGTGAGTTTCTTTCATCACTCGATCAGGTGGTCTGCAGAGCTTGCTTGAGAGTCTCACCGCCCACAAGGTTGAGCATGCGTTTCAAGTTGTAGACCATCACCGCGAGGGCGATTTCGCAGCGAGCCCCTTCCAGTCCACGGACGAGAAAGCGGGGATGACCAAAAATTCGGTATTTCAAATTCGCAAAGGGATGTTCCACCGTGCTCCGTCGCAATGCCATGGCGGCAGGGGTAGCGCGCTGCTGCATACGATCCAGAGCCCCTTCGTAAAGGTGACGGTGGACGACACGGCGCGGACTCTTGGTGCATTGCGGCTTGAGGGCGCAAGCGCCGCACACTTCAGCCCGACCCACGTAGGCCAGCGCGTGCCCACTTCTTCCGTCACTGCGTAAGCTCTGTCCCGCCGGGCACAGCATGGTATTGCTTTGTTCCTGATAGCGGAAAGCGGTGCGGTCGAACAGCTGTCGGCCACGCGTGTTCACCCCCCGCTTCGCCGGAATGTGCGGCACCATGCCTTGGCTTTCGCAGCTCGCCGCCTGCTCGCCGTTGGAATAGCCTGCATCGGCGACCACATGCAACGGTGAACCCGTTCCGCCCAGGGCCGCTTGCGCAGCCTCGGCCATGGGCAGCAAACTGCGATTGTCGGCAGGTTCGTTACTCACCTTTTGCGCCACGATCAAGCCGTGCTCGGCATCGACTGCGGTTTGCACGTTGTAGGCAGGAAGCATGCCCTGAGAGGTCTTCATGAAGCCCACTTCCGGTTCCCGATGCTGGCGTAGTCTTTCCAGCGCCTGAGTCACCGCGCCATTGTCTACCCGAACTTCGTCTTCGCCGTCGGCAGTGTCCAAACCCTCCAGGTAGCGTTCCCACTGCAATCGTTCGTGCACGCTGTTTACACTACTTACCGCGCGGAACTTGCTGCCATCAATGGCCACCCACTCTCCCCGGATCAGTCCCACCGAACGCGCCAGCTTCACCAACTCAGCCCCGGCCTCGCTCACCGCGCGCCGATGCAACCGGCGAAACTCGGCGATACTCTTGTGGTCTGGATCAAGCCGCCCTAAGAGCCACATCAGTTCCAGGTTGCGCCGACACTCATTCTCCAACCGTCGCGAAGAACGAATCTGCTGCAGATAGCCGTATAGATACAGCTTCAACAGATCGCGTGGATCATAACCAGGTCGTCCAGTCCCTGCCGCTTCCGCCCGTACGAAGCCCAGCCTCTGCATATCCAGACGGTTCACAAACTCGTCGAGCACCCGGCAGAAATGGTCCTGCGGAATCAATTCCTCTAAACTCGCCGGGAACAACGCCGCTTGCCCCCGCGCCTCGCCCGCAATGAATCCCATAGCCCTGCATCTTGCCACTCACTTCGCCACGCCGCTAGTAGTTTCGTAACAACCTCGCTTTTCGAGACGTGGGTACCACAACTGCCGGCACGATAAGGCTTCCCGCCGCGGGTATTCGGATC
>JBAWAI010000145.1:0-3582 GCA_049589215.1 Terriglobales bacterium | reverse complement strand
TGCGCCTCCACGGCCTGCTACGGCGCCGCCACGGTTACCGCCGACGCCTCCGCGGTTGCCGCCGACGTTGCCGTGGTTACCACCTACGTTGCCGCGGTTACCACCTACGTTGCCATGATTGCCAGCTTCGCCGTGATTGCCTGCATTGCCGGGACGAGCGCCATTGCCGCCTTCATGACCAGCAGCGCCGGCCTGATGGCCGCCACCCGCCGCGCCGCCGTGGCTTTCGTGAGATGCGCCGGCTCCGTGGCTTGCCCCACCTGCATGGGATTGGCCGCCGCCGTGACTCTGACCGGCGTGGCTTCCGCCGCCATGACTGGCACCATGGCTCTGACCGCCGCCATGCGGTGCGGATGCATGCGACTCTGATTTGTGGTCGGCGGCCAACACCGAGATCGGCATCAGCGCCACCGCCAGGATTAAAGTGGATTTCACCACGAAGTTTCGAGTGGTACTGAAATTCATCACGCCCTCCAAATTTTTCATGCGTCTCTTTCCGTTCTTGAACACAAAACTGTTTGACTCGTCCGCGAGTATCGGATGCGCGAGTCGTCCCGGGAGTCTTGCCCGGAAATCAGTACTACTAACCCCGAAAACTGGATTTGGTTGTGAATTATATTGCGTTTTAGCGGTTCGAGGCGCTTTCTTTCTTTAGACCTAGGGGGTTGCAGGTACGGAACCTATCTCGGACGGCGCGTTGGAGGCGAAGCTACGATCTTCACGCAGAGCCTTTGCAGTTGCGGTTAAGCGCTAAATCTAGCGGCCGCTGGAGTGCCAGATGGATCCGGGCGACTGGTAGTTGAGGCCTTCGCCCCAGACGATCTGGGTGTCGCCGTGATTGTCGATGGCCATGCTGAAGTAGTCGCCGAACGGGAAACGGAAACCGGCTTTTTTGATGTAGGAGTAACCGGGAACGTAGCGGGAGACGCGCGTTTCCTCCGACCAGGTTGCGCCGCCGTTTGAAGAGCTGCGGTAGTAGGTATTCCAGTAAGGAGCGTTGCGGGTGTCCATCCAGGCGATGCGAACGTCGCCGTTATTGCCGGCGGCAATTGCCGGGAACGCATGCTCCGCGCCGGCGGGCGCAGATGAGACGCTGGCACGCGGCAGCCAATTTTCTGCACCGTCGGTGGAAGACGAGAAGTAAATGCGTTCCGCACCGAGCGGCGTACGGCCGGCGCTCCAGAGAGCGTAAAGCGTGCCGTCCGTGTCGGAGGTAAGCGCGATCTGCGCGCCCAGGTAGGCCTCGCCGCACTCTTCATTGTCGCATCCGGGAGCCGCGGCGGACGTGTCGACACTCTTCGCCGACCATGTTTTGCCGGCATCGGCTGATTTGCCAACGAAGAGGTTCACGGATCCGCGCGCGCCGCCTGCCTTGGAATACGAGGCCCATGCGAGGTAGGCATTGCCCGCGGGATCAATCGTTGCGGAGCCGAGTAGCGACCAGCCGGGGCGGCTGTCGGCGTTGACGCGCGACGGCACAAAGCTGCGGCCGCCATCTTGCGACGCGGCGACCCAGACTTCTTCTTCGTGATTGAAGGCCACATACACGCTCTGGCCGCGGACGGCGAGCGCGGGTTTGTCGAGTTCTTCTTCGCTGCGGGCGGCGGTAGCGAATGACCAACTCGCGCCGGAATCGCTGGACTTCGCGAGGATGACCTCGCGCTTCTTGTTTTCAAGCCAGGCCGCGAAGATGGTACGGCGGTCGGCGGGATCGACGACGATCTGGGCGTCGAACTGACCGGAGCCGGCGGCGAGCATAACGCGCGGAGCCTGCCAGGTCTTGCCGTTATCGGCGCTGACGACGAGCAGCATGGTGGGGACGCTGCACTCGGCGCAGTTCGGAACAGGGCCATATTGCGGATAAAGCGCGTAGATATGGCCGGAGGCATCGGCGGCAACGGCCGGCTCCCATTGATCGCCGGTCGTAAGGCCAATTCGCTTTTGCAAAGAAAGTTGGGGCGCGGCCCAAGCCGGGCTGGCGAGGGCGAGCGCGACTAGCGCTAAGAATGCCGTTGCGAGTTTGGAGTAGACGGGGCGCACTGTCATGGGCCAATGAGGCCAAGGGCTGGGGGGCGAAACGTAAAACCCTGCATTGAACTTTAGCCTGAAACCGGGCGCTGGTCAACGGGCGGGAGGGGGTTGGAGACACCTTCGATTTAACGTAAGGGGGCAGAGAGGAATGAAGTTGGATAAGGCGGGACGTGGAGGCGAAGCGGCTAATATTAGGCATAGAGGTGCCATGGTAGAATATTATGGTAGCCAGGTAGAATACTTTATGAGCCTGAATATCAAGAATGAAGAAGCGCATAAACTGGCACGACAACTAGCCGCGGCCACCGGGGAAAGTATGGCCGTGGCGGTGACGAAAGCGGTTCGCGAACGGCTTCATCGGGTTCAGGTGGAGCGGCGCGGAGGACTCGCGGCACGACTGTTGGAAATCGGGAGGGATTGTGCCGCGCACCTTAAGGGGCCGGTGGATCACGATGCGCTCCTCTACGATGAGAAGGGATTGCCGCGATGATTATCGACACGTCGGCGGTGATTGCAATCCTCAACGACGAACCGGAGGCAGCGGCCTTTGCGGAGGCCATCGAGCGTGCGCTGGATCGGCGCATTTCCGCCGTGAACTATGTTGAGGCGGCCGCGGTAATCGATACAGACCGCGATCCAATTGCGACCCGCCGGTTTGATGAACTGCTCCGCGAAGCGGATGTCGTCATTGAGGGTGTATCCGAAAATCAGGCGCGCATAGCTCGCGCGGCATATCGCGATTTCGGGCGGGGCAGCGGACATCCGGCAAGACTGAATTTTGGAGACTGTTTCGCCTATGCGCTGGCGAAAGCGAAGGGGGAGCCGCTGCTATTCAAAGGTGACGATTTTGCGAGGACGGATGTGCGGCGGGTTCGTTAGAGGTTCGCCACTATTAATTGCGACACAACCCAGGCGCATGCATGCAACTTAGTCGTGCAACTTCTTAGGTTCAGCACTCAGTTTAACATCAACACTCGGCGGCGGTCAGCAGGAGCGGAGCGCCTGATGTGATGACTAGCGTGTGCTCGAAGTGGGCGGAGAGGGATTGGTCGCCGGTGCGGAGGGTCCAACCGTCTTTGGCGGTGAAAACGCGGCCGGAACCGGTGGAGATGATCGGCTCAACGGTAATCACAAGGCCTTCATTCATAATCATGCGGGCCTGCGGGTCGGGATAGTTGGGGACGTGCGGCTGCTCGTGGATCGTGCGTCCGATGCCGTGGCCGCCGAGTTCGCGGATGACGGAGAAGCCGGACTTGCGGACCTCGCGCTCCACCATTTTGCCAATTTCGAAGACGCGGAAACCGGAGCGGGCGACAAGCATGGCTTTGTTGAAGGCGCGCTCGGCGCAGGTCATCAATTCTTCGGCCTGATCGCTGATTTTGCCGACTGGAACGGTCATGGCGGCGTCGGCCATGAAGCCATCCTTTTCGACGGTCACGTCGAGCTTTACGAGGTCGCCATCTTGCAGCGTGCGGTCTCCGGGGATGCCGTGGACGGCTTCGTCATTGAGGCTGATGCAGGTTGCGCCGGGAAACTTGTAAACCATACGTG
>JBAWAI010000144.1:0-4135 GCA_049589215.1 Terriglobales bacterium | reverse complement strand
CTCCAGCGTGGTCTTTTCTTTGTTAGCCTCCGACAGAGCGTCCGCGACTCCCATTACTAATGGGCCTCACTGCTCATCGGCTCAGCCTTTTCTTGGTGTAAAATCACCCGAGAGTAGTCGGCGATCTTCGGCAAGAGGCACGCCATTTTAAGGCCTGCACATTTATGTGTCCGGCCACCAATTCCGGGGGAAATTAAACAATGGCTAGACTTACCGCGCTCCTGCTTCTGGCAGGATGCATTTCGTTGCAGGTATGGGCACAGACTCCGCAAGATGAGAATTCACCGGCTCCCGCTGCCAGCGCTGCAAAGAATTCGGCCGGTCAGGATCAAAGCGGTCAACCGGCGACCGGCAAACCTGTCACCGACTTTGGCGCGCCGCCGACTGAGCTGCCGACTCCGTCAACCGAATTCTATCTCGATAAATTCCAGGAATTTTCCGCCATTGCGAAGGGCGGCGTCGTTCCGGGTCATGAAGATCCCGGATACATCTACCGTTCCCACAACCTGATGAGAATGCAGGGCAACCATGCCGTACCCAGTTATTTCGTCACCGACCTCACAAAGCGGGAGAGCCATGGTCTGGCGGCCAGCGGTTGCATTAAACTGGGCACTCTTTATTCCCGCACCTTTCCGTTCTTCCTGTCCGAGCCCGACAGTAAATACACCTACCAGGCGGCGGGCGAAGACACCATCGATGGTCACCCGGTCAAGATTGTCGACGTTACGATCACCGTTCCAAAACATCCGGTAATCCCGCTCCGTTTTTACGAGGCGCAGGATTTGCAGGGCTTTCCGATCCGCATCGAGAATCGCCGGGCACATGGTATGAACTGGGTTCTGGAGTATACGGACGTGAGACTGGGTCCTCAGGATCCTTCGCTGTTTATCGTTCCCGACAAGTGCCAGAGCGGCAGCGGCATTGCGGGACCGAAGGCGAGTGCGTCACCAAAATCGCCGGCAACCACGGCGAAGCCAAAGCAGTGACGGCTCCGCCGGAGCGAACTCGAAAGCAGTTCTCCACCGTCCAGAACGGGCGATCTATCGTCCGGCTGGTTTTGACCGCCTCAAGCTGAAATTCGAATAGGATGTTCTGTATGCGTACAATCCAGCGATTGGTGTGTGTCGTATTGTTGGCATCGCTCGCGCTTGCCGCCGATTCGCAAGACTCGACCAAGTCAGTTGCGTCGCCGGCGACGGCCTATCCCAACGTGCTCGTCATGACGCTCGATACCACCCGCGCCGACCGCATGGGATTCCTCGGGTCAAAGCGCGGCCTGACGCCGAACCTGGACGCTCTGGCGAAAGATTCCACGGTATTCACTCACGACTATTCGCAGGCGCCGCTCACGCCCACTTCGCATGCCTCCATCCTGACCGGCACGTACCCGCAATATCACCAGGTCCTGACCTTTCCGATTCCGTTGGGAAAAGACATTCCCTACCTGCCGAGCATTTTGAAAGATCACGGATACACCACGGGCGCGATCGTAGCCTCCTTGGCTCTGTCTCCGACCTACGGCGCCCCGGGCTTCGATCGCGGCTTTGACAGTTACGACGGCAAAATGAGTTGGGACGGGTATAGCCCGGCAAAGCGCTACCAAACCGTTGAGAGGCGCGCCGATGAGATCGTGGACAAGGCGATTGCGTGGCTGAAGAACCGCCCGCCCGGTCCGTTTTTCCTGTGGGTGCATTTCTTTGATCCGCACGACCCCTACGATCCGCCCGAGCCTTTCAAGAAGCGCTATGCCACAGCCCCCTACGACGGTGAGATCGCCTACATGGACTCGGCAATCGCCCGCCTGATGGCTGAACTGAAGAAGGAAGGCCTTTACGACGGGTTGGCGATTGCGGTGACCGCCGATCATGGCGAGTCGCTCGGCGCCCACGGCGAAGACCAGCACGGCATTTTTCTTTATGATGAGACCATTCACGTACCACTGCTGATCAAGCTCCCGCACGGCCAGTCCGCCGGAAAACGCGTCGATACGATCGTGGAATCCGTCGATATCCTGCCGACCCTGCTGAAGACTGCCGGGATCGAAGTACCATCGCAGGTGCAGGGCTCATCTCTGCTCGAACTCATGAAGCCGGGCGCTGAAGGAGATGCCGCTGCCGCGGCTTGGCGCGACCGGGGAGCCTTCTCCGAGGCCGAGTACGGGCATCTCACTTTTGCCTGGAGCGACGAGAAGTCATTGCGCAGCGGCAAGTATCTCTATGTCCAGGCGCCTCGCCGCGAGTTATACGATCAGCAGACGGATCCTCGCGAAGTCCACAATCTTGCCCCGGCAACTCCCGCAGTGTCGGATACACTTGGCACCCGGATCAAAGATTTCGTACAGAAAACGAGTAATACGGGCGATACGCCGAAGAGCCTGATGGACGACGCAGCGGCCAAGAAACTTGCAGCACTCGGTTATATGACGGCGCGCAGCGAGGAATCTCTCGCCGCCTCCACTGAGAAGGGCGCGGATCCAAAAGACAAAATTAAGATCATCAATACCATCAATCGAGTCAACGCCATCCTCCAGGATTTTCGTTGTGACAAGGCAATGCCCGCGCTCAAGAAAGCGGTCGTTGAAGCTCCCAACATCTCCATGCTGCATTTCTTCCTCGGGGGCTGCTACATGGAGGCTGAGAACTACGACAAGGCCGTGCCGGAACTGACCGAGGCGGCGAAACTTGATCCCGGGTTTACTAAGGCCCATTTCAACCTTGGCCGCGTCTTGATGAAGACCCGCCAGTATAAGAAAGCAACCGTCGAGTTTCAGACGGTGGCCACGCTGGAGCCGCACATCATCGAAACCCACATTTTCCTGATGCAGCTCTATGCTCACCAGAACCGCCCGCAACAGACCATTACAGAAGCTCAAAGGGTACTCAAAGACGCGCCAAACAGCTTCTGGGCGAACCTGACTCTGGGCACTGCTCTGGTCAGGACGGGAAACGCACAAGGCGCCATCCCACCGCTCGAGAAGGCAGCGTCGATTCGTCCCGATCGGCCCGGCCCTCACATCGTTCTCGCTGAGGCCTACAAGCGGGTAGGGCTTCAGACGAATGCGGACCACGAGCAAGAGGAGGCTGAACGCCTGGGCGCAATCCTCAAAGCCACATCAGGCGCTGCCCCCGACAAGGATGAGACCGACCCGCAGTAAAGTGCCGGCATCAGTCGTTGGCAAGCAATCTTTCGAGTGTCATAACGGAAACCAAGGTGACGGTCTGACTATGCATGTGATACGTCGTTCGTTTGTTGCCGTAGTTCTAACGACCGCAGCTCTGACGACGGCATCTCTCGCCGCTCCTCCCAAGGCGCCCGCGCCGCATCCTGCGTCTCCCAATATTCTGCTCATCACGCTTGATACCACCCGCGCCGACCGCATGGGCTTTCTCGGCTCCGACCGTGGCCTCACTCCCAACCTCGACGCTTTGGCGAAGCAATCGGCGGTCTTCACTCGCGCCTATTCGCAGGCCCCATTGACGCCGCCATCGCATGCCAGCATTCTCAGCGGTACTTACCCGCAATTTCATCGCGTGCTGAACCTCGATATGGCGTTGCCGAAGGATGTGCCCTATGGGCCGGAGATCCTTCACGGGCATGGGTATCACACCGGCGCTTTCGTCGCATCCATCATTCTGGATCCCGATTTTCCCTCTGGGGCCGGCTTCGACCGAGGCTTTGACCACTACGACGCCAACTTCATGCATCCCGGCTCCGGCGAGAACACCACTAAGACGGTTCGGCGCCAGGGCAGCGAGGTGGTGGCGCACGCGCTGGCCTGGCTCAGCAAGCATCCCAAAGGCCCGTTTTTCATCTGGGTGCATCTGTATGACGCTCACGATCCCTACGAACCGCCAGAACCCTTCAAGACGCGTTACGCCGCCGAACCGTACGACGGCACAATCGCGTATGAGGACTCCGTCGTCGGACATCTCCTCGGTGAGTTGAAGTCCAGAGGCTTCTACGACAATACCGCTATCGCCATCACTGCCGATCACGGCGAGGCGCTCGGCGCCCACGGCGAAGAAACCCACGGCATATTTCTCTACGATGAGACTATTCGAGTGCCCCTGCTCATCAAATTGCCTCAGGAAAAAACGGGGGCTCGCATCGACGACGCCGTGGAGCTGATCGACAT
>JBAWAI010000143.1:0-2986 GCA_049589215.1 Terriglobales bacterium | reverse complement strand
CGGTGGGATCGGGGAGCGCGGGATTGGGAGCCGGTGGAACGGGGGCGGGTGGCGGCGGCGGGTCGGCTTCGCCGGGGAGCGGGGCGAACAGCGTGGCGCAGAATCCGCTGGATCTGGCGGCGGAGCGCGGACTTTCGAGCTTCAACCAGACGCACCGGTTCACCGCTGACTATCTGCTGGAGCTGCCGGCCGGACATGATAGACGGTTTTTGAGCGGGAACGGGGAGTCGCAGGAAGTGATGCGCGCGATTTTTGGCGACTGGCAGTGGAGCGGGGATTGGACGTTTGCGTCGGGGTTGCCGTTTACGCCGCGGTGGGTGGGAAATACCGGAGAGGTCAATGCCGGGACGAGCGGAACGCTGCGGCCGAATGTGGTGCCGGGGCAGATGGTGCAGCTTGGGCATCCTACGATTGCGGAGTGGTTCAATACGGCGGCATTTGCGGAGCCTGGCACCGGGCAGTATGGCGATGCGCGGCGCAACAGTATTATTGGTCCGCCGACGCATGTGTTCGACATGGCGTTCACTAAGATGGTGCCGCTGAAAGAGGCGCGGGTGCTGGAGTTGCGGGCGCAGGCGACCAATGTATTTAACATACCGAATTACTCGGGAATTGATACGTCGATAACTTCACCGACGTTTGGGAGAGTTACGGGAGTCGGCGGGATGCGACAGGTTACTATGACGGCGCGGTTTAGGTTTTGAGGACGCGGGCGATGACGGAATTGGGTTCAGTTCGGGGGCCGCTGGTGGCGAGGTGGCTATTGGTTGTTGGTCGTTGGTCGTCGGTCGTCGGGAACGGCTCTCGACTTCTTGCGGCGCGGCGACGCGTCGCTTCGGTGATGGTGGTTGCGCTCTTTGTCTTAATTTCGGTTTCGTTTGCGCAGGAGGATTACACGTTTCATACGGAAAGCGATCTGGTGCTGGTGAATGTGACCGTTCGCGACAGGAGTGGGAATTTTGTGGGCGGGCTCAAACCAGGGGATTTTACGATTCTGGAGGATGGTAAGGCGCAGAAGGTGGTCTCGTTTGACGTGGAGAGCATTGATGCGATCGCGAATCAGAATGTCGCGCAGGCGCATGCTTTGGGCGGGAGCTCTTCACCACAGGGTACACAGGGGAACACAGAGGGAAGCGATGCGTCTCAGGCAGCTGGCAGAGCGAACGCGAGTTCATCTGCTGGCGATCAGTACAAAAACCGGCGGCTGATTGTTTTGTTCTTTGACTTATCCGCGATGGAGCCGGATGAGATTGACCGGGCAGTTACCTCGGCGGAGCGCTACGTGGATTCACAGATGGCGCCGGCGGATCTGGTATCGATTGTTTCGCTGGCAAGCTCGCTGCAGGTGAATCAGGATTTTACTTCCGACCATGAGTTACTGAAGAAACAGTTACAGGCCTTTGGCTCGGGCAGCGGGCAGGGATTTGAAGAAGGAACGACCGGCACTACCGAAGGGACGCCGGATACGGGACAGCCGTTTACCGTGGATGACACGGAGTACAACATTTTTAATACGGACCGGCGGCTGGAGGCGCTGCGATCGGTGGCGGAGCAGCTATCGAAGGTGCAGCAGAAGAAGTCGCTGATTTATTTTTCGAGCGGGATGGACCGGACGGGGATTGAGAACCAGTCAGAGCTGCGGGCAGCGATCAACGCGGCAGTGCGATCAAATCTGGCGATTTACACGATGGACCTGCGCGGGCTGCAGGCAATAGTGGCGGGCGGCGAGGCGCAGAATGCGAGCATGCGCGGGACCTCGGTGTATTCGGGACAGTCGACGATCAATGCGCTCAATTCGAATTTCACCACGCAGGAGACGCTGGTGACGCTGGCGAGCGATACGGGCGGGAGGGCGTTTCTGGATTCGAATGACTTCAGCCAGGTGTTCAAGGGCGTGCAGCAGGATACGTCGACGTACTATTTGTTGGGATATCACAGCAGTAATATGGCGCGGGATGGGAAGTACAGACGGATTGTGGTGAAGGTGAATGCCGCGGGGAGTAAGGTGGATTACCGGCGCGGGTATTATGCTCCGGCGGACTTTCAGCATGCGACGAAGGATGATAAAGAGGTGCAACTGGAGCAGGAACTGGATTCCGAGTTGCCGACTACTGACTTACCGTTGTATTTGAGCGCGGCTTACTTTCGATTGGAGGCTAATAAGTACTACCTGCCGATATCGCTGGTGGTGCCCGGATCGCAGATTCCATTTACGCGCAACAGCGATCGGGACAAGGCTACGCTGGACGTGATTGGGATTGTCACGGACAGCGAGAGGCATCCGGTGACGCGGATTCGGGATACGGTGAAGCTGGCGGTGAATACTTCGTCCGAGGTGCAGAAGAAAAATGTGCAATATGACACTGGCGTGAGCCTGCCGCCGGGGAAGTATCACGTGAAATTTGTGGTGCGAGAGAATCAGACGGGACGGATGGGATCGTTTGAGACGGATCTGGATGTGCCGGATTTAAAGCAGCAGCATTTGAAGATGAGCTCGGTGGTGCTGGCGAGCCAGGTTGAGACGGCGAAGAAGGGAAGCGCGGTGAATCCGCTGGTGCAGGACGGGTCGGAGATTATTCCGAATGTGACGCACGTGTTTTCTTCGGCGGGACACATGCGGTTGTATTACGAAGTGTATGAGCCGGGACGGGCTGCTGGGCACGGGATTCATTTGGTGACGAGCGTGGCCTTGTATCGCGGGAAGAGCAAGGTGTTTGAGAGTAGTCCGGTGGAGTTGACGGAGTTGAATGCAGGCGCGCGGAAGGCGGGAGTGTTTCAGCTTGATCTGCCGTTGAGCGGGATGGCTCCGGGATTTTATACGTGCCAGGTGAATGTGGTGGATGATGCGGCGGGGGATTTTGTTTTTCCGCGGACGGGAGTTTTGATTCGGGCGGCGCAGCCTTGAGTGTGATGAGGGTTCAGTCGTCCCTCCGGGACTAGCATGCGTGGCGGGTAGATACCCGGCGCTGAAGTGCCGGGCTATTGT
>JBAWAI010000142.1:0-13262 GCA_049589215.1 Terriglobales bacterium | reverse complement strand
ATCCTTAAGATACTGGCGGATCGGACGAGCCGGAGTTCCCCAAAAGACTACACCTTTGCCGCGAATTATTTTGCCGGTTGGGATGCCGCTCTGGGCGCCGAGAATGGCGCCTTGCTCGATGCGCACGTGATCGGCGATGCCGACCTGGCCTCCCATGATGACGTTGTCTTCGACGACCGAGCTGCCGGAGAGGCCGGTCTGCGCGGCGATGACTACGTCCTGGCCGATTTGAACGTTGTGGCCTACGTGAACGAGGTTATCGATTTTTGTACCGCGACGGATGCGGGTTTCATCGAGCGCGCCGCGGTCGATGGTCGAGTTGGCGCCGATGTCGACGTCGTCTTCGATGACGAGGCGGCCAATTTGCGGAAACTGCTGGTAGCGCCCGGTCTGCTGGTCGCGCACGTAGCCGAAGCCATCACTGCCGAGGACGGCTCCCGCCTGGATGACAACGCGATCGCCGAGCGTGGTGTTTGCGTAGATCGTTACATGGGCGTCAATGCGGCAGTGGGCGCCGATTTTGACGCCGTCCGCGATTACGCAGCTCGCGCCGATCATGGTGCCGTCGCCGATTTGTACTTGTTCGCCGATGATTGCGCGCGGACCGATATCGACATTGCTGCCGATTACGGATGCGGCGACGATGGCGGAGGGATGAATGCCGCGGCCTTGCGCGGCGGGATCGCGGAGGAACTCGGCGGCGCGAGCGAAGGCTAGACGCGGCTGCGTGGAGATGAGGATTGGCTTCGCCGTTTTGGCGCCCGAGGATTCTTCGGCGGCGAAGTTTCCGGCGATGATGGCGGCAGCGGCGGAGGCCATCACGGCGTCGAAGTGCTTGGCGTCATCGACGAAGACGAGGCTTTTGGTGTCGGCGGATTTGAGACTGGCGAGACGCTCGACGGTGATGGAGCCGTCTCCGATGAGACGGCAGTGGAGTTTCTCCGCGAGCGCGGCGAGGGATTGTTTCATGACTCGCCATTGTCGCCTTCGGGGAGTGGGGCTGTAAACTCGGAGGCCGCGACACTGGCTTAGCGGCTGAAGCCGGCCGGCCAATTTGCTCGCATCGCAGGGCTAAAGCGCTGCGCCACCCAAAAACCATCTGCAAACTTAGTAGAGTGACGGCTCGCCTTCGGGGCGGGTCTTCCAGCGTCGATGAAGCCAGAGCCACTGGTCGGGATAGCGGCGAACGTAGTCTTCGATCACGCTGGTGAAGAGCGCTGTGTTGGCGACGATGTCGGCCTCGGTGGTCGCGGAACGGTCTTTCGTATCGTTGTCGTTGACAGCCGCGCCGTCGGTTCGAGTGAGCTGGAGCGGGGGATCGAAGCGCAAGGTGTATTTGCCGAGCTTGTCATCCCAGGTGGTAAAGGTTGGGACTACCGCGGCATCAGTGCGCAGCGCGATGCGGGCGAGTCCGCTGGCGGTGTAAACGGGAACGCCGAAGAAATTTACGAAGACGCCTTGCGGCGGCGTCATGTTGGTGTCCATGAGAATGCCGACGACTTCGCCAGCGCGCATGGCGGCGAGGAGGCCGCGGATGAAGTCGTCTTTGTTGACGGTGCGGTTGCCGTGCATGGTGCGGTAGCGGCGGACGAGCGCGTCGATGTAGGGATTGTCGAGAGGGCGCATGACGATCCACATGGGATGGCCCTGCAAGGAATGGGCGAAGGCTGAGAGCTCCCAGCCGCCGAGATGGCCGGTGAGGAAGAGGACGCCTCTGCCGCGGGCGAAGGCTTGCTCGTAATTTTCGAGTCCGCTGTAGACGACGACATCGGAGACATTCTCGCGCGTATAGCGGGGAAAGAGGCAGACCTCGGCGAGCTGGCGGCCGAGGGAAATGTATTCTCCGCGCAGAATGCGGAGGCGATCTTCGGCAGACATTTGCGGGAAGGCGAGAGCGAGGTTGCGCATGCCGACTTCGCGCAGGCGGCGATGAAGATGAAACACGGTGAGGCCGAGGGCGATGCCGATGGAGCGCGCCACGGGGCGGGGAAGCACGCCCATGAGTTTGCTCGCGGACCAGACGAGCGCGTATTCGAGACGTTCGCGCACTTGCCGGAGTGTAGGGGTTAGACGGGCTTGGACGCAAGGAAGCGTGCTACGGGGGGGAGCTAAGTTAGTTCTTTCACCACGGAGACACAGAGACACGGAGGAAATCTTGAAGCGGCAAGGGCTGGGAATCCGAAGAACTCAGCAGGCAAATTGCTTTTCTCTGTGACTCGGTGGTTGGAGGACTGGATCAGGCGAGTGCCGGGAATCACTTGTACTACGCGCGTTCGAGGCGTGGCAGAAGTTTGCGGCTGCGCGCTTTCATGGCGGATGTGCCGCCGCGTTCGGCTTGGCGCAGAATCTCGATCACTGGGGACCGCAGCGCGGAGTCGTTTTGCGCCAGATCGGCCAAGCCCTGGAGGGCGAAGGTTTTTACGATTGAGCTTCGGTCGTCGAGATAGTGCTGGAACACGGCGGCCGCGCGTTCACGCTCTTTTGCGCTGAGCGGGAGCCGAGGGATGATCGCCGCCAGATGCCAGCGCAGTTCCTGCTGATCGGCTTCGGACATCAGGCCGAGCAATTCGGCTTTGTAGGGATCGAGTAAATTGGGACTTTTGCGCGAGACTTTTTCGACGGCATCGGCGGCGCGCATTCGGACTAATGGATTTTCGGACCAGAGACCGGTCATGAGCTCTGGGAAGAGATCGGGGTCTTTCGAAACGATGGCCGCTACCTGGTTGGCTCGGCCGATGGAGCGGCGGTCTCCTCCGGCCAGGAGGGCGAGGATAGGTTGGGATCGGCTAGTTCTGTGTGGTGGTGTGGGGCCGGATTTGGATTTGGACGGGCGGGGTCGCCCGTCCCCAAGTTTTCCGTCCGCGGATTTCTGTTTTGCTACTTTGCGGCGATTTGCGCCCATTTTGCCAGGGTGCTCAGGAAAGGATAGGCGGTTTTGGGAGCGTCGACCTCACCCTTGAGAGAAGTTTTGAAGGGAACCATGCGGCCGTAAAATTCGCGGGTGCTGTCTTTGTCCTGCTTGATGACGGCGCCATTGAGCTCAAGTCCGGCGAAGAGGCCGCGGGAGCGCGAATAGGTGAGCACCTCGGCGCGCATCTTCCAATCGGTGTCGGCGGCGGCGTGGCGGCCGACCGGGCCCGCGGCTGCGCTCGCATCACCACCTAACTTGAACTTGCTGGAAAGCAGGTTATCCATGCCACCCTTGTTCATGATGAGCATGACGACATCGGTGGCCTGGCCGCCGATCTGGAGGCCGAAACTGCCGCCGCCAATCATGAAGAAAGCGGGCGCACTCCAGCCTTTTTCGGTGCGGCAACTGGCCACGCCGCGGCCGTAGCGGCCGCCGAAGACGAAGCCTCCATTAAGAAGCGACGGAACCACGGCGACACATTCGGCTGAGCCGAGAATTTCTTCGGGAATGCGATTGTCGGGAGCAGCCTGGATTTCTTCGAGCACGGTGCCGGCCGCTTCGACGCGTCCGGCAGCCTTGCCGGCCATTTCGGCCTTGGCATCGGCATTATCCTGAGCAGGAAGAATTTGGGCGAAGGAGCAAGCTAAAACCAGAACCAACAGGAGATTGCGCATTAGGCCTCACTTAGGAGATCAAACCCTCGATCCCAGCTTTAGTTCCGGGCAAAGAAAGTCTATTGCAAAGGATTCTAATGCATAAAGATGCGGCGTGGACGGTGGTGGGTAGTGATGGGTGTGAGTCAGAGAGGCAAAAAAATGCGGGGTTGAGAACGGCGACCCTAATCTCCGTTTCCAACCCCGTCTCCCAGGTTCTGTGGTAGGTGAAGCGAGTATGGGGCAGGTCGAGAAATGCGACAAGATTACCGAGGTCACTGTACTGGGGTAACGTTGGGGGGCAGTTCTCAGTTCTCGGTTCTTAGTTCTCGGTTATCTGTAAGACCTTCGGTTGGAACGGGATTCACAGCTTGGATGGAATTGCAGACTGGAGAACTCAAGGCTGAGGGCTTGGAGCTCAGAACGTGGAGCTTAGAGCTTCGGAATGGTCTGACCCGTTGTTTCCAGTGGTTTCAGCCGGCGGGGATGCCGGCTTCGACGAAACTGGTTTGAATCAAAAGCTTGGTTCGCCAGTCGCCTTATTTTGCCGAGACTAGCGAATGGGTGATGGCATGGACTGAAAGCGCAATGCGATTCTGCACTCCGACTTTGCGCATCAGTTTTGCTACGTGGGCTTTTACTGTGCGCTCCTCGATGCCGAGAGCCGAGCCAATCTCTTTGTTGGAGCGGCCGGCAACGAGCATCTCGAGGACTTCTTTTTCGCGATCGGTAAATGTCACGCGGCCAGCGGGAAAGATTCTGCCGGGAGAGGAACTGACGCGCTCGATGAAAGTGGAGAGGACGCGGCGCGGAGCCCAGACCGAACCCTGATGCACCATGCGCAGAGCCTGGATGAATTCGTTCGGCCCAGCGGCTTCGTCGACGTAGCCCTTGGCGCCGGCGGCGATGGCTTTGAGAACGCTTTCGTCATCCATGCCGGAGCCGGTGACGATGATGCGGAGGTCCGGACGGACGGCTTTGAGGCTGGCCATGATGTCATAAAGATTCTGGCCGTTGCGGTTGCCGAGCAGGACGAGATCGAGGCCGGTGAGTTGGCCGACGTCGGCGAGCGAGGCGGAGACCAATTCGAGATCGGCTTCGGAATCGAAGAGGGCGCGGAATCCAACAAAGCGGAGTGGATCGCTTTCCACTACGGCGACACGAATGATCGGTTTCTTGGCGACAGCTGCTTTCATCAAGGTTTCCCTGTTAGGATTGCATCCTGTTTAAGCTTGCCTGAATCAGAGGGGAATTGAAACGATTGCAGGTCGAGTCCAATTACGGGGGTAACCCCAAAATGGTGGGCCGGTGGAGGGTAAGTGCGTGATTGAAAAGTGGCGTTGGTGGCCCATTTTGGCGCTTTTGCTCGGCATGATGGCAACGGGATTACTTGTGGCTCAGGACCAAGGTCAGGCTGGCAATCAAGCTCCGGCGCAGGCTGCGGGGAGTTATCAGCCGAAGTTTGCCGGCGATCCGGCGCGATCGGACTCCGAGGCGACAGCTCTTGGCTACATGCGCGTCGTGCTGCGCGCCGAACATGCGTACAAAAAGCGGCACGAGAAGTACACGACTACGCTTGGGGCGCTGGCAGGGACGGGCACGTTCAGCAAGCGCATGGCGATGACGACCGATCGGGGAGATTACACGGTTGGGTTTCGGCCTCACAAGGCACGAAACAGCGATGAAGAGGGCTTTGTGCTAACGATGACGCCGAAGCAAATGGATTCCACACACAGGTCTTTCTATGCGGAGGAAGACGGAGCGATTCACGCCGACGAGGCGAAGAACGCGGATGTGGATTCGCCGACGTTGAGATAAGTGGCAGCTGCTGTCCGGCGCCCGCACACAGCACGAACACTCGCTGGCAATTGCTTAAACCTAGCCAGACCTTCCCTATCTGATCAGACTTACCCTAGGACTCGTGCTCGGGGAATGAGCCGCCACCTTCTTTGCGCACGACTGGTGCGGGAGTTGGGTCGGGAACACCGGGATTCTGGCGGGCGACAGTGCCGACGCGTTTCAACTCCTTCAGAATTTCTTCGCGTTCACGGGCGCCATATTCGCGGGCAAAGCGTGTGAGAGCTTCCGTCAAAATTTCGTGGTGGTGCACGTTTTCGAGGCCGGGCTCGCGCGTAATGTTCAGCCACAAACGATGGAGCAGCAGCACGTCCTCATCTTTCATGGTCGGAGTGTGCGGGCCAATACGGAAGGTTTCGAGGTGACCGTCGGGATGCACGACTTGGAGCACGAACTGGCGCTTTGGCTCGGACAGTGCCTCCCACGCCTGGCCGAGGGCGAAAGCTTGCTCCTCGGGCGACATTTTGCTGGATTCGCCGATGACGACTGCCGAGGAGTCGAGATTTTGAGCGGTCTGCACGATGGCGGCCCAGACGTCGCCGGCGGGCACGACCAGCAATGAAACCTTCTTGCCAAAACTTTCGGCAACCGAAACGGCGCGCGTGAACAGAGTCTGCTCGTAGTCACTGAAAATCTGCTCGGGGACGAGATCATACGCGGCTGAACCAAACCGGCTGACGCGAGCCGACATGACGACGACGTCCTGATCCAGCGTGTCAAATTTCTCGAGCGCCCAGCGCAGGTGAGTCAGAGTGTTGTAATCGCGGACCGGAACGAGGACGTTGCCGCGGCGGATGTTCAGGCTCTCCCGCTCGACGGTGTCGCGCTGGAGCAGTTGGAACTGGTCATTCATGTGCTTTTTGGAAAGCGCATGCTTTTTGCGATTGGTGAATTCGGAGACAGTAAAGATTACAAAGAAGACGAGCGAGAAAGCGATGCCGCTGACGGTTGCGACTGACTTGGTGAAGAGATTGATGAGAGCGGTGGCCAGGAGCACCATGGTGATGGAGGCCATGCCGAAGGGAATTTCGTATTTGCCGATGCGGAAATTGACGGGAACTTTCCAGCCGCGCTCGCCTTTGTATTTGAAGCGCAGGACCAGCATGGCCAGTCCTTTGAAGGCGAAGCTCCAGATCACACCGAAGGCATAGGCTTCGCCGAGAGCGTAGACGTCGCCTCGGCTGGCAAGAATGGTGAAGATCTGCAAGGCGACGATGAGATTGATGATGCGATAGCTGGTGCCATATTTCTTGTGGGGGAAGCGGAACCAGTCGGAGAGGACGCCATCTTCGGAGACGCGATTGAGAACGCCGTTCGATCCGATGATGGCCGTATTGACGGCGCCAGACAGAATCAGAAAACCGACGACCACGACGAAGCCGCGGAAAATCAGACGCAGCAGCTCGGGCCCGTACATATACATGGCGAGGCCGGCGATCAGATTGTCTTTATAGACGGAGACGCGAACCGCGTCCGGAATCAGCATGACCGCGAGAAGGGCGGTGAGCCCGGTGAAGATAAAGCTGTAGAGCGCAATGACGATGGCGGCGCGCTTGAGGTTGGTGAGCTTGGGATGCGCGAGTTCGCGATTGACCTGGGCCAGCGATTCTTCGCCGCTCATGGCGAGGACGGAGTGGCCAAAGGCGATCATGACGCCGAGGATGCCGAACTTCTGGGCGAGGCTTTGATCGGGAAAGCTGTGATGGAGGAACCCGAGCGATTCTTTGGTGAAATGCAGGTTGCCGGGTGTGGGCAGCGGGACGTGCTGGTATCCGACCTTGAAGAGCGTGAGGGCCGACCAGCCCAGCAGAGCAACAACCATGACGGTTGTGATCTGCATGACCCAGAGCGCTTTTTCGCTGGACTCGTGGATGCCCTTGATGTTCTCCCACCAGTAATAGATGGTGACGACGAGGGCGAAGATAACGGAGGTCCAGTTGACGTCGAACTGCGGCGTGCCGTGGAACATGTTGTGCACGGCGCGCGGAATCCAGCCATGCGCGTCGGCGGTGACCATGACCTCGTTGAGGAGGCCGACAATGTACTGGCCGGCAGAGACGCCGGAGATGGGGCCGGTGAGGACGTAGTCGAACATGAGCGCGGAGACGCTGAGCTTGGCCAGCGTGCCGCCGAGAGCTTCTTTGACGACTTTATAGACACCGCCGCGCACGAACATCGAGCAGCTCTCGACGTAGACGGCGCGGACCGTGAACGAGAAGAGCATGACTCCGACGATGAACCAGGGGGCGGATTTGCCGACCGCCTGCTCGGCGATGCCGCAGGCGTAGAAGGCGGACGAAGCCAGGTCGTTTAACACGATGGCGGCCGCGCGCCAGTAGGAGATGAAGGTCAGCATCACCGAGGTGGCGACGACGATGCGAACGCGGTTGGCCGGACTTGGGACGGGCTGGTTGGTAGATGACATGCGTGGGGAAAAGCGACCGCTGCGCGAGACTAGGAGTGGTGCGATTCCTCCCGTCCCAAGAGAGTTTCGATGTCTTCGACAAACGTGATGAGAAGGACCAGCGTGGAGCCGAAGAGGCCGACCACGAACATCCCTTCGAGAATTCGCACGAGCAGCACGCCCAGCAGAGAAAGCATGATTCGCTATGGTAGCTGATGGGGGCGAGAGAGAACAATGTTTAGGGAATAGTTCTCAGTTGTCAGTTCTCGGTTCCCAGTTAAATCGTTAAGTTTGCCGCGGGACGCGGCGGATTTGGCCGCGGAGTTCGCGATTCTAGTTGATGCAGTTTGTTATGCTTGCGCGGTGAGAAAAATTCGCACGAGCGCGTGGCTGCTGACAATCTTATCGGCGGGATTGCAGGTGGTGATCTTTCCGCTGCCCGGGTTGTACTGGCTGGCGTGGATCGCGGTCGCGCCCTTGCTGATTGCGCTGTTGCGGACGCGGCAAGCGGGAGCACTGCAAGTGGATGCGGCGATGAAGCTGGCTCCGGCATCGCCGTGGCAGGGATTTCTGCTTGGCTACTTGTGCGGGATTTTATGGAGCGGGGGAACGTGCTATTGGATTTTCGACACCATGCACCGCTATGGCGGGTTGCCGGTTCCGATGGCGGCGCTGGCGCTGGTTTTGTTCTGCATGTACATCGGGCTGTATCACGGGCTTTTCGGATTGCTGGTCGCGCTGGTGGCGGGTCGCGGATTGTTGCCGAGAAGGGCGCTGGTGGCGGCTCCGTTTCTGTGGGTCGCGGTGGAACTGGCGCGGACGCGGGTGACGGCGTTTCCCTGGGAGTTGCTGGGATACGCGCAGACGGCGAACCTTGCAATCACGCGGATGGCGACGCTGGCGGGCGTGTATGGGCTGTCTTTCGAACTTGTGATGGTGAACTGCGCTTTTGCGGCTGCTTTTCTGGTGGAAAAAACCCGGCGGAAGCGGCTGCTGCTGGCCGCGTTTGGGGCGGCTCTGGCGTTGCAGTCGGGGCAGTGGGCGGTGCCTCCGGTGGCCGTTCCCGATAGCACTGCGCTACTGGTGCAGCCCAATATTCCGATTACGTCGGCGTGGACGGAAGATTATTTTCAAAGCACGCTGAATGATTTGGCGAAATTGAGCTTGAATGTTCCGGGGATGAATCCGGGACAACAATTTGCTCCCATCGTTTGGCCGGAATCGCCGGCTCCCTTTTTTACCAATGATCCGCGGTTTCGCGATCCGGTCAGCGGAGTCGCAAAGCAGTCGGGCAGTTGGGTAATCACCGGATCAATTGGGATCGAACCCGCCATGCACAATGGGGGCCGAGGGTCGGAGATTTTTAATTCCGCTGCGCTCGTCAGCCCGCAGGGAGAATGGACCGCGCGCTATGACAAGGTTCACCTCGTGCCCTTTGGCGAGTACTTGCCGTTTCCCAAGCTGTTTGCTTTTGCGGGAGGATTGACGAAAGAGGTTGGCGAATTTCAACGGGGAAGCTCGCGCAGTCCGCTGGTGGCGGGCGGTGAGCGGCTGGGGACGTTTATATGTTACGAATCGATCTTTCCGAATGAGGTACGGCAGTTTGCTTTGCAGGGGGCTGAGGTGCTGGTGAATATTTCGAACGACGGGTGGTACGGCGACAGCGGCGCATGGTCGCAGCATCTCCAGCAAACGCGCATGCGAGCGATTGAAAATAATCGCTGGCTGCTGAGTGCGACGAACACGGGGCTGACGGCGGTGATTGACCCATGGGGAAGAATTACGGCGCAGGCTCCGCGCAAGGAGCGAACCGCGCTGGTGGCGCCGTACGCGCTCATTTCGAGTACCACGTTCTACACGCGGCACGGCGATTGGTTCGCGTGGCTGTGTGCGATAATTTCTGTGGGTGCGATTGCGGCACGTTTTATGCCCCCTGCACCGAAAAAAACGGAATCAATCAAGAAGTGAGACCAGAAATGTTGGATGAACTTGAACAGCAATATTCCTCTCTGAAGACCAAGGTGCACGACCTGCGGGAGTATCTTTGACGCGGGTAAGCTGCGCCTGCAATTAGCCGATATTGAAAAGCAGGCCTCCGACCCGAACCTGTGGTCGAATCCGGAAAAATCCCAGCAGGTGATGCGCGAGCGCAAGCGCCTGGAGAACGTGCTGTCGCTGGAAGGCGATCTGGTGCGCCGAACCGACGACATCGTTGCGTATTTTGACCTGGGAAGAGAAGGCGAGGACGTCGGCGCCGACCTGCAGCGCGAGCTCGATTCTCTGCGGGAGCTGGTGGACCGGGTCGAGACGGAAACGCTGCTCTCAGGCGGGAACGATGCGCTCAATGCGATCGTCACGATTCATCCGGGCGCGGGCGGGACGGAGTCACAGGACTGGGCCGACATGCTGCTGCGCATGTATTTGCGCTGGGCTGAACGGCAGGGATTCAAGACGGAGATGTACGACTACCAGCCGGGTGAAGAGGCGGGGATCAAGTCGGCGACATTTTCGGTGATTGGCGAATACGCGTTCGGCTATCTGACGAGCGAGATTGGCGTGCACCGGCTGGTGAGGATCTCGCCGTTCGATCAGGCGAAGCGGCGGCACACTTCGTTTGCGAGCGTGTTTGTTTCTCCGGAGATTGACGACAGCATTGAGGTCAACATCAAGCCGGACGATATTCGCATTGATACCTATCGTTCGAGCGGAAAAGGCGGGCAGCACGTCAATACGACGGATTCGGCGGTGCGCATCACGCACATTCCTACGGGCCTGGTTGCGAGTTGCCAGAACGAGCGCTCGCAGCACAAGAATAAAGATAAGGCGATGTCGATGCTGCGGTCGAAAATTTACGAGTACGAGATGGAAAAGAAGCGCGAGGTGACGAAGAAGATCGAAGACTCGAAACTCGACATCGATTTCGGATCGCAGATCCGGTCGTATGTGCTGCAACCTTACCGGATGATCAAGGATCACCGGACGAAGTTCGAGGTGGGCGATGTGGATCGCGTGATTGACGGCGATCTGACGCCGTTTATGCGGGCCTATTTGCGGATGCGGCGCGGAGAGAAGAAGTGAAGGGGCGAGTTGCGCGGCCGTCGAAGTTGAGATCGGCGAAGTTGGGGCCGGCGAAGTTGCCGTCTACGGGGCCGCGACCGACGAAGCTGGGCCCGAAGCTGAAGCAAGCATTTAGCTATGCCGCGAAATGGCATGCTGGACAGACGCGCAAGGCAACTACGGTTCCATACTTATCGCATCTGATGGCGGTCGCTTCGCTAGTGCTTGAAGCTGGCGGCGACGAAGAGATGGCGATGGCGGCGCTGCTGCATGATGTGGTGGAGGATTGCGGCGGCATGCCTCGACTGCGGGAGATTCGCAAGCAGTTTGGCGCGCGCGTGGCGCGGATTGTGGAAGGCTGCACGGACTCGTTTGGGGAACCGAAGCCGGATTGGATTGAACGGAAGCGCGGCTATCTTGAGGAAGTGACGCATGCCGATGCTGAGACTCGGCTTGTGTCAGCATCGGACAAGCTGCATAACGTGCGGACAATTCTTGCCGATTATCGCAAGGACGGGGACGCGATCTGGGCGCGCGTCAACGGCAAGAAAGAAGGAACGCTCTGGTATTATCGCGCGTTGAGCGACGAGTATGCGCGGACGCCGAACCGGATTACGCGCGAGTTGGAGCTTGCCGTGCGGGAACTGGATCGGTTGTGCGGAGGCTCGGCAAGGATGAAAGTCAGGAAATAGTCGAGGGATAAACGATGGCTCGGATGATTGAGTTAATCCGGACTTCACAGGTTCCATCGAACCTGATGCAATCGGCGGCGCGCGGATCGCTCTCGGTGCCTCCGCTGGAGATGATCGAAATTCTTGTTCATCTGACGCTCCACAATAAAGTGTTTGCACAGCAAGCGCGGCTTACGCTGGCGGGATGGGATGAGAAGGCATGCCTGGCGGCGGCACAGGATGCGGCGACGAGCGCAGAAGTTCTGGGATATTGGGTCGCGTTTGAGAATCTGAGAATGCCGCTACTGCCGGCGCTGGTTGAAAATCCGACCGTGGCAGAGGAATCGCTTTACGAACTGGCGATGCGCGGCGGACGACCAGTGGTGGATGTGTTGCTGGCGAGTGCGCGCGCGAAAAAGTCTCCGGAGCTGCTGAAGGCGTTGCAGGCAAATCCGAATCTCACTCCGGCGGAGGCTGCGGAGATTGACAAGAGAGTTGGGGTCTCTTCCATATCGGTCGTTTCCGGCGGCGCTGCTTCCGCTCCCGAAGCGGAAGCTGAAGCGCATGACGAAACCGTGGAAGCGGTGCTGAACGAATATCTCAAAGAAAATGCGCCAGAGATTGAGGTGGCGCAGGACAAGCCGTTTCAGCCGCACGGCGAGGCGGGCGCAGGCGCGACTGCAAGTTCGGAGAGCAAAGCTGGGGAGACGGCAGCTGATAAGGCGAAGTCTGCGGCGGGTTCCAAGGCCACTCCTCATACCGGACCCGCGGCGGCGGCGGCTCATGCCAAGGTCGAGCCGGATGTTGAACGGCGCGACAGCACAATGCAAAAAATCGCAAAGCTCGATATCAAAGGGCGCATTGCGCTGGCCATGCGCGGCAACAAGGAAGATCGTTCGATTTTGATCCGCGACATGACCAAGCTGGTTTGCCTGGCGGTGCTCGATTCGCCGAAGATTACCGACGCCGAGGTCGAGGGTTTCGCGCAGCAGAAAAATGTGCTCGACGCGGTTTTGCGCACGATTCCAATGAAGAGGCGCTTTGCAAAGAGTTACGCCATTCAGCGGAACCTGGCGTTTAATCCACGCACGCCAACGGACGCTTCGCTGGGCTTGATGAAAAACCTGCTGGCCCACGATTTGAAAAATCTGTCGGAAAACAAGGAAGTACCGGATTCGATTCGCAAGATGGCGTTGCGCATGTTCCGGCAAAAAATGGAGCGGCACAAGAGCTGACGCGGGCGCGAAATTTTCTTCGGATGATCATCGGAAAATAAATGGATGCTATTCACGAGTTACTGTCGCGGGTAAAAACGATTGCGGTGGTGGGCTTGTCGGACAGCCCGATGCGGCCGAGCCATGGTGTATCGGCGTATATGCAGTTGCAGGGGTACAAGATTATTCCGGTGAATCCGGGGATTGCGGAGTCGCTCGGAGAGGAAGCTTATCCGACGCTGCCTGAAATTCCGCGCGATGTGGCGGGGAAGATCGACCTGGTGAATGTTTTCAGGCGGCCGGAGTTTGTGGATGAGATTGTTGAGCAGGCGATTCAGCTGAAGATTCCCGCGATCTGGTTGCAGGAAGATGTAATCAACGAACGGGCAGCGGCGCGGGCGCGAGCGGCCGGGATGTTTGTGGCGATGGACCTTTGTATTCTTAAGGAACACCGGGCGCGGTTTGGGTGAATATTTTTGGATGCCTGTGTCTCGA
>JBAWAI010000141.1:0-20877 GCA_049589215.1 Terriglobales bacterium | reverse complement strand
TGACATCGGCGTCGCCATATTGAATGATGCGGTAGGAATCGCCGATGGAGTGGGCGCTGGTGGTGCAGGCGGTAGCGGTGGCTTCGTTCGGACCCTTGGCGCCGTACTTCATGGAGACGTGGCCGGCGGCGAGGTTGACGATGGCGGCGGGAATGAAAAAGGGAGAAATTTTGCGGGGGCCGCCCTCGAGGAGTGCTTTGTGCTCGCGTTCGATGACGTCGAACCCCCCGATGCCGGAGCCGATGTGAACGCCGACGCGCTCGGCTTCTTCGGGTCCGACACAGAGCTGGGACATCTTCATGGCTTCATCCGACGCGGCGACCGCGAAGTGGATGAAGCGTCCCATTTTTTTGACTTCTTTTTTCTCGATAAAGTTGAGCGGGTCGAAGTTGCGGACCTCGCCGGCAATCTGGCAGGCGAAGGCGGAGGCGTCAAAAGCGGTGATGCGGCCGACACCGCTCTTGCCGGCGGTCAGTGCCTGCCACGCTTCGGCAGTGGTGTTGCCGACGGAGCAGAGCATGCCGATGCCGGTGATGACGACGCGCCTTTTTCGGAGACCCGCGAGATCGCTCGCCAAATTACTTGCCTGCCTTGGCGTGCTTGCCGATGTAGTCAACCGCGTCGTTGACGGTGCGAATCTTCTCGGCGTCTTCGTCGGGGATTTCGATGTCGAAGGCCTCTTCAAAGGCCATGACGAGTTCGACGGTGTCGAGCGAATCGGCGCCGAGGTCGTCAACAAAGGATGCGCTGGGCGTGACTTCGCCTTCGTCCACACCTAACTGCTCTACGATGATCTGCTTCACTTTCTCGTCAACTGCTGCCATGTTCTCCTCGTTTCTGAAACTGGAGTCGCTCGGCTGGATGCGAGCCGGCGTATTACGACTGCGTTCGGGTCACACGATTAGATGATGAAATCGAAACCAATAGTCTAAAAGGGATTGGGAAAGTATGCAAAGGGCGTTAACGAGTTCTCAGTTGTCAGGTGTCAGCTCTCAGGTGTCAGTTCTCAGTAAAAGCCCTCGCTCCTGAAATTACGATCGCTCGTCAGCACCGCTTTGGTTTTCTACTGAGAACTGCGAACCGGGAACTGGGAACTCTTTTTTATTTTGAGTACTCGTCTCTCAGCCTGGTTTGGCGGCTGGTCATTGGGATTGCTTTGCCTTGTATGTAGACCTGCTTCACGTCGGTCTTCATATCGAGCGGATCGCCGTTGGCTACTACTACGTTGGCGGTTTTGCCGACATCGAGCGAGCCCAGCTTGTCAGCTACGCCCCAGATTTCGGCTGCGTTGAGGGTGACCGCTTTCATGGCTTCGTCGTAGGGGAGGCCGAAGGCGGTGGCGAATCCAGCGGCGTCGGGAAGATTGCGGACGTTGTGCGCGGAGTAGGAGGCGAAGGCGATTTTTACTCCCCGCTTGTAGAGCTGCGCGGGCAGGCTGTAGACGGCGTCGTAGCGCTCGTCATCTTTGGGAGCCTCGTAAATGGGACCGACGATGACCGGGACTTTGAGGCTGGCCACATAGTCGAGGACGGGCTGCGAGTGGCTGATGTGATTGAGGACGAATTTGAGATGGAAGTCGTTGGCGAGCGCGACGACGGTTTCGAGATCGCTCGGAGTTTCGGCGGCGAGGACGATGGTCTTTTTGCCGTCGAGGTAGGGGAGCAGCGCTTCGAGCTTCAGATCGCGCTTGGGAGCCATGGGCGGGGACTTTTTGGATTCTTTGGCTTTGTCTTTAGTTTTGCCGTCTTTGGTGTTGGCGCTTTTGTCCTCGGCTTTATTTTTATCTTCGCCCTGGGAGGCGAACTCGGACTTCTTGCGCTCGTAGTCCGTCCACTTCGCTTCGTAGTCTTTGGCATCGAGAAAGGATTGGCGGAGTTGCGAGATCAGTCCCATGCGGGTGGAGGGGAATCTGTGTTTGTCGAAACTGCCCTTGTTGCGGCGCTGGTCGCCGGTGAAATTGAGAGGCATGGCGATGTCGCGAATGAGAAGCATTTCGGTGGCGTCGCGGCCGGCCAGTTGTATGAAGGAGTCCTGGCCGGGAAGCGTGTCCTCGCTGTCGGGAGCGACGATGGCGTTGGTGATTCCGTTGAGGCGCGCGACCGGGATGAGCGCGGACTCGGCGTGGAAGGCGTCGTAGACGTGCATGTGGGGCATGATCTCGTCGCTCGGCTCGACGAGATCGTTGGTCATGTTCTCGGCGGAAATTTCGGTAAGACCGAGCTGGGTTTCGGAGTCGATGAGGCCGGGATAGACGGTCATTCCGGTGGCGTCGATGACCTGGGCGTTGGCCGGGATGGAGACGCTGGCGCCGACGGCGGTGATTTTTCCGCCTTGCATTATTACGGTGCCGTTTTCGATGGTGCCGTGGGTGATGGTGAGGAGCCTGGCTCCTTTTAGGGCAACTGGTGTTTCCTGGGCTGCCGCTGACATGGAGAAGACGGCGAGTAAGGTCAAGAGCAAAAGCGACGGCAAAGGCAAGGGCAAGGTCAAAGGCAAGGGCAACTTCAAAACCAACTTCAAGGTCAAAGGCAACTTCAACTTCAACTTCAAAGGCCGCGGACAGGAGTGTCCGCGCCACATGGGACGATTTGATGGGGGATACATTATTCGCCCTCCTTATAGTGAGTTGTGCCGAGGCCGGGCAGAGAGCGATCGAAGTAGACTTCGCCATCGATCAAAACTTTGTTTGGGACGCCGGTGCTGGAGAGCGGGTAGCCGTCCCAGAGTACGAGGTCGGCATCTTTGCCTACTTCGATGGAGCCGACGCGATTGTCGACGCCGACGATCCAGGCGGGATTGATGGTGATCATTTTTAATGCCTCTTCTTCGGTGGCTCCGCCGTAGCGCATGATTTTAGCGGCCTCCTGATTGAGGCGGCGAGTGTAATCTTCGGAGTCGCTTTTGATGGCTACGCGGACGCCTTTGCGCATGGCGATGACCGCGTTCCACGGGATGGCGTCCCAGGATTCCTGCTTGAAGCCCCACCAGTCGGCCCAGGTGGCGATGGCGACGTTGTTGGCGGCGAGCTGGTCGGCAACCTTGTAGGCTTCGACTGCATGATGGAAGGCGCGCAGGTTGTAGCCGAACTCCTTGGCCATGGCCATCTCGGTGAGCATCTCGTCGGAGCGGTAGCAGTGGATCTGGACCATGAGCTTGCCGCGTAGAACGTCGGCGAGGGCGTCAAGTTTGAGATCGTGGCGGGGCGGAGTGACATCTTTGTCGCCGCGTTTTACTTTTTCGTTGTAGGCGTCCCACTCTTTCATGTAGTCCTGGGCCTCAACGAGCGCGGCGCGCTGGACGGCGAAGTTGCCCATGCGAGTGGAGGGAAGCTGATCGCGGCTGCCGTAGACGCGCTTGGGATTTTCTCCGCTGGCGAATTTGATGGAGCCGGGGGCGTTGGGAAAGAGCAACGCGTCGCGCGTGTCTCCGAACTTGTGCTTGATGACGACGGCCTGGCCACCGATCATGTTGGCGGAGCCGTGGAGGAGCAGGCTGGTGGTGACGCCGCCAGCGAGGGCGCGGTAGATGGCCTTGTCCTGATAGTCGAAGGCGTCTTTCATGATCATCTGCGGCGTGACGGGGCTGGTGGCTTCGTTGACGTCGTCATCGAGGGCGATGTGGGAGTGGGCGTCGACGATGCCGGGCGTGAGGTATTTGCCCTGGGCGTCGATGACGGCGGCGCCGGGGGGCGCGTTGACGCTTTCGCCGACGGCGGCGATCTTGCCGTCCTTGATATAGACGGAGCCGTTTTTGATGACGCCGTGGGTGACGGTCATGACGGTGGCGTTCTGGATGACGACGTCAGCGTGCGGCGTGGATTGCGCGTGGGACGCGGCTGCAAGGAACAAGGACGCGGAGGCGAGCGCGAGTTTTGCGGTCAGAGTGAATCGCATGTATAAACCCCAGGAAGAAGTTCGTGCGGCGAATGGATTGTAGGAGCAATGTTGGGAAGAATCAAACGGATGTAGCGTGGTGCAACATAACATCTGTATTTGTTGCTCATTGTGGCGGAGCCTCGGCACGTATATTTTAGTTTTCGTTTCCGGGATGGAGATTGAATGCGAGCTGTTGTGCAACGCGTGAGCAGGGCTCGGGTTACGGTGGCGGGCGAGATTACAGGCGAGATTGGGCTTGGGTTGCTGGTTTTGCTCGGAGTGGGCGCGGGTGATGCGCGGGCTGATGCCGAGTATCTGGCGGAGAAGATTGCCTGGCTGCGGATTTTTGAGGACGCCGGCGGAAAGATGAATCTCTCGCTCGGGGAAGTTGGGGGAGCGGTGCTGGCGGTGTCGCAGTTCACACTGTATGGCGATGTGCGGCGGGGGAAGAGGCCGTCGTTTGATGGGGCGGCTGCTCCGCAGGTGGCGCGGGAGCTGTACGAATATTTTGTGGAGAGGATTCGCGGGGCCGGGTTACGGTGCGAGACCGGACGCTTTCAGGAGACGATGCAGGTTGAGTTGGTGAATGAGGGGCCGGTTACGATTTTGGTGGATTCGGGGAAAGAGTTTTAGGGCAGGTGTCAGATCTCAGGGCGTCAGGTGTCAGATCTCAGGTGTCAGTTTGAGGACTGCACTTGCATGTCGTCGCCGATCGAGAGTTGAGTTGGATATCCCTTGGTGGTGCGGGTGGCGATGGCGCGGAAGCTGGTGCCGCTGGCTTCGATGTTGTAGACGTAGGGCGGGCGCTCGTTTTTGATGGTGATGTAGTTGCCGCTGATGAGCTCGTCGAGCGAAGCGTATTTGCCCTGAGTGGCCATGTATCCGCGCTCGGCATTGGCGATGGAGATGAGATCGTTTTTTACCCCGGTGATGGTGGTGATGTCCTGCGGAGTGCCGCCCGCGGCGGCTGTTGAAGGCACGAGGGTCTTGACCTGCGTGGAGTAGAAGTACATGCCGATCGCCAGAGTGATGACCAGGCCGAGAAGGCCGAATGCGCGCATAGATTACTCCCCTGATGTGCCGACTTTATTGCACCGCGAATGGGGCGGCGGGACAAGTGACGGGAGTCATAGACCGATGAGGTGGGGAATAGACCTGATTGCGGGGCGCGGGCTCTCGGATCGGTCGCATGGGGTCAGGCGGACGGCGTTCGCTTTGTAGTAATGTGTTGGTCTGCCGATTCGACGCCTTTTGGGGCGGTGGTTGGGCAAACACTTCACTTATTCGAGGTCAGCTATGACTCGCTTCTTTTGTCTATCGCGTCTTTTGTGCGTGTCCGGTTTGATGCTTGGCAGCTTGGTTTTGAGGGCTCAGTCCCCAGCCGGTGCGCCGTCATCGATACCGCAGGAGATTCCTACGTTCGATATCAACGCCATCGATAAGAGCGTCGATCCCTGCGTGGACTTTTATCAATACGCTTGCGGAACGTGGAGGAAGAACAATCCGATTCCGCCGGACAAGGCGCGGTGGGGGCGGTTTGACCAGCTCTTCGATCGCAATCTTTATATTTTGCGAGACATACTGACCGAGGCGCAGGCTCCGGGAAAACATTCCGCGATTGAGACCATGGTGGGAAATTATTACGGCTCATGCATGGACGTGAAGACGATCGAGTCAAAGGGGACGGCGCCGCTACTGCCGGAGTTGAAGAAGATCGACGGCGTGAAGTCGAATTCGGAATTGATTGAGCAGGTCGCTGCCATGCACCACAACGGCACGCCGGCGTTGTTTGCGTTTTATTCGGGCGCGGACATGCATGATTCGGGCGAGACGATAGCGGTGCTGGACCAGGGTGGTATCACGCTGCCGGATCGCGATTACTACATAAAGGATGACGCGAAGTCGGTGGAGACGCGGCAGAAGTATGTGGAGCATGTGCAGAAGATGTTTGAGCTGGCTGGCGACACGCCGGAGACGGCCGCGGCTGAAGCGAAGACTGTGTTGACTGTCGAGACGGGACTGGCGCAAGCATCCATGGACCGGACGGCGCGACGCGATCCGAAGAGCCGCGACCACAAGATGACGGTGGCGGAGATCAGCAGCACGGCTCCAAACTTCGATCTGACGGCCTACTTTGCCGATAACGGATCGCCGAAGTTTAGTTCGCTGAATGTTGGTAATCCTGAGTTTTTCAAACAGGTGAATGCGCAACTCGACAAGGTTTCGCTGGCCGATTGGAAGACGTATCTCCGGTGGAGAACGATCAACGACTACGCTCCGCAGCTGGCGAAGGCATTCGTGGATGAGGATTTTGCGTTCAACGGCACATTCATGTCAGGACAGCAGGAGCTGGAGCCGCGCTGGAAGCGGTGCGTGAAGTCGACCGATGGCGCCCTGGGGATGGCGCTCGGCAAGCTGTATGTGGATCGCACTTTCGGGGCGGACGGAAAAGCGCGCACGTTGAAGATGGTGCAAGGCATCGAGAGCGCGATGCGCCAGGATATCGGGCAGCTGACATGGATGTCAGACACGACGAAGAAAAAAGCGTATGAGAAGCTGGACACGATTGTGAACAACATTGGCTATCCCGACTCGTGGCGCGACTACAGCAGTGTGGTCATCAAGGCAGACGATTATGCGGGCAACGCGCAGCGGGCGACCGCGTTTGAAGTGCACCGCGTCTATGCCAAGATCGACAAGCCGACCGACAAAAAGGATTGGGGGATGACGCCGCCGACGGTGAATGCGTATTACCGGTCGTCGATGAACGACATTAATTTCCCGGCGGGGATTTTGCAGCCTCCGTTTTACGGGAAGCTGATGGATGATGCGGTGAACTACGGCGGCATTGGCGTGGTGATTGGACACGAATTGACGCACGGCTTCGATGACCAGGGGCGGAAGTTCGACGCAGAGGGGAACTTCAAAGACTGGTGGACGCCGGAGGACGGCAAGGAATTTGAGGCGCGAGTCTCTTGCACGGCGAACGAGTATTCGAATTTTGTCACGGTGAAGGACGACAAGGGTGAGGTGAAGTTGAACGGAAAGTTGACGCTCGGCGAAAACACGGCGGACAACGGCGGGCTGAAGCTGGCTTACATGGCGCTGATGAACATCATTGGCACCACGCCGGTCAAGATGATGGATGGATACACGCCGGCGCAGCGGTTCTTTTTGTCGTACGGGCAGATCTGGTGCCAGAACGTGACCGACCAGGAGGCGCGGAAGCGGGCGCTGACGGATTCGCATTCACCGGGACGCTGGCGCGTGAATGGAGCGGTGCAGAACTCGGCCGCTTTCCAGCAGGCATTCAGCTGCAAGGCGGGAGAGCCGATGGTCGCCGAAAATGCCTGCCGGGTCTGGTAGACGAACCGCGTGAAGGACGAGGGTTGAAAGCTTGAAGAATGTAAGGTGGCGGTCGTGGGGCGGGCTGGCGTTGTTTTTTTTGGTGGCTTCGATTGCGGCTCCGATGACCGCGGCTGGCCAGCCGGTTTCGCCGGATCTATTTGATGGGCTGAAGTGGCGGTTGATCGGGCCGTTTCGGGGCGGGCGCGCTGTGGCAGTCGCGGGCGTGCCGGGCGACTCGACAACTTTTTATTTTGGCGGCGTCGATGGCGGCGTTTGGAAGACCAGCGACGCGGGCGTTGTGTGGACTCCGGTATTTGACGGCCAGCCGATCGCCTCGATCGGCGCGCTGGCTGTGGCTGCGTCTGATCCCAAAATAATTTATGCCGGAACCGGCGAGTCGGACATTCGTTCCGATTTATCGTCTGGAAACGGCGTTTATAAATCGGTGGACAGCGGGCGGACGTGGACTCACGTTGGGCTTGATGACACGCGACAGATCAGCCGCATCGTGGTTGATCCGCGCGACGCGCAGGTTGTTTATGTGGGCGCGCTGGGGCATGCGTACGGGCCGAACGCCGAACGCGGAATTTATAAATCGAGCGATGGCGGCGCGCACTGGACGAAGGTGCTGGATCTGGGGCCGGAGATTGGTATCGCCAGTCTGGCAATCTGCGCGTCGAATCCCAAGCTGCTGTTTGCAACAGCGTGGCACACGCACCGTCCGCCGTGGAGCACTTATGCTCCGGTTGATGAAGCGGGGGGCGGATTGTATCGATCGCGTGACGCGGGAAAGACGTGGTCACGACTTGAAGGGCACGGCTTGCCGGGCGGCGATTGGGGACGCGCGGGAGTTGATGTGGCGCGAGACGGGCGACGGGTGTATGCGCTGATTCAGGCGTCGACGCAAAATGCGCCGGGCGCTGCGCCGTCGAAGGCGTCAGGACTTTACCGGTCGGATGACGGCGGAGACAGTTGGACGCTGGTGAACTCTGACACGCGCCTCACGAGCCGGGCGTGGTATTTCAGCGGCATCACCATCGACCCGCAAAATCCGGATGTGATCTACATGCCGAACGTGGCGCTGTATCGCTCGGAGGATGGGGGCAAGACGATTGCGATTGTGCGCGGCGCGCCGGGCGGAGACGACTACCACCAGCTCTGGATCGATCCGAAGAATTCTTCGAGCATGGTGCTGGGGACGGATCAGGGGACATCGGTCAGCCTCGATCGCGGAGTGACGTGGAGCACGTGGTACAACCATGCGACGGCGCAGATTTATCACGTGACGACGGACAATCAATTTCCGTATGTGGTTTATGGCGCGCAGCAGGACAGTGGAAGCGCGGCGGTGCTGAGCCGCACGGATCATGGTGGGATTACGCCGCGCGACTGGTTTCCCGCGGGAGGAAGTGAAAGTGGATACATGGTCGTCGATGGCGGCGATCCGAACATTATTTATTTGAGCGAAACCTACGGATCGGTTTCGCGATTTAACCGGCGGACGGGTTTCAGCCAGGACATTACGCCGTGGCCGGTGCCGACTTTTGGGACGGAAATCAACCGCCGGAAATATCGAGCGCCATGGTCGCCGGTGCTGGTCGCGTCGGCGGCTGAATCGCGGGCAATGTATTTGGGTACACAGTACGTCATGAAAACGGTGGACGGCGGTCTGCACTGGGAGACGATCAGCGGCGACCTGACGGGAGCGGTGGAGAATTCTCCGACGAAGGGAATGGGCGGGCCGGGCGTTAATCCGAGCGTTGAGGATGCGAGGCGGCAGGGGTATGGAGTTGTTTCTACGATTGCGCCTTCGCCTCTGGATGCGGGGCTGATATGGGCGGGCAGCGACACCGGACTAATTCACGTAACGCGCGATAGCGGGAAAACCTGGAACGATGTGACGCCACCGGGATTGGGCGCGTGGAGCGCGGTTTCGCTGATCGAGGCATCGCATTTCGATGCGGCGGGCGCGTATGCGGCGGTGAGCCGAAGCCGGCTCGACGATCAGGCACCTTACATTTATCGCACGCGCGATTATGGCGCGACATGGAAGCTGATTACGCAGGGAATCGGGCCGGCTTCTTTTCTGCGAGCTGTGCGTGAAGATCCGCAGACGAAAGGGCTGCTGTTTGCGGGCACTGAGCTTGGGGTGTACGTGTCGTTTGACGATGGCGACCAGTGGCAGCCGCTGCAACTGAACCTGCCGGTTTGCTCGGTGCGCGATCTCACCGTGCACGGCGACGATCTGGTGATTGCGACGCACGGGCGGTCATTCTGGATTCTTGACGACATGACGCCGCTGCGGCAGACGCGCGAGGCGGCGAAGGCAGCAGCGCAAACAAAGTTGGGCGGGCCGTGGCTGTACCAGCCGGCGGTTGCGATACGCATCGACAATGACTCATTTACGGGAACACCGCTTCCGCCTGAGGAGCCGACGGCGGAGAATCCGCCGAGCGGTGCGGTGCTTGATTATGTGCTCAGGGCGCGGGCGAAAGCGGTGACCCTGGAGATTTTTGACGCGCAGCAGAATCTGATGAGACGGTTTTCGTCGGCGGATCGCGCGGCGAAACGCGGGCCGGCGGCTATTGCCGATCGCTGGTTTCGCGATCCTGAGATGTTGGGGACGACCGCGGGCATGCATCGTTTTGTGTGGAACCTTGCAGTGGGGAGTGGTGGCGCCGCTGAAGATGAAGAAGACGAGTCACGTCCGCCCAATGCTCCGAAGGTGGCGCCGGGCGTGTATCAGGCGCGGCTCACTGTGGATGGGGAGTCTACGGCGCAATCGCTGCGAGTTGTGATGGATCCGCGCTCGACGGCCACGGGCGAAGTGCTGACACAACAGTTCTCATTGGCTAAACAGATTTATGACGAGGCTTTGGTCGCGCGCCGAACGCTGACTGAGATCAAGTCGGTGCAAAAGCAAATCGCCGGTATTGAGCGCAAGGGCGGGCAGGGCGCGGAGTTGAAATCGTCGCTTAACGATGCGCAGGCGGCGCTCGGGAAACTCGTCGCAAATAAGGCTGATGGTTCGGCGCACGACCTGGGACTGGAGCCTGGATTGACGAACATGGGATCCGCGCTGCGCGTGGTGGAGAGCGGAGACCGCGCGACGCCCGAGCAAGCTGTAGTGCTTTATAAGGAGTCGAGCGAGCAAGTCAAAGCGCGCACCGGCGAATGGATGGCTTTCAAACAAACGACACTGCCGGCCCTCAACCGCCGATTGAGCGAGGCGGGGCTGCCGGCGATTGCTGTTTCCGAAAAATGAGTTGGGGGCGAGTGGTTCGCCCCGCTCGTCCGCGGCGTATTCTCCGGCATTTCGTATTTTCCGCACAAAGTCCGGTCACCATTTGGCATGGGGCGGTCTTTGCGCTCAATTTCCATGCACAAGTGAGTCAACCACAAGGGCATTTCTTTCATCCAACAGCCGTTTGACCCAGATGAATTTAGTTTTATCTGCCTTGAATAGAACCGGCTCGCCTGAGCGTACCCGCCACTTCATCTGAATCGGGTTGTGCCGGTTTTAGTGCCGTGCGGACTTTCCTGGCAACATTCTTATGGCAGATGAAACGGATACCGTTATGAGGGAGAACCCTGAATTCTGGCGCGGGTGGCGGGAGCGACTCACCGCGCTGCGCAACGTGCCGGCGGTCCTGCGGTTTGTGTGGGAGTCGGGCCGTGCCGTGGTTATTTTCGGACTGGCGGCGCGGGTCGCGGCTGCCATGCTGCCGCTCGGCCTCTTCTGGGTTTCCAAGCTCATCATCGACACGATCTATCGCATCCTGACAGCTCACCAGGCGGTAGGAACGCGGTTGTGGTGGCTGGTGGTTTGTGAATTTGCGATTGCTTTGAGCATCGCCGTGCTCGGCCGCCTGATCGATTATCTGGACACGCTGCTGGCGGGCAAGTACATGCACCACATCAGCGTTCGCGTGATGGAACACGCGGCCAGCCTTGACCTGCTGGCGTATGAGGATCCGGCATTTTACGACCGGCTGGAGCGGGCGCGCGTGCAGGCAACCGACCGCCTGTACATGATTCAGGCGATTGGACGGCTGATCCAGCAGGTGATTACGACGATCACGTTGTCGATTTCGATCATGCTGTTTTCGCCGTGGCTGCTGTTGCTGCTGGTGGTCGGCGTGATTCCGGCGTTTATTGGCGAGACGCATTTTGCGTTTCTGGGATACGCGAAAAACTTCAAGCAGACTCCGGTGCGGCGGCAACTCGACTACCTGCGCATTCTGGGCGGGAGCAAGGAAGCTGCCAAGGAACTGAAGTTGTTTGGGCTGCGCGATTTTCTGACCGGGCGATTCAAAAAGCTCTCGACGCAAGTCTACGAAGAGGACATTGCGCTGGCGCGGCGGAAGGTTGCGGCGGGATCGGTGCTCTCCGCGATTGGGACGGCGGGCTATTACACGGCGTATGTGTTTGCCGTCTGGAAAACGGTTATGGGCGTGTTCAGCTTCGGCACGCTGACTTTTCTGGCGAATGCGATTCGCGATGCGAGTTCAAACCTGCAACAGACTTTTTCGACGCTCTCGACGATTGCCGACCAGGCGTTGTTTCTGACTGACCTGATCGCTTTTTTTGAGATGCAACCGACGATTGCATCGAAGCCGAACGCTTTGCCAGCGCCTCGGCCAATCCGGCGGGGATTTGAATTCAGGAATGTTTCGTTTCGCTATCCGGGAGGGTCGCGGCTGGTTCTGGACCGGCTGAATTTCTGTTTGCGGCCGGGAGAGCGGATCGCGCTGATTGGCGAGAACGGCGAAGGCAAGACGACCATCGTGAAGCTGTTGACGCGGCTTTATGACCCGCTCGAGGGAGAGATTCTGCTCGATGGAGTCGACCTTCGCGACTACAACCTGGAGGATCTGTACGGCGAAATCGGCGTCATCTTTCAGGATTACATGCGCTACGAGATGACAGCGCGGGAAAACATTGCGGTCGGGCGGATTGAGCAGATCGACAATCGCGAACTGGTGAGACGCTCGGCCGAGAAGAGCATGGCGGATGACGTGGTGGGCAAGCTTGCGTCCGGATATGAGCAGATGCTGGGGCGGCGATTTGATGGCGGCGTCGACCTTTCGGGCGGGGAATGGCAGAAGGTGGCGCTGGCGCGGGCGTACTTGCGCGACGCGCAGGTGCTGATTCTTGATGAACCGACGTCGGCGCTCGACGCGCGCAGCGAGTATGAGGTGTTTCAGCGTTTCGCGGATTTGACGGCCGGGAAGATGGCGTTGTTTATTTCGCACCGGTTTTCAACGGTGCGCATGGCCGATCGAATTGTGGTTTTGGAGAACGGGCGAATTGCGGAAGAAGGAAGTCATGACACGCTGACGAGGCTCGGCGGTCGATATGCGGAAATGTTCGAACTGCAAGCCGCGAGCTACCGGTAAAGCGAATGAAGAAGTGGAAGTGGTGAGTCATGGGGACGCATACAGAACTTCAGAGCATCGCGCATGGTGAAGGGCGGCAGGCTCCGCGCATCGAGGATGGCGCGGCGCATCCGGCGCTTGCGAACGCCGCACGGGAGCTGGCCGCGACGCTGAACTGGTTGCCGGGGGCGTCGGCTTCCGATGTGCTGGCGAAGCGCTGCCGCGAGCTTGCCAATTCGTTGAAGCGAATATCGGGGCAGGTGGAGAGTGCGTACGCCAGGAATTCGTCGTCGGAAGATTTGCTGTGGCTGCGGACTAACGCGCAGCAGCTTTCGTCGTCGGCCCGCCAGGTGATGAATGACCTTGCGCCGCTCGGCACGCTGCCGGTGGTTTCCGACAAGAACGAAATTGCGCCGAGGGTGCTGGCGATCGCTGAGGGCTGCCTGAAGGCGGCGGGAACGTCTCTTTCAAAAATGCAGTTCACGGAATTCTGCGTGGCTTTTGAGGAGACGACGCCGCTGGAGTTTCACGAAATCGGAGCGCTGGTGCCGGCGCTGAAACTGGTTCTGCTGGAAGAGATTGCGGCGCGGGGCGCGGAGCTTGTCGCTGATCCGACCGGGAAGAATTCGCCGGATGAGTCCGCAAAGAGAGTTGTGCCCTACATCAAGGTGTTCCAGCATGTGACGCAAACGTCATGGAAGGACGAACTGGAATCGCTGATACCGTTTGACGGAATTCTGGGCGAAGACCCGGCGGGCTCATATGAGGTGATGAGCGCGGAGAGCCGGAGCATGTATCGCGAGAGCGTGGCGCGGCTGGCGCGGCGATCAGACCGGACGGAACTGGAAGTTGCGAAGGAAGCGCTCGCGCTGGCGCGCCAGGCGCAGAACAGGACCTATGACGATCCGCGGATCGGATTGCGCGAATCGCACATCGGTTATTACCTGGTGGCCGAAGGCGAGACGATTCTTGCGCAGCGCGTGGGCTATCACCCGGCGATAGGGGAACGTTTTCGAACGTTGTTGCGCAGGCATCCCGATGAATTTCTTCTCGGCGGCATTGCGGTTCTGACCTTCGCAATCATTACGATTGCCGTTTGGATGTTGACACCGGTCACCACGCCTGCAGTGCTGGTGTTTGTTTCGATGCTGATTTTGTTGTTGCCGAGTTCGCAGGCCGCGGTTCAGTTGATGAATTATGTGACCACGAACCTGCTGCCGGCGACGACCTTGCCGAAGCTGGATTTCTCCGAGGGCGTTGCCGATGACTGCGTGACGATGGTTGCGATTCCCACGCTTCTGCTGGGCGAGGAGCAGGTCCACGGGCTGGTGGAGGATCTGGAGGTTCGGTACCTCGGCAACCACGACCGCAATATTCATTTCGCACTGGTATCCGATCTGCCGGACGCGCACCAGCCCGCGCCCGAGGAGAATGCGCTGGTGGTGCTGTGCTCAAGGCTGGTGACCGAATTGAACGAGCGCTACGCGGCGAAGGGAGCGGGAACGTTTTTTCATTTTCATCGCCACCGCGTGTATAACCCGCGAGAGCACGGATGGATGGGCTGGGAGCGAAAGCGCGGAAAGCTGCTGGACCTGAATCACCTGCTGCGCGGGCAGTTTGACAGTTTTCCGGTGAAGATCGGGGATTTGTCGATTCTGCCGAGTGTTCGCTACGTGATTACGCTCGATTCGGATACGGAATTGCCGCGCGGCTCGGCGCACCGCATGGTGGGAGCGATCGCGCATCCGTTGAACCAGGCGATCGTCGATCCTTCGAGCAATATCGTGGTGGCCGGGTATGGAATTCTGCAACCGCGAGTCGGCATCAGCGTGCAGTGCACGGCGCGCTCGCGGCTGGCTGCGCTGTTTGCCGGCGAGACCGGGCTTGATCCGTACACGCGGGCGATTTCGGACGTTTATCAGGATCTTTATGGGGAAGCGACGTTTGCGGGAAAAGGAATTTACGAAGTCGATACGATGGGCCGCGTGCTGGATCGGCGCTTTCCGCGGAATGCGCTGCTCAGCCACGATCTGATTGAAGGCGCATACGCGCGGGTTGGACTGACGACTGACATTATTGTGATCGAGGACTATCCGTCGCACTACAGCGCCTACAACCGGCGCAAACACCGCTGGCTGCGCGGCGACTGGCAGATCGTGGACTGGCTATCAGACCGGGTTCCGGACGAATCGGGGGCGCGAGTTGAGAATCCGATTTCGCTGGTTTCGCGCTGGAAGATTCTGGACAACCTGCGGCGCAGCCTGGTCGAGCCGGCAACTTTTGCGTTGCTGGTGTTTGGCTGGTTTGTGATGGGGCATCCGATTCTATGGACGCTGGCGACGGTTTGCATTTTGTTTGTGCCGGCGTGGGTGGAGTTTGCGTTTGGGCTGACGCGGGCTGTGGTGGGGCGCAATCCGGGGATGGCGCGGGACGCGCTGAATAATGTTTTCGCGGCTAACTTTACGGTTCTGCTAACGCTGACGTTGCTGGCGCACCAGACGCTGTTATCGCTGGATGCGGTGGTGCGCGCGCTCGTGCGACATCTGATTACGCGCAAGAATCTGCTCGAGTGGGAGACGGCTGCGGAAGCGGAGCTGGGGCAGAAGCAGACGCCGATTGACCGATATCTCGACTGGCTGCCGTTCGTGGCGGTCGCAATGGGGCTGCTGATCTGGAGGACGCGGCCTGAGGCGTTGCTGGCGGCGGCGCCGATTCTTGCGCTGTGGGCGGGAAGCAAAGGGCTCGCGCTATGGCTGAACACGTGCCCGATTGAGCCGCCGCCGGAGATTACGAACGGCGAAGCGAGACTGCTGCGCAGGTCGGCATTGCGCATCTGGCGGTACTTTGAGGAATTCTCAAACGAAGAGCACCACTGGCTGATTCCGGACAATGTTCAGGACGAGCCGCGAAAAGTGGCGGCGAGCGTTTCACCGACGAACGTTGGATTGCTGCTGAATGCGCGACAGGCAGCGAGCGAGTTCGGCTATTTGACCGTGCCTGAGATGACGGAGTTGACGCGGAAGACGCTGCAAACCGTGAGTCGCATGGCGAAGTATCGCGGTCATCTGATGAACTGGTATGACACGCACACGCTGGAGCCGAAGGCGCCGTTTTTTATTTCGTCGGTGGACAGCGGGAACCTGGTGGCATCGCTCTGGACGCTGCAACAGGGATTGCTGGAGCATTTGCATCAGCCGCTTTTTTCACGAGGGTTGACGCAAGGATTTCTTGACTACCTGCGAGAGCTGGTTCGATTGCGGGCGCTGCCGAAGCGGGCTTTGGCGCGGTACGAGGCGGAGATTCGAGGCGAGAACTGGATGACGGCGATCCTGAATTTTCCTGAGGATGCGCTGGAGGAAAAGAAATCGCGGGCGCGCGATGAGGTTGCCGCTGACATTGACTGGTTCCGGGAACAGGCGCATGCGCGCGTTCGGAGCCTGCGCGATGCGGCTCGCACCTATATGCCATGGCGTTTGCCGGAGTTCTCTGCCGTGCGCGAGAAGCTGATGGGCGATGCGCGGCATATTGATGATTCTCTGGCGCTGGAGCAGCTGCCTGACCTGATTGCAGAACTGGAGGGGCGGCTCGACGCCATGCAAGTGGGATCGACGAATGGAAGTCAGGCGCTAGGACAGCAACTAAAGGGGCTGCTTGGCGAGGCTCGCCGGAATACGCGGAATCTGATCGCCGAACTATTGCAAATCGCGCGGCAGGCGCGCGATCTGGCGAATGAAATGGATTTTTCGTTTTTGCTGGACGAGCAGCGGCTGCTGATGTCGGTGGGCTTTGATGCGCAATCGGAAGAACTGCAGCCTTATTGTTACGATTTGCTGGCCACGGAGCCGCGCACCGCAGTTTTTGTCGCGATCGCGAAAGAGGATATTCCGCAAGATTGCTGGTTCCGGCTCGACCGTCCTTTCACGCGGGACCATGGGCGTCCGGTGTTGATGTCGTGGACGGGAACGATGTTCGAATATCTGATGCCTACGATCTGGATGAGGAGTTATCCGAACACGCTGCTGGACCGGGCGATCGTGGCCGCGGTGCGATCGCAACAGGAGTATGCAGCCGAGAAGGGAATTCTGTGGGGGATATCGGAATCGGCGTGCGCGCGCCGCAATGAAGCGGGAGATTATCACTATGAGGCGTTCGGCGTGCCGAACCTGGCGCTGCAAAAAAACGAAACGGAGCCGTTGATCGTTTCGCCTTACTCTTCGTTTCTGGCTTTGAGCGTGGACCGCAAGGCGGCGCTCCGCAACCTGGAGCGGATGAACAGGCTCGGCTGGTTTGGGTCCTATGGATTTTATGAGGCGGCGGATTACACGGTTTCTCGCAAACTGCTCGGACGCAAACCCTACGAACTGGTGCGCTCGTGGATGGTTCATCATCAGGGGATGAGTTTGCTTTCGCTGGCGAACTTTCTTTGCGACAACGTTGTGCAACGCTGGTTTCATGCCGACCGGCGCGTGCAGGCGACGGAGCTGTTGTTGCAGGAGAAGCCAATCTCACAGATGGCCGATGCTTAAATCTGGAGTTGCATTCGGCGGTTGCACTTTTGGAATCGATCTCTGGAATTATTATAGGGCGGCGGTGCTGCTGGTACCGGCGGCCGCGAATACGTCGGCGGATTCCTGCTCGGCGATGGGTATGAAGGCTTGCACGACGTCGGTGTCGAACTGGGTGCCGCTGTCTTTGACCAGGCGGCGAACGGCTTCGTCGTGCGGGAGACCGGCGCGATAGCAACGGTTCGAGACCATGGCGTCATAGGCGTCGATGACGCAGATGATTCGTGAAACGAGCGGAATGTCGGTGCCTTTCAGGCCCGCAGGATAACCTTTTCCATTGATCGCTTCGTGGTGGTGCAGCGCGTAAAGGCTGGCCTCTTCGAGGCCCGGAAACAGGCGCAGAATCGACCAGCTATATTCCGGGTGACGATTGATGAGGGTGCGTTCGTCGGCGGTGAGCGGACCGTTTTTTTTCAAGATCGAATCGGGAACGCCGATCTTGCCGATGTCGTGCAGCAAGGCGGCGACTTCGACCTGGTAGGAGCGGTCTTCCGGGATATTCATTTTTCGCGAGACGCGAAGCGCCCACTCCGCGAGGCGCGTGCTGTGGACTCCGGTGCTGATGTCCTTGAGGTCGAGCAGTTGGTTGAACGCGCAGACCAGCGAGTTACGGAACGCGAGATGCTGCTCTTCCAGTTCCTTGACCCGTAACAGCAGTCCCGGCCCTTGCAGCAGCGGATTGTCGATAACCGCCATCTCGTGGTCTGCGCGTCGTTCCCTAGAGCAGATTGCAAGTCAGCATCGCCTGATAGGTATCGAGGCGGCCGTAACCCAGGTCGAGGTAGCCGATGTAGTGCGCGTCGGCCAAACCGACCGGAACCGTCCAGCTCGGGCAGTTGCTGTTGTTACCCATCATCAAAGCCGCGGTGCCGGCGACGAGCGGTGTGCTGAACGACGTGCCTGACGCAGCGGCATACGTGCCCCACGGATAGGTGGTGACTACGCTCTCTCCGGGAGCGGCCATATACACGGGCGGCACACCATAGTTGGTGAAGGACGACTGGGTATCATTGTTGGAGGTTGAGGCCACATCGATGACTCCCGGCAATCCGCCCGGATAGACCATCGCGTTCTGGGCGTTATTGCCAGCGGCGGCCACTGAGACGACGCCCTTGCCATTCGCATATTTAATCGCCGTGGCAAGTTCGGTGGAGTAGCTGGGATAATTCCAACTCATGCTCATGACCTGCGCGCCGTTGGCAACTGCATAGTAGATGGCGCGAAGAATGTCAGAGTCGTAGGCGGATCCGCTGGCCGTGAAAACTTTCAACGGCATGATTTTGGCCTGCGGCGCCACCAGGTGCACGAGTCCGGCCGTCATGGTGCCATGGCCGAAGTCGGAATAGTTGCTGCCGGAGCCATCGAGTACGGCGACGCTGCGCTGATCGAGAACGGCAACCGTGCGCTGATCGAGCGTGGCCGGAGACGAGCTGCCGGTGTTGGAGGTGTTGCTGGTGACGTCGACATCCTCGTTGCCGCCGGGAACGTTTCGCGTGAAGTCGTAGCCGTCCACGAGCACGCCCTGCAACACGGGATGGTTGACGTCAACGCCGGTATCGATGACGGCGACGATTACGCCGGAGCCGGTGGCGTTGAAAGTCGACTGGCTCTGGGCGGTGCGAATCAGCTGATTCGCCGGCTGCACCAGGTAGCCATGCCAGACGGTGGTTCCGTAGTAAGAGACCGGAGCTTCATCGGTGAGATAGGACGGCGTGCCCTGGCTGTTCGGCTGCGCAGGGTTGACGACCTGATCGACTTCGACCGACAGGACGCCCAGGTCCAGACTCAGGCGCAGAAGGGACGTGACCGGATTCAGGAGCGGCGGCAACGTGACCAGGAAGAGCTGGCCGTTGGGATCGCCTAAACCTTCGACGACCTTGCAGCCCGCGAGCAGGCAGGTCAGGTTGAGGCCCGGAAGGCCGAGCGAGTCGCGTACGATGAGGCGGGTTTGGGCTTGCGCCGAAGGCGCCGCCGCCGCAACGAGCAGCAATACGAGGCATGCCAGCCACCCCACTCGTTTCGTCCGCATTTGGTTTTTCTGTCCGTTCATGATTTCAGTTCCCTTTCTGAAACGGGGCCCACTCTTGAAGTTCTGTGAGTTTAGCTTGCCTACTGTCGGCTCGCCACTTACACCCGTAATCTCTTGCGAGTAACCAGTTATCGTTTCTTTGGTAAGGGGAGTCACGTTACTTCAAGTTCACGAGGGGCAGTTTGACCCTGCGGCCACCCACCCTTGCGGTGAGCCGAAGATCGTCCATCGACTCAAATTCGAGCTGAAATTCGCCATTTGAATTGGCGGTTGCAGTCGCCACCAAGCGACCGTCTTTGGTCCACACAACTACGGGAGAGCCGGTCAGGCGCTCACGGGGCGCGCGGATATCGAGGATCTGGCCGACCGCGGAGACCCGGCCCGAGGGCACGAGAACGTCAAAACGCAGATCAACGGTGAGGCCTTCCGCCTCATATACCACTTGCCTCGCGATCGCCGCGCTGCTGCGCACGCCGGCCAGCAAAGGCTGGGAAACGCTATCGAAGAGAACGCCGGCCAGAGTCCACTTTTCGGCCTGAAATTCGCGTTTGGCGCTGAATTCGAGCTTGGCCAGACGCACAAGATTTTCAGGAGCCCGGTAGTCGCTTTCGGCGAGAGCCATGGTTTGCAGGCGGTTCCAGAAACGGCCGGATGACTTGCAACCACTGCAGCCCGCCGCGAGATGCGCGACGATGCCCGGCGCTTTCTGTGACGAGCCGAATCCTCGTGCAAAATCGGCCCATGATTGCTCGGAAAAGTGCTCCATCTGAAAGTGGCCTTTCTTGATTGCTGAATCTTTCTATCTGTTGAATAAGGGAGCCGAGGGCGGCGAAAAATATAGGCGGGGCCGAAAATATTAGGACGGCCGCTTAACCCTTGCCTATCAATGAGAAAGGGGCCCAGTGGTAGGGGTGGGGGTGCTTCTGGCGGAGTTCGAGCATGGCGGCCTGCATGGCGGCGGACTTGGACTGCCCCTGCTGCAAGCCGGCGTAGAACGCGATCATGAAATCCTTGGTGCTCTCGTCGTGGACGTCCCAGAGGCTGAGGACCAGTGACTGCGCGCCGGCCTGAAGCAATCCGCGCGCGAGGCCAATCAACTCGTCACCGGGGGTAATGACGTTGAGGCCGGTGGCGCAACCGCTGAGGACGACCAGCTCGGCGGGCAGCTGGAGGTGACTGAGGTCGTAGAGGCTCAGGTGCGAATCGCCGAGGCGAATCGAGGAGAACATAGGATTGTCTTGCCGGAAGTAGCCGTGGGTCGCAATGTGAACGATACGGCTGGCGCGACCGTGGGCTCGCAATACCGCTTCGGTGGCCTGCTCACCCACGAAGACTTTGGCGTTGGGAAGCATGGCGCTGAGCACATCAACTTCGGTTTGGATGGAGGGCGTTTGCGCATCGGGCACGCCCAGGATGAGCGGGTCTCCGGTGGCGTTCGCGGGCTTCGACTGGCAGAGCGCGTAGACACTGGCGCTGGGGGCGTAGGAAACGGAAAAGCGGTCGATCAAGTAGGACTCACCGTCGTGCAAGGCGTGGAAAGGCACGTAGTGCAGGAGGCCGTGTTGCACAAAGACCAAATGCCTGGCGTCGAGTTGATGGCGGATGGGCGCGATCAACTCCGAGTAGAGATTTTTGAGATGGGACTCGGTCGCCTCGAGGAGCGGCTGGCTGAAAGTGTTCAG